>CAMAYN010000279.1 GCA_945862285.1 Akkermansia muciniphila | reverse complement strand
AGCCGCCCAAGCATGAACGAAAAAATCAAACAAATGGCACATCAAGCCATAGAGCAAGGGCAGCAAGGCTGGCAATCATTGCAAAATAAAATCGAAGATGTAAGCACCACCATAGGCGGACTGGCGAGCCGATTTTCTTTAATTGGTCTGTTTCATAAAAGCGAGGAACAAAGGCAAGTGATTCATTATTTTTTGATTCCCGCTTTTCCCAATCTACCAAATGAATCCTTGTATGTGATGCAAACATTCCCCGTCGGCGCGGATCATCAGCAGGAATGGAAGAAGCATCGGGTCTTTCACGTTGGCGCTGAATCGGCCATGACGCGAATGAAAGAACTGGTCTATCAGGACATCGTTGCCTCTAAGATCCCGAGAGATATTCCGCTATCGGCTGCCGAGCTTACCTTACAAGAATTGGGTCAGACCATTGACGACTCGGGAAATAAAATCAGCGGCGGCATGTTGATCGCGGGTAGCCTGCTCACCTTGGTAAATCCCGTTGCGGGAATGGCCGTTATGGCAGGCGCTGTCGTGCCCGACATCGGCAGCTGGGTTTCACAAAAAGTCATCGGCGGCATCTCAGGAAAACTCGCAGACAAGCGATTCAAAAAAGCACAAAAATCGGCGCAACACGCGAGCAAGCGCGAGGTGAAAGAATCCACCAGCGAGGTGTATGTGAATCCACTGCTGCGGCGCATTATGGAACTCACGACCAAGAATGATGCCGCTGTGGGATTGTTTCCCATGCCTCATGATTTCAACGATGCGGCATGGTATGGCATGACACTGGAAGCGATTTACCAAAACCTTCCTGCTTCTACTAAAAAAATCAAAAACCCGCAGGAGATGGACTACTTCTTCCAAGAAGTCGAAAAACTCCGCCACGCTTGGAAAAGCACGAATTCTTCCACATTATGATGTTTCTCACACAACTTCGCGGCGAGCTACGCAAACTCTTCGCTCGTCCCCGCACCTGGATCGGCTATGGCGCGTTTCTGTTCATGGAGATTGTTATCCTCGTGGTGTACAAGCTCGATAAATCGAAGGATTACCTGCGTCAAAGTCTCGACCGTAACAATCTCGATTTTGAAATTTTTTACAGTTCGCTGACCATCACCTTCACGATCATGGTGTTTAGCATGTTTTTGTTAGGCTCGATTTATTTCGCCCTTGTCGCTGGTGACATCGTGGCGAAGGAAAGTGAGGATGGGAATCTGCGTTTGATTTTTGCCCGTCCGATCAGCCGATTGCGCTTGCTGGTGATCAAATACACGGCGGTGCTGATTTACACGGTGAGTTTTGTGTTTTTTGTCGGAGTCACCGGATACTTGATGGCCGTTCTCGCAGTTGGCAGGGAAGGGGGATTGTTCATCATGGAGCCGAAGATGAAAATTTTTGCCGCTTATGCTGATTGGAACGAAGGAGCATTCCGGCTCGGGCTGGGAGCCTTAGGCGTGGGCATCAGTATGATTACAATCTCATCGATTGCTTTTATGTTTTCGTGCTTCCGCATGAAGCCCGCAGCGGCGACGATCATTACCTTGAGTATTTTGTTTGTGGACATGATCTTGCAAAATTTCCCATTCTTCCGTCCCTACGAAGAATACTTCGTTACATGGCGGATGAGTGCCTGGCTGTTTTTGATGGAAAACAAGATCGATTGGGCAAAAGTATTAGAATCCTTCGTATTCCTCGGCGGGTTGAACGCCACAGTATTTGTTATCGGCTGGCTGGCCTTTCAAACGCGCGATTTCAAGACGTGATTCTCTCGAGTGTGGCGGAATTACGCGGCGTTTTCGGCATCGTCATCGCCACCGCTGGAGTCGCTGCGGCGTTTTTTGAGCGTGGGTGGTTTATCGCCGCTGACGACTTGTCGATTGATCGTAACGCTCTCCACGTCGGTGCGGGACGGAATTTCATACATCACATCCAACATCACACGCTCGAAGATCGATCGTAGTGCCCGTGCTCCAGTGCCGCGTTTGATGGCTTCTTCGGCAAAGGCCTTGAGGCCGTCTTTCGATACGTTGAGCTTGACGTTGTTGAGGGAAAGCTGTTTGGCGTATTGCTTGACCAAGGCATTTTTCGGCTCGGTGAGAATGGTGATCAATTCTTCTTCGGTGAGTTTGCGCAGCGAAGAAATCACTGGCAGACGTCCGATAAATTCTGGAATTAGGCCAAATTGCAACAAGTCCTCTGGCAGGGTTTGTTCCAAGATCGGAATTTTTTCATCCATGGTGGCCG
The DNA here is from genome assembly GCA_945862285.1 of Akkermansia muciniphila. Taxonomy (GTDB): domain Bacteria; phylum Verrucomicrobiota; class Verrucomicrobiia; order Verrucomicrobiales; family Akkermansiaceae; genus UBA956. Next base: position 780 of record CAMAYN010000279.1, on the reverse strand, counting down.
ACTTAGCATCGCCCGTATGAAATCCAAGAGTGTTGCTGCCAAGGCGACGACGAATTTTTTCCTCTAATCCGACGAATGCTCCGCCGCAAATGAAGAGAATTTTTTCGGTATTAACCTGAATGTATTCCTGTTGTGGGTGCTTGCGTCCGCCTTGGGGTGGGACGTTGCAAACAGTGCCCTCAAGAATTTTTAGCAGAGCTTGTTGCACACCTTCGCCAGAGACATCGCGGGTGATGGAGACGTTTTCTGTTTTGCGGCCAATTTTATCGATTTCATCAACATAAATAATACCGCGTTCGGCCCGTTCCACATCAAATTCGGCGGCTTGTAGCAAGCGCAGTACGATGTTTTCGACATCTTCACCCACGTATCCCGCTTCGGTCAGGGTCGTGGCATCGACGATGCAAAATGGTACGTCGAGCATTTTCGCCAGCGAGCGAGCGAGCAGCGTTTTTCCTGATCCTGTGGGGCCGAGTAGGAGCACGTTTGATTTCTCGATATCCACGCCAGCATACTCCTTGCTTTGGCTGCCTTTGGGCTGAGCAAGGCGTTGGTAATGATTGTAAACGGCGACGGATAGAACTTTTTTCGCATGCTCCTGACCAATCACGTGTTCATCAAGGTGGGTGCGTAGTTCCATCGGCGTAGGAATGGACTTCTGGCGCGACTTCTGTTGCGGAGTCGATGTGCGAAATTCTTTATCCAAAATGGAAACGCACAGCGTCACGCATTCGTTGCAAATGTAAACACCAGGACCGGCGATGAGCTTTTTGACTTCGG
>CAMAYN010000278.1 GCA_945862285.1 Akkermansia muciniphila | reverse complement strand
AAGGCTGCCTCCAGCAAGCTTGCGGCAGCTTCTGCATCCATGGGAGATGTGTGGGATACATTCATTTAATGATGGCGTAGCGAGAGAATGAGCGAGCGGATTTCATCTTCGATCTCTTCCTCGCTGCCGACAGTCGCGGCGACGTGGCGATAGAGTAAATTACGGAAGCGCAGGCGCAAACGATGCATCGCAACGCGGGTGGCGCCGGCATTGAGGCCAATGTTTTTCCCAAGATCGCCGATTTCTAGCGCTGCATCAGCGGGCATGAGGCCGGGGCTGAGAGCATCAAACAACTCCGCCTTTCCTTGGGCAACAAACTCTGCCCGCAGTTCATCCATCACATTGCCGATCATTGCGATGGCCCACTCGCGGTCAAAGTCTTCATGTGCCGAAACCTCACTTACCATTTCACTCACGCCGCCGTCCTCGTGGCTGGCATCGAGAGAAATCGGTGCCACGCCACCGCCGCGAAATTGCGCCGACCGTTCCCGCCGCACGTTGGACAAAAAGTGATTCAGCGCGGTGAGCAGATACGAGCGCAAGCGGCCTTTTTCCCGATCGACATCACCGAAACTCCCCTTATGCACCAGTCGCGAGAGGAAATCCTGCGTCAAATCCTCCGACTCGTGCGGGCCAAATCCGCGACGCTCGATGCAGATCCTCAGCGGCCGCCAATACATGCGCAGAACTTCATTCAAATGCTGCATCGCCCGCTCATCCGTCCCGCGTCCATGAAACAGTAGCGTCCATGGCGTGTGCGGCATGAGGCCAGTATTTCTGGTGGCGTTGTTGCTGGAAAAGAGAAGCGGATTCATTGCTGGGAAAGCTAGTGTACAAACCGAAACCTGTCGATCTAGCAGCGCTATTGCAAGCCTTTGTTGAGGTTGTCATGGTGTCATGACTTTTCGCCTACTCTCGGCACTAGATACATGTTTAGGGTCACATCTCTAGGGTCGTCATCGGGGTTGATTTGGCAGAGGAGAGCGCGGGTGGCGATGGGGAAGGTGAAAATGCGGCGGATAATCATGATTTTGGTGTTTTTTGGTGATTTGCGATGGGGATGACAAGGGGCGAAAAGCCGATTTTCGGGGTGGATTGAGTATTTTTGTGGGGAGCTGGGATTGTTTTGTGGCTTGCGAGGGTGGAATGAAGTTTGCGGCGTTTGCTTTGTAGGCAGCAGGGGTTGTTTTGTTGCTAGCGTTGGGTGCGATGCAGGCAGCGGAGGTTGCTTTGTAGGCAGCAAGGGTTGTTTTATGGGAAGCATAGTTTTTTTCAGCTTGCGGGTAAAATTTTGTTCCTTGCGGCTTCAGTTTTATAGTTTGCGCCTTTAATTTTGTTCCTTGCGAGGAAATTTTCACAAGATGCCGAAGTGTGGTGCGGCTCAAAGGGCAAGCAGGAGGTAGCGGGAGTAGCGCTTGGGAAAGCGTTAATTTTTGCCGCAAGATCATATTCACGAAAACTGTGTATCTTACAGTTTCAAGGGAGATCAAGGAGGATAAATTTTGTTAGCGTTGTCACGACGGAAGCTGGGCAACCATCTATGGTCTCACTTGGATAAAGTAAAAACATTCACAGAAACCATTCGCTTGTCATTCGCCTTGCCAATTGCGGTGGAAAGAATCAGCCTGCGCCCGTCCATGTCCGAAATTGATTCCAACACGCGCCTTCGCGAAACGGCGCGCCGACGCACCTTTGCGATTATTTCCCATCCCGATGCCGGAAAAACTACGCTGACCGAGAAGCTACTGCTCTACGGCGGTGCCTTGCAGTTGGCAGGAAGCGTCACCGCGCGCGCCTCTCAACGCAGCACCACGAGTGACTGGATGGACTTGGAAAAACAACGGGGCATTTCCGTTTCATCCACGGTTCTGCAATTTGAATACGGCGGTTGTTGTGTGAATTTGTTAGACACGCCGGGACACAAAGATTTCTCGGAGGATACGTATCGCGTGCTGACAGCGGTGGATTCCGCCGTGATGGTGGTGGATGCCGCGAAAGGCATCGAAGCTCAAACACTGAAACTCTTCGAAGTATGCCGAAAGCGTGGTGTGCCGATTTTTGTTTTTATCAATAAAATGGATCGACCCTCCCGCGCGCCGCTGGAACTGATCGATGAATTGGAAAAAGTGTTGGGACTCGCTCCCTGCCCGATCAACTGGCCACTGGGCGATGGTCCGCGGTTCCGGGGGATTTATGATCGCGAAAATCGTGAAGTGCATCTATTTGAACGCACGGCACACGGCGCGTATCGCTCCCCCGTGAAGACCGGTGGAATCGATGATCCGGCATTAACCAGCAGTGTGGATGAATTGGTGCTGGAACAAGCTCGTGCCGACATCGAACTGCTCGACATGGTGACAGAACCGCTCGAAATGCAAGCCGTTCTCGATGGCAAGCAGATGCCGATTTTCTTTGGCTCGGCGATGAATAATTTCGGTGTGCAGTTTATGTTAGATGCCTTTTTGAAACTCGCGCCCGCACCTGCCTCGCGCTTTGCCGGCGAGCGAGAAGTTACCCCAGAGGAGGAAAGTTTTTCGGGATTTGTTTTTAAAATCCAAGCGAACATGAATCCGAAACATCGGGATCGTGCGGCATTCGTGCGCGTCGTTTCCGGTGTCTTTGAGCGCGATATGAACGTGACGCACACCCGAATTGGTAAAAAAATTCGACTCTCGAATAGTCAACGAATGTTTGCTCAGGATCGCGAAACTGTGGACGATGCCTACCCTGGCGACGTGGTCGCTCTGGTGGGAAATTATGATTTTCATGTCGGCGATACGATTGCTGTGGATGCGGGTTTGCAGTATCGCGAAATCCCACGCTTCCCGCCGGAATGTTTTAGTTACGTGCAGTGCATCGGCACAGAAAAGTTTAAGCGCTTTCGCGAGGGCTTGGATCAACTGCTGAAAGAAGGTTTGGCACAAGCTTTTGAAATTCCGACAAGCATGCAACGCGTGCCCTTGTTAGGCGCGGTGGGGCCCTTGCAATTTGAGGTGTTGCAATATCGGTTAGAGACCGAATATGGCGCACC
>CAMAYN010000277.1 GCA_945862285.1 Akkermansia muciniphila | reverse complement strand
AGGTGTGACAGTAACAAATAACGGTAATGGCACCGACACGGTCACTCTAAGCGTGCCACAAGCACCCGATACGAAAAAATTTGCCCGTCTCAAAGTGGTGGTCACTCCATAATGCTGGGTCAATACCCTCAGAAGGCGTAATTAATTTCCACAACCCTAGTAATAACGAGCAAAAAACCAGATGAATATAGAACACGAGCGATCAGCTTCTGTGGTTTTTACAGGTAAAAAAAGCAAGGGTGAAAGTCGATTATGGAATTTCCCCGACGAGTCTTCCAAACAATTTCCCGTTTATCGCCTTAGATGCAGGCACTGTTACGACGATGTTTTCCGTATTCGCATCGAAGCTATTGACGCTCACAGTTACTCCATCGAAGGATGAGTTAGCGGTGCCGATGGGGAGGGAGTTGATGCTTGGAAATGTGAGATCGTGCGACCAAGCAAAGGAGAGATCGACCACGCCGATGGACTCACGTTTTCTTTTGAAGGAGAAAATTAAGTCACCCGATGGATTGCGTGATGAAGTGGGCAGTAGGCTGCTAGAATGGGAGCCTATGTTTGCTGGATTTGGCTCGCCGCCGAGAACGAATTCGAGAGCGTTTTTCAATCCATCTGCATCAGGATCGGCGTCCCCTGCGCCCGCCATGCCACTGAGTTTTTTCGAATTGAGCCATGATTGGTAGGGATTCGCAGCGCTAATTGATATGTTGGCGAAAGTGAGTGCAGGGTTCGCGATGCCTCCAGGCAGGGCGTTGGCGCCGAAGAGTAGAGTGGAGACACTTTCTTGGAAATTCCATGATGATCGAACATAGTCGATGGTAGAATTTTCCGACACAGCGGCAGAGAGTTGAAGGGTTACTACATTTCCTGCGACACTACCTGAGGTAACGAGGTTGTTTAACTCGTTAATGAAGTAGTTCGGCAGGGAGAAATTGCTCCAGCTCATGGCTTGGTCGAATTGCAGGGCAATGGCGTTGCGTGCCGAGCTTGTGAAGGAGGCTCTAACAAGATTGGGAGGAGTCACTGGAGTCGTGGGAGCGATGCCGTAAAAATCGCGACTGACCACGGGCAGTACACGAGCTGCTAAATTTTCATAGCCAGCCTTCGTGTAGTGGCAGCCGAGATAGCCTGGGACGGCGATGGAATTGACGATGCTCATATTCGAATAAAGTCGGGGAAGTTGGCGTTGGACTTCACGGACTTCGCGGTCGAATTTGTTAATGCTGCATGGATTCGGTGCGATTTGGAAAGTGACGTAGCGTTGGAAGTTTGGGAAATCTAGTTTCCAAGCGGAGGACATAGCGAGGAAATTCTGTTCATAGAACAAATGATCTGGTTCGATGGGCGGGCCGAAGGTGTCGGAATCGCTTTCGCCTTGATGCCAGAAAATACCGCGAATGCCGTGAGTCAAACGCGCGGCAATCACGCGATTGAGCAGATTAGCGTAGATCGTTTCGTCGCCGTTTGGAAGAGTGCGATTCGATGGGTTGGGGAGGTGCTGCGCGATGAAAGTTCCGCCCACGGCTCCATTGATAAGGCAGATCGGGATCGAATGCTGAACGACTAAATCCTGGGCCAATTTCATCCCCCAGAAGCCCACTTTACTTCCCCATTGCGGGCTGAGTGGTTTGGCATAAGCGGGTCCCCAGCCCAGCGATGCATCATAGGTTTTCACCCAAGGGTCACTCGTGTTGAGTTGGTCAGTGTTCGTTCCTGTATCCGTGGCTTGGGCGTTGGATTGCCCTTCGATGATGAAGGCGTCACCGCAGAGAAGATTATTGACGGTGGCGACGACGGTATCAGTGCTGCCGGTGCGGGTGCCGTATTCGACGCGGTAAGTAAACAGTCCTGCTTCGATGGTGGCAGTGAAATCATAGGCACCACCCGTAAGGTTTTGGCGTAGCGAGTTGTAGAGAGATTCGACACCGCCAGATGGGGTGCGATAGATTTTCAGAAACACATCCGTTGGTGTGCCGGATTGTGTACCGCGATAATAGATCGTTCCCAGATTCGTGAAGGGATTGCGGGCAAAAAACTGACTTGCTACGGGTTTTTCATTTGCGAGTGGTGTGCGTTCGATCCATGGATCCGTAGCGGGCTGCTGGACATTAATGGTGGTGCTACTAGTAACAGGCAATGTGCCATTTGTCATGCTTAGAGTGACGGTGAGAGTGCCGTTTCCTTGGGATCGAGTGAGCGTCATAACGCTAGGTGAGGTTGTTTGTGTGACGGCGATTCCCGTCGCGCTCCAATCGTAAGAAAAGTTTGTGCCGTTGTTCGCTTGTAGAAGCGCGAGATTAGAAATGACAGGCTGCACGGCGATGCTGCTACGACCATCCCAATTCGCTGGAGCGGATAAAGTAAATTCCGGTAACGGAGCAGCGACGACCACGGTGACAGTGTAGATTTGCGTCACAAGGGAATCCGAAGAAGTGACGGTATAGGTTTGTGGTGTGGTGAAATTTCTCGCTGTGCCAGAAGGTGTGGTGCAACTCGCCCCAGGCCACAACGTGTAGGTAGGGGCAAGGTTGGTCACATCAGTGCCGAAGGGAACGGTTATTGTAGCTGTCGTTCCAGAGATCAAGGCATTTTGCAGAGATGGTGGGTTCGAGGCTAAGCTCATACTAAGAATATCGGCCTTGGGCGGAATGGGCGTAGCGATGAGCTGAAAGCCGTTGAAGGGTGTATTATTGCCATCGGTAAGACGAAAGGAAAGTTCGCCAGCGAGGCTGGGAGTCAGTTCATTGACGCGCATCCAATTGCCGATGTTTCCTGTGCCTGTCGTAACATTTGCTGCATTAGTGTCACGCGTGAGTGCAGGTAAAGTTCCGTTAGTGCCACCAAGGATGCGGTTGAGAAAAAACGTTCCAGAGAGACCTGTGCCTGATGTTTGAGTGATGGGTAGAGCGTCGCCATTTCTCCACCACCAGTCGGAGTAGATGACTAAGTCGTAGGAATTAGTGATCGATAGTCCCTTGAGGGTCATGTTGGTGGTGCTACCGCCACCGATGCGGCTATTGAAGATTTTATCGCCTGAATTGACATTCTGTGTGCCAAT
>CAMAYN010000276.1 GCA_945862285.1 Akkermansia muciniphila | reverse complement strand
AAACAGGAGCGAAAAGAATCAGATAAAATAATTCATCAATATCGGAAAACATCTCTAGTTGCAAAACCGAGATCAAACCAATCACAGATCCCATCCATAGACATCCGAGATAGGCAAAGGCACGCGTTAGAACATGCCCAATCCCTTCTCCAAAAATATCTACCGGATCAAATTTCATCCATCAATAAAACGCAGCAAGACGTTTCTGCCAAAGGGATTTCAGCGAGGCGACGGATTGCTTCACGACCTCATTTCCACCATGCATAAACACAACGTCACGATGCGCCGCCGTGCTTTTTCCGATTACTGAAAACGAATACCCCGCAAAATGTTCTGCCAATTCCGCCACCGCGTCTGCCGAAGTCTCGATCAAAATACGCCCCGTCGATTCGCTAAACATCGCTACCGTTGCCAAGCCATCGAAAGCCTTTGCCAGATCAATTTCCAGTCCGCCCTTGCCAGAGAAGCTCATCTCTGCCGCCGCAACAGCCAAGCCACCTTCGGAAATATCATGCGCTGACAAAATCAGTCCCGCTTTCCGTGCTTTGTGAAAGGCTCGATACATTTCCAAATTCCCCGCACAGTCAGTCTGTGGCACTTCGTGTCCAGCGAACCCGACAATACGAGCATACACCGAACCGCCAAGTTCATTCTTCGTTGCGCCGATCAAACACAGCACCGAATTATCTCGCCGTAACGACGAGCCTGTGACGTGCGCTTGATCCTCCACAATGCCAATCCCGCTACATAAAAATGTTACCGGAATATTAATCGGACCATCTTCTGTTTCATAGTAATTATAAAACGAATCTTTCCCTGAAATAAACGGCGCTTGGAATTCCTCCGCGGCATCAGCAATGCCCTTGACGCACTCTACTAAACGACCCAATTCATCGGGGTCATTCGGATTGCCCATACAGAAATTGTCTAACAAACCAATCTGATCAGGATCGGCACCTACGAGCGTCAGCGAGCGCATCGTTTCATCCATGCTTGCGCGCCCCATCGCACGAGGATCCGTCTTACCCCATTCCGGCAGCAATGACAATCCAATCGCCATCGCCTTGCTCGACCCATCAATCGCAATCACCGAGCCATCCTGTGGACCATCGCCACTCGCTCCCGCCAGCGGTTCCAGTAACGTATTTCCCTGCACCTTGTGGTCATACTCGCGAATGATCGGCTCGCGAGAGCAAACAGCAAAATCTGCCAATACCTGCTGTAACCTGCCCGCCAGATCGGCATCGTCTTTCTGCAACTTTTCAAAACTCTCCGCTTTGAAAAAACGTGCCTGCAACTGACGGATCGGCGCATCATGCAGCTTCGAGTTATCTAGCTCACAAACCAATTCCCCGTGATGCCAAACTTTCAAAATCCCTGTGTCGTCAGAGTGACCAAGGATCGTCAATTCCGTCTGAAACATATCTGCCAGCTCTTGCAGCTTCGGCAATGATGCTTCATTCACAGCCAAAACCATCCGTTCTTGGCTTTCGGAAATAAATACCTGCCAACTCACCAGTCCTTGCTCTTTCAGCGGCGCATTGTCTAAATATAACGCACCACCCGTTTCGCTCAACATCTCCCCCGCAGCCGAACTAAATCCGCCCGCCCCGCAATCCGTAATGAACTCGATCAAGTCCAAATCCCGCGCTGCTAAAATAAAATCTGCCGCTTTTTTCTCCTCGATCGGATTACCAATCTGCACTGCACTCTGATCTTCCACGTGACTATCGCCGGTCAAGGATGCCGAGGAAAACGTCGCTCCTTTCAACCCATCACGCCCGGTGCGACCTCCAATCACGATAATTTTCAACCCCGGGCGCATTTTTTTGTCGATATATTTGCGCGGAATCACTCCCGCTGTCCCCGCATACACCAATGGATTATAAATATACGTCGGGTCAAATTGAATCGCCCCACTCACCGTAGGAATCCCCATCCGATTGCCATAATCACGCACTCCACGCACCACGCCGCGCATGATCCCCAGCGGGTGAATCACGTCCTTGCCCTTGATGCTCGCCGCCGCTGTATCCGGCGCACCAAAACAAAAAACATCCACGTTAGCGATCGGCTTCGCGCCTTGACCCGCGCCTAAAATATCCCGCACCACGCCGCCAATTCCAGTATTGGCACCCGCATACGGCTCAATCGCACTCGGATGGTTATGCGTCTCCACTTTCAAGCACACCGCCTTTTCTTCATCTAATGCAATGAATCCCGCATTGTCATGGAAGCAACTCAACACAAAGCCCGGCTTCTTTTCCATGATCCGCTCACTTGGCTTCTTAATATATGTTTTAAAGAGCGAATCCACCGTCTCCACGCCGCGCTCTGTCTCGTGCGTGATGCTCGCCGCAAAAATCCGATGCTTGCAATGCTCACTCCACGTCTGCGCAATGACTTCCATCTCTACATCCGTCGGCTCCCGATCCCATTCCTTATAAATCCCCTGCACCACTTCCATATCCTCACGGGATAACGATAATTTCATCTTATCGCTCAGCGATTTCAGCTCTTCACCAGACAAATGACGGATTGGGATATGTTGGAAACTTTTCATGCGTAATTAGATCAAATCATTCTACCCACCGATGCCGGCAAGCAAGGCGCGATCATTCTTCATAAATCCAAAATTCGCAACAGACATTTTCGATGAAAAAAAATCCTCCGATTTCAGTTGAACATTCTCCCAAAATACGTTGAACATCCGCCCGCGCTGTCAGTGACTGCGCATTCACGCACCATCGACCTCATTCCAGAACACACCATGAAGGACCTCAGCAAATATCGCAACATCGGCATTTTCGCCCACGTGGACGCCGGCAAAACTACCACTACCGAACGTATCCTCAAACTTACCGGAAAAATCCACAAAATCGGTGAAGTACACGACGGCGCTTCCACCATGGACTTCATGGAACAAGAAGCTGAGCGTGGTATCACCATTCAATCCGCCGCCACCACCTGCTTCTGGCAAGGCCACCAATTCAACGTTATCGACACCCCGGGGCACGTTGACTTCACCATCGAAGTTTACCGCTCACTGAAAGTTCTCGACGGCGGCATCGGCGTATTCTGCGGCTCCGGCGGC
>CAMAYN010000275.1 GCA_945862285.1 Akkermansia muciniphila | reverse complement strand
AGTAATCTCACGAGAAGCTTTTTCAATCAGTTGCACACTCGTGGAACTCACGGACACCACCTGATTGGCCGTAAATCCCGTAGAGACTCGTTTGCTTGAGCGCACGGCGACAGTGGTGCCTGGCAGAACTTTGTCCTCGTGCACGGTTTCAAATTCTTCGGAGATATTAGCCGATTGAATCATGATGTCTTCGGCTTTAATGCCTTGATTTTTCAGAAATTCCACGACTTTTTCTGTGCCGCTTTTTAAGGAAAGGTAGGCAGTGGTGCGGTCGCTACCCGTTCCCTCTATGGTTGCCGACCATTCGATCAGGTCAGAGATGATGCGTTTTTTCGCTGAGCCAGTAATGCGGATATTATTTTTCTCTGGGTCTTTTCGCACGTCTCGCCATGTCGATGCGGCGATGTAGGTAGAGGCCGTCAGGCCTATGGCTAACGCAGCAGCGGCAAGTGGCGGCAAGCTAATGTTGCGGGTTTGGCGTGGGTTTGTGTTCTCGGTGCTCATGGTAATTTCAATTTTTGCTGTTTCTAAGTCCTCGTAGATTGTTGGCTACGCAATGCAATCATGCGAATTTTTATCGGTTCGCGTATCAATTTTTTTCAGTATTTTTTCGATCGCTCTACGCTCCGATGTTCTTCCTGTGGTGATTCATCTTCGTCAATCGCGAGTCGATCTTGAAAATTCGTTAGATAGGATGAAGTAATGCGCAATTTGCTGAAAATATTCTTGCAGGGAAAAGCCTTAGATTGTAGATAGGTAGAGATTTTATGAGCTTCGAAACATTACCACACGATGAAAAGTTTTTACATCAAAGACTGCTTGCAGACCCATCCGATTGGGATACTCGGCGGCGGTTGGCTCACGCATTGTATGACCGCGATGCGTTCCTTGAAGCAGCGGAAACTATTTGGCAATCCGAGCAAATTCCCAACATCGATGTGGATCTCGCCTTTGCCGCTCGGGTTTTATCGAAAGCCCAGCCTCGTCGTGCGATCCGACTCCTTACCGCCGTTCTCGAAATGAATCGCGGTAAAGCAGTACAGAATCTGGGAATGGCGAATGCGCTCCTACATCACGGGTTGGTTCTGCAAGCCGTTCGTTTTTATGGAGCTGCATTGGAAGTGGATTCGTCTCTTGTCAATCCAGAGCTAGAGCACTTTATTTTATGGACGGACGATGAAATGCGTTTGTGGGCCGACTTTACGGATCGGCGTCCTAAGCTAGGAGATCTTCCATGGATCGTCAGGGATCCGAAGGAGGCACTAAAACTTACGCAAAGTGTGAGTTTGCATACGACACCGATCTTTGTTCCTAAGCTTCCTGCAGTCCCTGGTGAGCAATTGACAAACGTGCTATATCGCCAAGATGCAGAAAAAAATGCAAAAATCACGCCTCCTCCCGCCGTGACAATTCCGATTGATCGCGTGGACCCGAAACATCGTCGCTTCGATGATAAATATGGAGCAACTTCGGTCTCCAGCGGCGATGCACGCGAGTCTTCTCACATCGCAGGCCGCTCACCGACCATCCGCCCTATGGAAGCGGCACCCGCTGCGGATCCAGCCGCCGCCTTAGATGCCCCCATACAAGTTCCGGTCGCCCAACCCGTGCACCCATCGTATCCAGCACCTGCCGCACAGCAAAATATTTACCCACAGGCACAGCCTCAACCGGTCTATCCACAAGCTGTGCCGCAACAATATCAACCGGCCGCTGCGCCATATCAACCAGTGATTCCTGCACCGCTACCACAACCATACCAGCAAGCACCGCAACCGCAGTATCAAGTGCCACAGCCACAATACCAACCTGTGCAACCACAGTATCAGCCTGTGCAGCCGCAATATCAACCCGTGCAACCGCAATACCAGCCTGTGCAGCCACAATATCAACCGGTGCAACCGCAGCCTGTTGCTACGATGCCGATTCAGCCGACTCAGCCCTTGCAACCTGCTCCACCAATGCCGCCGATGGGAGCCAATTCACATTTATTTCAGACGCCACCTCCGGCGGTAACACGGCGCATGTTAATTCCGAGCAACGCAACAGGCACCCAAAAAGCTTCTCCACCACCCGGTGCCAATATCAAATTCCGCAGACCTTGAAAAATCCATCGGTTTGCCTCGTTACTACTTTGCTGCTTGCGAAAAACGAGCAGCGTATTTCGCGAGCAAATCACTCTCTAAGTTGACGCGCTGGCCTACTTTTTTGTCGGCCAAATGCGTATTCGCATAAGTATGTGGCGTGATCCAAAATACCGCGCTGTTTTCTTGAAGTTCTGCAATCGTAAGGGAAATCCCATCGACGGCAATCGAGCCTTTATCGATACAATAGCGTTGCACCCCTGGAGGTAAGAAAATTTCCCATCGATGATCTTGCCCCAGCGAACTCAGATCGATGATTTTGCCAGTGTCATCCACGTGACCTTGCACAAAATGCCCACCTAATCGCGTAGTAGGCAGGAGTGCTCGTTCTAAATTCACTTTGGCGCCGACGCACAAATCCCCAAGCGACGTCACTTTCATGGTTTGCGCCAATAGATCGAAGGAGGCGCTGTGATCATCAAAACGCGCCACGGTAAGGCAACAGCCATTCACAGCAACGGAATCGCCGAGACCCAACTCGTGGGCAAATGGGATCTCAATAGTCAAGCGTGATTGCTCACCTAGAGCTACTATCGAGGAAATGGTGCCTACTGCTTCAATCAGTCCAGTAAACATCCTTAATGTGAATCTTGCGTTTGTACCGGAACTACCTTTTTCTCCATTTCAAACATCTCATTCACTGTCGGATCTTTGATCACTTTGAAAAAGACAATTGTTACGAGAGTAGGAAGTATCGCAGCGAGCATCAGCTTTAAAGGAGATACACCTTCACCAAAGAATTTGCTGAGAATTGACTGACCAGCCGGATTCGGTGCATTCGCAATAACTGTCAAGCCTCCGCCGGTGACAGCCCCCGCAAGCACGGCATATTTCAGCGCAGGTTCTAGGCCGTTGACTTGGCTGGCAAGGTAGGTGATGGCGGCATTGTCATTAAACGCCGTCAAAATGGTTGCGCCCATGTAGAGCGGCCATTCACTCAGTGCACCGATGATTGGTGCTAGCCACCAACCTTG
>CAMAYN010000274.1 GCA_945862285.1 Akkermansia muciniphila | reverse complement strand
TCGAGCGACATCCCGAACTCATTGGCACCATTCGCATTGAGGGCATTAGCGAGCCATTCGAGATCACCCGTGCCGACATCGAAAAAACTGCGAACCAGTTTCTCAAAGCCACGCAGAAGGCCAAGGCGATTTATGATCACATCGTCGCCGCCAAAGGCACGGACTTCGTCACTGAGGTTTCTATGGACGAAACGGACAAGCCGCAGACCCCGCCCGTGCTACTGATTATTCTCGCCGCCATTGCTGACCAAGGAGTCCCGATCCAGACCATCGCGCCAAAATTTACCGGCCGATTCAATAAGGGCGTCGATTACGTAGGTGATGTCGCGCAATTCGAGAAAGAATTTAACGACGACCTCGCCGTCATTGCACACGCCGTCAAAGCTTACGCTCTGCCAGAAACGCTAAAACTTTCTGTCCACTCCGGATCAGACAAGTTCTCGATTTACCCCGTCATCAAGAAAGCCATCGCCCGCACTGGTGCTGGTCTGCACATCAAAACCGCCGGTACCAACTGGTTGGAAGAAGTCATCGGCCTCGCTGAATCTGGCGGATCTGGTCTCGCCCTCGCCAAGGAAATCTATGTCAAGGCATTGGAGAAAAAAGAAGCTCTCTGCCAGCCGTATGCCACCGTCATCGACATCGACTTCACCAAACTCCCCACCGCCGAAACCGTGAGCGCCTGGACGAGCGATCAATTCACTGGCGCACTCCGCCATGATCAGGGCAACCCACTCTACGATGCTAACGTTCGCCAACTCCTTCACGTCGGCTTTAAGATCGCCGCCATGCTCGGTGATACTTACATCCAAGCTCTCCACGCCAACCGCGCCGTGGTTTCCCGTTGCGTCACCGAGAACCTGGTAGATCGCCACATCAAGCCGCTGTTTTTAGGCGAGTGATACAAATCGGACTGAACTTATGAAAATATCCCCCCGTATTTTCTCCCGCTTTGGTGTAGTCTTGTGTTTGTGCGCACTAGGAATCGCGTGTAACAAGCTCCAGTTGATCGGTGTTACCGAAAAATGACAGCAATCATTTTTTCCTTCCCATGAAAGTGAAAGGAAGCCATAGTTTCACTCGATGAGCAGCAATATTGATCACCCAGAAATTCCCGCTATAGGCATCATGGCCGCACTTGATGAGCAAGATCGTCGCCTACTTGGTGATTACGGTGAGTTCCTTCCCGTGCATCCTGATAAGGTTCTGATCCAAGAAGGCTGCGAGCAAGATTCCCTTTATTTTGTGATATCTGGCACTCTTCACGTGCATACCGACACGGTGGAAAAACGAACATTCGTTGCTCGCATTGTCGCTGGAGATATTCTTGGAGAGATCAATCTTTTCGACCCAGCTAAAGCAAGTGCTTCCGTCACGGCTCGCGAGTTCAGTCAGATCTGGCGGGCCAATAAAAATGACCTCGAAGAATTCATGCAGTCCTATCCAATGGCTGCAGCACGTTTGATGGCGGGAATTGTCGGTTCGTTGAGTCGCCGCATCCGCCGCATGAATGAAAAACTCGCCATCACCGAGTCGGAAGCTGGCTTTCAATCCTTTTGGTCAAAAATCCAGTGAGCGGAGTTTTACACGCCCATGATCTATCAAGTGGCCTGATCTTGTTGTTTGCCCTTGTGATCGGCCATGCGATGGCTGACTACCCGTTGCAGGGGGAATTTTTATCGGTAGCGAAAAATCGTCATGCTAGCATTGATCGATTTTTCCCACCGGGAAAGGTTCCTAAAGGGATGTGGATTCACGCATTGACGGCGCACAGTTTTATTCACGCCGCTCCTGTGTGGATTCTGACGGGTTCTGTTTCACTGGCTGCGGCTGAAATTGTTCTGCATTGGTTGATTGATTACGCCAAATGTGAGGATTTGACAGGTTTTACCACGGATCAATGCTTACACGTTTTGTGTAAAATTCTGTATGTTTGTGCCCTCGTTTTTGGCGTTTTTTAGTCGTCGGCGCTCATTATTTTGAATCCATTGTTCTTGCTCCATCATGATCGATGGCAAATTCCCCAAGAGCAGTTTGAATGGCAGATGATTCGCCAAGGGCATACAATTCTTCGGCATTTTTACGGCCCTTTACGCGAACTTTTCCTAGCGCATACCATGGAACATCTGTTGAGTGTCGAGCCACGGCATCAGACACCACGGTATGCGCGGCAAATGTTTTACATAATCCTTCGAGGCGCGAGGCGAGGTTGACCGCATCTCCAAGAACGCCAAATTCCGTGCGTTGTGGACAGCCAATTTCTCCTGCGGTGACCTCGCCTGCATGAATCCCCACGCCAATCTCTAACGGTTCCCATCCACGTTGTTGCCATTCCGTATTCAAACGTGCTAACTCAGTCCTCATGGTGAGCGCGGTACGGACGGCAGCTTGGGCAAAGGCACTTTCCTCGCCATCGTCTAAGGCACCCCAATGAGCCATGATCGCATCGCCGATGAATTTGTCTAATGTCCCGCCATTCGCAAAAACGATTTCCACCATAGCACTCAAGTATTCATTGAGTTGTGCGACAAGCACCGCTGCATCGCCACCTTCCGAGCGGGAAGTAAAGCCACGAACATCAGAAAATAAAACCACCACCCGCCGTTTTCGTCCTGCGGCAATCAAGCGCCAGCGATCTGGATCAGCCACCAGTCGATCGGCAATGTCTCGTGACACAAAGCGCCGGAACTGCCCCACTAAGCGTCGCTTTTCTTTTTGCTCGCTATACCATTTGCATGCTTGGCCGGTTCCTCCCGTTACGATCACCGCCCCGCACCATGCCGCAATTCCTATTTCTTGACTATAAGTTGCCAGCATCCATAACGCGACGGCAGACCAACCCGCAATCAAAAGCAAAATTCCGCTCACTGATGTGAAAATTTTCCGAACTTTTGCCACCATCCACGCTGCGAAAATCCCGCTGCACAACCACCACCATCTTTGTCCACTGTATTGTAAAAAGGCTCCCGACATTCCACAGGTCACAGCATGCAAGTGCAACTGGGGGCCTGTCATCGCGCCGACAGGCGTGACTTTCGTATCTTGAAAACGCGGTGCCACAGGTCCAATCATGACAACTTTATTGTTAAAAAATGCTCCATCGCCGTAATTTGCCTTCCAG
>CAMAYN010000273.1 GCA_945862285.1 Akkermansia muciniphila | reverse complement strand
TATGAAGACCTCAACGGCGGCTGGGGTTATCTCGACATCTACGACGGCCTTCACACGCAAAAACCCTCCGGCATCACCACCTCTTTCACCTCCGCTACCATGCTTCTCGCCATGCGCGAAGCCCGCGACCAACTCGGCTGCACCCTCAGTCCTAAGGTTATCAAGTCCACCATCGCTTCCATTAATCTCCAACGCTTTCCTGATAACACATACGCCTACTCCCACGGTCATCACATCAATCCCCAGGGGGAAATTAACCGCCGCAATGGCTCCCTTTCTCGATCCGTCGCCTGCAACGCGACTCTCCGCGCCTACGGCGATACTTCCACCATCACCGATGAAGTCATCAAAAACTGGTGTGACAATTTTATCGAATTTGAAAAATGGCTCGACCACGGACGCAAAAAACCCCGCCCACACGAATCCACCTTTAAAATTTCCGGCTACTTTTACTACTACGGCATCTACTACTTCACCGAGTCCGCCCGCTTCCTACCAGCAGAGCAACAACGCGCCCTTGCCCCCAAGCTGGCCCGCATCATCCTCACCCGACAAGAAAAGGACGGCGATTGGTGGGATTACCCACTCTACGACTACCACCAACCCTACGGCACTGGATACGCTCTCATGGCCCTCTCGTGGTGTCGCGAACAGATGAAATAAAATCACCTCCCGTAATTTCATCTTTTCAGCGTTTTCGTTTTTTTGCTTTTCAGCATTTACCCTGCAAATCTTCTTGCGCCTACCTGCCCTGCGGTTCTAGCATTCCCTTAGCCGTGGCAGTTCCTCAAAATACCATCGCGTTGGTCTATGATTATGATCAAACGCTCAGTCCCAAATACATGCAAGACGATGTCTTGTTCCCGCAATTCGGTATCGATCCAGTGCAGTTTTGGAAAAAATGCAACAATCTCGTTTCCGAGCAAAAATGGGACGGCGAACTTGCCTACATGAAATGCCTTCTCGACTACCTCGGCATGGATAACGTCTCCAACGCCCGCCTCACCGAACTCGGCTCTGGCCTCTCGTTCTTCCCCGGCCTTCCTGAAATTTTCGACGACCTTCCAAAAGCCAGCCTCACTCCCGAGCACGAACTGGCCGGCATCAAAGTAGAGCATTACATCGTCTCCTCTGGCCTGAAAGCCCTACTCGACGGCTCCCGCCTTAAGCAACACGTCAAAGCCATTTTCGGCTGTGAATTCGGGGAAGATAGCGATGGCTGCATTAGCTTCCCCAAGCGCACCATCTCCCACACCACCAAGACACAATTCCTTTTCCGCATCAACAAAGGCATGCTCCGCTACGACCAAGACGTCAACGACCACATGCCCGCCGAACTCCGCCCCATCCCCTTTGAAAATATGGTCTATGTAGGTGATGGCCCTACCGATGTCCCCTGTTTCACCGTGCTCAATCGCAACGGCGGCCAAGCCATCGCCGTTTACAATCCCCTTGATGACTCGGGTAGAAGCTTCCGCAAATGTTTCCAACTCTGCACCCATGCTGGACGCGTCAAACATATCGCCCCTGCCGATTACCGTAAAGGCAGCCACCTCTGGCTTCTCCTCAGCGAAATGGTTCGCGAAATGGCCGATCGCATCCTCCGCCGCCGCGAGGAAGAAAGCGAAAGCGGACGCGTAGCCGCACCCACACACCAATAAACCATTTTCCCCACCCATCCCAGTCCATTCCTTGCATCATGGCAGAGAAACAGCACTTTCACTTCGTTGGCATCTGTGGCACCGCCATGGGTGCCGTCGCCGCAGGCATGAAAGCCCGTGGCTACCACGTCACCGGCAGCGATGCAAACGTCTTCCCCCCCATGTCAACCTTCCTTGAATCCCAAGGCATCACCCTTTCCCACGGCTACCACGAGGAAAACATTCCTGCTAATGCCGATGTCATCGTTATCGGCAATGCCATCAGCCGCGGCAATCCCGAGGCCGAAGCCGCGCTCGAGCGGAAACTCCTCTACGTCTCGCTACCCGAAGTCTTAAAAGAACACTTCCTTCGCGGCAAAAGAAACTTTATCGTCTCCGGCACCCACGGTAAAACGACCACCTCATCCATGCTCACATGGTTGATGAAATCTGCCGCCCGCAATCCCTCATGGATGATCGGCGGCATCCCGAAAAATCTCCACTGCGGGGCCCTCTTCACCGACTCTGATTTCACCATCCTCGAAGGCGACGAATACGATACCGCCTTCTTCGACAAACGCTCCAAATTCCTCCACTACCTTCCCGAGTGCGTCATCATCAACAACATCGAATTTGATCACGCCGACATCTACCAAAACGTCGAGGAAATTAAACTCAGCTTCCGCCGCCTCCTCAACATCGTTCCACGGGACGGCGTCGCCTTCATCAACGGCGATGACCAAAATTCCTGCGACGTTGCCGCCACCGCCCCTTGCCCCATCGTCAAAGTCGGCCTCGGCGAAAACAATGATCACAGAATCACCAATATCCAGTATCGATCAGACGGGACTTCTTTTTCCCTCCTCGGCGAAACCTACCACACCACCATGGTCGGTGAATTCAACGTCCGCAACGCCGCCATGTCCATCTCCGCCGCCCTCCACGCCGGCCTCACTCCAGAAGAATGCCGCAGCGGCCTCCATAGCTTCGATGGAGTCGCCCGCCGCCAAGAACTCCGCGGCGAAGTCAATGGCATCAAAGTCATCGACGACTTTGCCCACCACCCCACCGCCATTCGCCTCGCCGTTCAGGCCATTCGCCAACGCTACCCAGACTCTCGCCTGTGGATTCTCTTCGAACCGCGCTCTAACACCACCAAACGCAACGTCTTCCAAAAAGAACTCGCCTCCGCCCTCGCTACCGCAGACATCGCCGTCGTCGCCGCCCTTACCGATATCCATAAAGTCCCCGCCGCCGAACGTCTCGACCCCACACTCCTCGCCGCAGACATCGCCGCCGCAGGTGGAACCTCCGCCTACCTTGCCAACGTTGAGGAAATCGTCACCCATGTCTCCGCCGCCGCTAGCCCCGGTGATGTTGTCGCCGTCCTCAGCAACGGCGGCTTTGGCGGCATCCACCAAAAACTCCTTACCGCTCTCGCGACCACCGCCTGATGGCCCGCATTAGGAAAAAACCCTTAACCTCGTCATGCCCAGCGCACGCGTACTCATCGACGGCCCATCC
>CAMAYN010000272.1 GCA_945862285.1 Akkermansia muciniphila | reverse complement strand
CAAAACTAATTCCCATGCACGAGGATTTCGTCAAATTAGAGCCAGAAACAGCCCTGCTTGTGCTTGCTCATAACGCCAAAGTTTCCCAAAAAGAAATTCCAAGTTATGAAAACACACCTGCTGCCATTTCCGCAGCGAACAATGAAATTGCTAAAGGAAACGGCAAGGATCTCGTAGAAACTGGTAAACTCATCGGCTATGATTATGATGCAGCTTTCCCGATGCTTCTGCGGAAACTGATGAAACCGGGTATTACCTGGTTCGTGCTCGCATCGATCTTTGGTGCCGTTGTTTCTTCTTTGGCATCCATGTTAAACTCTGCTTCCACCATCGCCACGATGGATATATACCAAGCATGCAAGCCATCAGCTTCAGAGAGTTCTCTCGTTGGCGTAGGAAAATTCTTCACCATGGTTTTTGTGGTCATTTCATGTTTTATCGCTCCTAACTTGGGTAAATTTGATGCGATCTTTAAATATATCCAAGAATTCCAAGGATTTATTAGCCCTGGAATTCTCGTGGCATTCCTTTTTGGATTCTTAGTTCCACGTGCCCCACGCTACTTTGGCGTATTAAGTATTCTACTCAACGTAGTCCTTTACGCAGCGATCAAATGGGTCGTCGGCCCGTGGCTATGCGCGAGCAATATGTGGTTCAGTAACGAAATTTCGTTCCTTGATCGCATGGGGGTCTGTTTCATCGTGATTGTCATTGTTGGGCTTTTGGCGACGGCTCTAAATCCACTCAAAGAGCCTGTTATCTTGCCTGTCACAGACGCAATTTCACTGGAGTCATCTAAAACAGCAAAAATTGTTGGCGCATTTGTGATCGTTGCAATGATTATTCTTTACGCGATGTTCTGGTAAAATTTCATTACCTATGTGAAACCCGCAGCCATCGAGGTATGCGCGATTTTTCGTTTATGAATTTGCCAAGATTATTATGACGATTTACTTATTATGACGATTTACGCGCACGAAGTAGCGTCAAAAATAAGCAGATAACCCCTAAAATCATCATCGGCCCATCGCCCCATTTCTGATACAACGAAAACATCGGCTTCACTGGCACATCAACTTGTGCGAACAAATGCCCGCGCAAAAATGGCGATCCATTTTTATCGAGCAATGTTTGACTTGCTCCCGTCACCGATACCACTCCGCTCACTCCCATATTCGCACAACGCAACATCGGGCGACGTAGTTCTACGGCACGGAATTTCGCGTTTGCAAAATGTTGTGCTGCCGCTGTGCTTCGCCCGAACCACCCATCGTTCGTCACGTTGATCATCATCTGCATTTCATCGCGAATAAAACGTCGTGCCTCATGTGCGACGGTATCTTCAAAACAAATCGAAGGGATCAAAGAAAACTTCTGCCCACGAACCTCCACTTTCAAAGGATCACTTTGATCACCCGCAGAATACGATCCATTGTATTCGGCTCCTGCTTGCTTTTCATAAATGGATTTTAACCAAGGCAGTGTTTCTAAGAATGGAATGTATTCGCCAAACATCACCAAATGCCGCTTGCGATAAACGGATTCCACGTTCTGCTTGTTCACCATTACCAATGAATTCCAAGCACGAGGATTTTCTACAATCGTCAGATAGTCTCCTTCGCGCTGTCCTTCAAGTTCACTCAGTCCTAACAAGACCGTTTCACAGCCGCTTTCGCGAAACCACTCAATCGTCTGCTCATTTTCCGTCCACATGGCATTCTCCCCACTGGCCGTGCTGATCAATCGACCATTCAACGCCACCTCGGGCAAAACTAACCAATCAGGATAAAATAAACTGACTTCATTCTCCTGCGCTTGTTCTAAAATCTGTCGATGTTTTTCTGCCAGTTCGTTCATAGCGATCTCCACCTGCTCTCCATAAGCGAAATGAATTTCTTCTGCCGACATTAACTGCTGTGCGGCCATCTGTGGCACATTTACCTGCACCAATAATACCCGTAGTGGAAATTTCTCCATCGCACCCACTTGCCGCATTTTCACAACGCCATAGAGAAAAGCCGCACAAATCAATATCGCCGCAACCCCAAAATCTGGATGTGCTCCCCAACGCGCCTGACCACTCTGGGCTCGTCGCCACATACGCATCATCACTTGCAGGATCACCACTTGCACGAAAACCATCAGAAACGAAATACCTGCCACACCAAAAATATCAGCCATCTGCATCATGACGAGCTGCTCGTGCATGGCCACGCCTAGTCCATTCCATGAAAATCCCGTAAATGCATAAGCTCGTAGAACTTCGAAACCGCTCCACAAACCCGCCACTAGCATCGCATATCCTAGCGAGCGTGCAGATCTCGCGAGCGTGCCCTGTGGCTCCGCGATCAGCCATGGGTTCCAGTAGCGCGCGACAAACATCGCCCACACTGCCGGATAAAATGCCAAATAGCCTGACAAAACCACCACCCCCAGCCAACTCACGGTTTGCAACCAAGCTAGCATCGATGCAAACAATCCTATACCGAATAGATATCCTAGCAAAAAAGCCTTTCGTTTGAGCTTACGAGACTCTAATTTCCAAAGCATCCCCAGCAATGGCATAAGTGCCACCCATGCTAACACACCCCAATTTTGTCCAGGATACGCCAGCGACAATAATGCGCCATTCAGTAAAGCTACAGCCCACCTTAAGAAATTCTTCTTCACCACGCCAACCATAGAAATCATACTTGGAATTGGCAATCCTCAGCTAATATTTTTACCATTTGTAGGTTCGATACTAGCGGAAATCGTAAAATTTCAAAAAAATCATCTTTTTTCGCTTGACGCAGCTTGCATGATCCGCTTTCCTTCGCCCCCCCACAAAACAGATTTACCGCCATGTCACGTATTTGCAGCATTAGAGGTTCCCACGTCCGTTCCGGCGGTCGTATTCATCGTTCCGGTTTGGCCAAGAAAAAAGGCGGTATCGGACGTCACGTCACCAAGGTCGTGAAGCGTAAAGTTTCACCAAACCTTCAAGATAAACGCATCTGGGTTCCAGAATTCGGTCACTACGTTCGTCTCAAGCTTTCTTGCAAGGCGATTAAGACCATCTCCAAAAACGGTGCTCTAAATACTCTCATGAAAGCCGGATTGGTCTAATTCACCTGATCTAACAAATTTTTTACAAAGCCCAGTTTTCACTGGGCTTTTTTGTGTTTGTGCGATGGCGAAAAATCAAGTAGCTACTCGCGGATCAAGCCTTGTTCATCGGCTTCCAGTTGAATGCGATCATTCAAATTCCGCGCCTTCACGCGATGATCGCGCTTTGCACG
>CAMAYN010000271.1 GCA_945862285.1 Akkermansia muciniphila | reverse complement strand
CAACCATGGGAATACGGAACCAAGATTTTCCATGGTGCGGCGGACACTGGTGCCCCAGCCCGAGTTGGAGACATTGTGCAGCATTGTCCAGAAGCAACCACCGACAGCGATGGTGAAGAAATAGAATAGAGCGAAAACCCATGAGTAGGCGTAGGTAGCCTGGGATTTTTCAGGTCCCATGAACAGGAGATAGCAGCTAGCAAGACCGCCGAGAAGCATGACGGCGAAGGCCGCAAGCTTGATCTTGGCAACTTTTGCGTTGTCAAGTTTCTCGCCGTTTACCGGGATGTCGTGAGATGTTACGTGGTGTGCCATCGGGAAATATTGGAATATGTTGCGTTTCGAGGGAAAATTATTTGGTAGTGACAGATTTGCCTTTGATTCCTGCATCAAAGGCGTCCTTTACGGCATCGTAAGGAGCTTTGCGGGCGGTTTGCATCGCACGGATATAGCTAACAATCGCCCAGCGATCGCGCACGGGAATGTTGTAGCCATAGCCGGACATGTTGCCTTTGCCTTTGGTGATCACTTCATAGAGTCGTCCATCGGGGTAGGAATTTGAGGCGTAAACATCAACCATCAAATTCGCGATGCCGGGTACACCGTAGTTGGAAGTAACTCCGGCACCATCGCCCGATTTACCATGACAGACGGAGCAATAAACATTGTAGCGCTCTTCGCCGCGTTTGAGGAGTTCTACGGCTGATTTTTCATCGAGCTTCAATTCCTCCGGCATGCCTGAGCCGAAGTAATCGCCCACGTGACCGGTGTAGTAATAACCAGAGCCGCCAGAAAATTCATATTCAGGAATGCCACCGAGCTTGGTTTCGCCTTGCGGATGGAAACCAATCGGCGCGGTGTTGGCGACGGGTTGTCTGGATGAAACGCCGTCAGCAAAAAAGGCTTCTTGTTTTTGCGCCTTGGTCACGTCTTGATCATCCATATCCGGCAGCAAGCGAATGGGCGGTTCTGTGAACTTTGTGCCGCGAATGCCAAAAACACCGACAGCGGCGATCACGATAATGGCATAGATTAGGAAAAAGTAGCGCATTGTAGGAAAATTGGTTCTGAGATAGTTGAATTATGCCGTGGCTTCCTCCTCCACGAGTTCGATGTTGGTACCGCCTGCTTCTTCGAGAAGGGTGCGGCTGCCTGCTGCGGAAAATTTAGCGTCGCGAGCCTCAAGAGCAATGAAAAATCCATCGTCAGTGGCGCGGTGGAATTGTTTGCTCGCAAAAAGCGGATGATTCAAACGCGGCAATTTCATTAGGGCGAGAAGGCCGAAAAGTGTGGTAAAGCCCGAGAATAAAATCGTCAGCTCGAACATGATCGGAAAGAAAGCCGGTAAGGTGAAAAAGTTCGCGGGTTTCGCCTGGACGACGGTAGGGTAGATGACGACTTGCGTGGTGTATGCGAGGATGAAAGCGGTAATCGTCCCAGTCATGCCGCCGAAAAATACCAAGTAGGGCAGAATGGATCGTTTCAGCCCCATGGCCTTATCCAAGCCGTGGATGGGGTAAGAAGAATAACAATCCCACTTAGTAAATCCTGCATCGCGCACTTTTTCCGCTGCTTTATACAAGGCGGATGCACTCTGAAACTCAGCGAGGTAACCGTAAACTTTTTTGCGTGTGGTGCTCATGGAACTAGATTGGGGCAGAAAAATGTTGGTTAGGCGATGGTTGTTCCTTTGTGAGTTGTAGTCGGAATTTCAGGCTGATAGGCTGGAATTTTCACGGTGCCATCATCGGGATGATCATTGATGTCATCAAAGTGCGGATCGGACTGCGGCAGTGTCCATTTTACCTCGGCGATGTTGATGCAAGGAAGGAATTTCAAGAACAACAAGAAAAGAGTCAGGAACATGCCGATGGTGCCGACGAAGAGCAGAATCTCGAAAGGACTTGCAGAGTAGTATTTCCAATCACCAGGCAACCACATCCGAGCAAGAGTGGTGACAATAATAACAAAACGCTCGAACCACATGCCGACGTTCACCGCCATGGAAACGGCCATGATGACCCAGAGGTTTTCGCGGCATTTTTTGAACCAGAATAGCTGTGGTGAAAGAACGTTGCAACTCATCATCGCGAGGTAGGCCCACCAGTAAGGACCAGCGATACGGTATTTGAACGCCTCCATTTCGTAGATCGCACCCGAGTAGAAGGCGACGAAAAGTTCCATGAGGTAGGCGTATCCGACGATTGTGCCAGTAAGGCAAATGATTTTCGCCATGTTTTCGATGTGCTTCATGGTGATCATGTCGTGCAAGCCGTATAGGGCACGAGCAGGAATCATGATCGTAAGAACCATAGCAAATCCGCCGAAAACTGCTCCAGCAACGAAGTATGGCGGGAAAATGGTAGTGTGCCAGCCAGGAACTACGGAGGTTGCGAAGTCGAACGAAACGACGGAGTGAACGGAAAGAACGAGCGGCGTAGAAAGTGCGGCGAGGAGGAGGTAGGCCATTTCATAGTGACTCCATTGGCGGTTGCCGCCGCGCCAGCCCATGGCGAAAATTCCGTAAAGGAGCTTGCGAATGCCTGGTTTGGCACGATCACGAATCGTTGCGAGGTCAGGCACCATGCCGAGATACCAGAAAATCAAAGAAACGGTGAAGTAAGTGGAAACCGCGAAAACGTCCCAGAGGAGTGGCGATTTGAAGTTTTGCCAAATGGCGTTCGCATTCGGAATCGGTGCAAGGAACCATGCCATCCAGACGCGTCCAACGTGGAAGGCCGGGAAAATACCCGCACACATCACCGCGAAAATGGTCATCGCTTCCGCCGCACGGTTGATGGACGTGCGCCAATTTTGTCGAGTGAGGAAAAGAATCGCCGAAATCAGCGTTCCGGCGTGGCCGATACCGATCCAGAAAACGAAGTTGGTAATGTCCCAGCCCCAAAATACCGTGTTGGTCATGCCCCAAACACCGACACCGGTTGAAACGAGTAAGGTCAAGCCACCGCCGACACCGAGAGCGGCGATCAAGGCACTTGGTAAGAACAGTAGCCACCAGATCAGTGGTTGTTTATTTTCCAAAATGCCGCAAATTGTCTCGGTGATCCAGTGGTAGGATCGATTATTGAGAATGAGCTTTTCGCGCTCAAGCACCGGAATTTTCGGGCCGTCTCTGGTTTCGGGAGCTGTTGTGCTAGCGTGTGCCATGATTGTTAGAGGAAATTAGTGCATGTTAATGGTGGATCTGCCGATGAATGCGGCATCGGGCATGGCGGGATTCGGATTTTTCACGCGAGCCATGTAAAGCGTCCGCGGAACGGTGCCGATGTAATGAAG
>CAMAYN010000270.1 GCA_945862285.1 Akkermansia muciniphila | reverse complement strand
ACGGAAATGCCCAAGCGGTATTGGAAAAATTTGCCCGAGGCGACGATCATTGATGAATTGATCGGCATTAGCGGTAGGCGCGTGGACGCGATGATGGTGACTGACTTGCGCCCCGCAAGGCCGGCACCGAAGAATGCCTATCTTGCTCGTTTGCGTGAGATGAATGAACCGAGTAGTGACGTGGCGGAGTGATTTGAGTGGAAATTTATTCGCTCGGATTGCCCTCGATGAAATTCCGCATCAGAGGGTCGGTGGTTGCTTGCAATGCAGCGGTGGTGCCTTGCCAGTAGATTTTTCCTTCGTGCATGAAGACGATGCGGTCAGCGATGCGAAAGGCACTGCGAATTTCATGTGTGATCACAAGATTGGTGATGCCTTTTTCGCGTTGGAGATTTTTCATCAGTTCGTCGATGTCGGCGCCGGTGATGGGATCGAGTCCGGCGTGGGGTTCATCGTAAATAATACAGTCAGGAAGATCGACGACGGCGCGGGCGAGTGCCACGCGCTTACGCATGCCACCAGAGATTTCAGAGGGGAATTTTTTCCCATGATCGGCGAGGCTTACGTTGGCCAAGGCCTCACTGACGCGCTCGCGGATGGTTTTTTCATTCAGGCTACGATCTTCCCGCAGCGGAAAGGCGATATTTTCAAATAGGGTGAGCGAATCAAAAAGCGCACCATTTTGAAACATCATTCCGACTTTGTGCCGCACTTGGGCGAGTTCTCGTTCGCGTAGTTTCGTAATGTCGATGCCGTCCATGAAAATCTCGCCTTGGGTTGGCCGCAGCAGGAGTGGTAAATGTTTCATCAACACGGATTTTCCCCCGCCCGATTTACCGAGCAGCACCATGGTTTCGCCACGGAAAATATCAAGGTTGACCCCGCGCAGGACTTCTTGATTGCCAAAGCGTTGGTGCAGATTGCAAATGCGAATGAATGGATTGTTGCTCATTCTTAAAATGATGATGATGGTAACTGCGGGAATGCCATGTGGCAACTTCTATATCTTTTTGATTGCCGACTTTACCTGTGGTGAAGATCAGTGGATTTCAGTAAGGTCAAACCTTGTAAGAAGTAGGCGACTCCTGACCATGCGGTAAATAGTCCGGCGACCAAGCAGGGATACGTAGGGCTAAACGATAACCAACGCAGCATCACCCAGCCTAGTGCGAACATTTGTGTGAAGGTGCAAACTTTTCCTGTCCAATGCGGGCGGATTTCCACTTTTACCTTGCAACCCCAGAGGATGCAGATGCCGCCGAGGATTACGGCATCGCGCATGATGACCAGTGCCGTGAACCACAGCGGGATTCGCCATCCAATACTGCCCCAATCGATCAAAGATAAGGTAATAATGCCAGTAAGCAGCAAGGTTTTATCGGCAATCGGATCGATAAATGCGCCAAAGGCGGATCGCTGATTAAAATGGCGCGCGATGAATCCATCGAGTGCATCAGATGCGGAGGCGATGACAAACACGATCAGCGCAGCATGGCGCAATGCCTCAGTGGGATGACCGTTTTTCACCGTTTGCGCATAATAAATGGATAAAACCGCAAAAACGGGCACCATCAGTAATCTCGTCACCGTGATTTTACTCGCAAACGTCATGAAACGACTATGTTCCAAAGGGAAATTTCTTAAAAGCAGAAAAAATCGTAATTTCCGTTAATTTCTGTATTGCCAAAGATACCAAGCCGCATAACTTGTCCCCCACATGATGAAATTGGTATTCCTAGGCTGTGGCGCAAGAGGCAGAACTTACTCGAAGTTTGCGGCTGAAATGTCGGATCGATATGAGATTGTTGCTGCTTGTGATAAGGTGCTTGGCCGTGCTCAAAAAGTTGCAGCATTCGTGCCAAATGGCAATGTCACGATTTACAAAACCGAGCAGGAACTTTTTGCCGCGGGGAAAATTGCTGATGTAATGGTCATCGCCACCCAGGATGCCGACCACTTCGCTCATGCAAAGGCGGCCATTCGTCTGGGCTACGATATCTTACTTGAAAAACCCGCTGCGCAGACCTTGGAGGAATGCGAGGAATTGCATGCCATGGCCGTCGAGCACGGCGTGCGTATCGGGTTGTGCTTTGTTCTTCGTTATACTCCTTTCTATCGTGCCGTAAAGCAATGCATCGATTCAGGAAAACTCGGTCGCATTATCTCCATTCACGCAAGCGAAGGTGTGGAAGCATATCACCAAGCGCATTCGTATGTCCGTGGACATTGGCGCCAGAGTGCTTCTGCATCCCCGATGATTTTGGCGAAGTCCAGCCACGACTGTGATTTGCTGTGTTGGTTTGCCGATGCCGGAGTGAAGAGCTTATCCAGTTACGGGTCATTGGAAATATTCCGCCCCGAGATGGCACCAGCGGGTGCGCCAGCGCGCTGCACCGATGGCTGTCCCGCAGCAAAAGATTGCATGTATGATGCCCATCGCTACTTGGGCGATAAACGATCATGGCTGCGCATGGTTCTCGATGATTCCGAAACGGCAGACGACGAGCGAATTATGAAATTCCTCAAAGAATCGCCATGGGGTCGCTGCGTTTACCGCTGTGACAACGATGTGGTTGATCACCAAGTCATTGCCGCAGAAATGGAGAACAAAATCTCTGTCACTTTCACGATGACGGCCTTCAATTGTGGGAGAACATTAGAAATTTACGGTACCAAAGGTAGCCTCAAAGGCGGCTCGCCATGGAAAGATGCCGGAGCGCCAGAACTCTTTTTCCGCGATCATAGCACGGGCCAAATGGAGGAAATTCCTTTTAATCTCGCTGACGAAGGAATCTACTCAGGACATGGCGGTGGCGATGCGGGCATCGTTGATTCGTTAGATAAAATGCTTGGAGTAAACGGCAGTTTAGCTCCCGGTGTTGACGGCATCGAGGGACATCGCTTCGCCTTCCGCGCCGAGGCATCACGATTACAAAACAATCGATAAAAACCATCTCGTTTCTCTTAGTTTTAGTAACTTGCTAGAACTAGCCAATCACAGCTTCGGGGTTGATTTGTTTTTCGTGATTACTAAGAATCATTTCTAGCTATCGCGAAAAAGTATATTTGATGAGGCGCTGTGCGTGACTCACTGTTTCGCTAGTGTACTTTGTTGCTATGCAAAACTCTGATGCTACGTTCTGATCATTCCAAATTTCCCATGAAATTAAAATTGATAAGACTTTTCCTCTCCGCAACGCTGCTTGCCTCATGCAACGTCAATTACGATATGGTTACGTTCGTTTCCGCTGGCACAATGCCCGCTGTGAAAACTCCTGTTCCAACAATCGCGATTGATACCAATATTTCGGCTGGAATGGCGGGAGGTGATGTGAAGAGCAGTAAACCT
>CAMAYN010000269.1 GCA_945862285.1 Akkermansia muciniphila | reverse complement strand
AGTCCCGCCAAAGTGAAAGACGGCAGAATGAAAGGCACGCACGTTCTCGAAAAGGAAGAAAGCATCGCCCGCTCCATAGCCGTTGCCTTGCAAAAAGACAACAAACCCGTCATTTACAACACCGCTGCGCCGCAAGATATTCTTACCGCAGAGTCTAGAAAAATCCAGCAACTCGAACCCGCCGGAATCAAAGCGAGTGAGATGTCGGACGTACAATGGCAAGCCCTGCTTGAACTCGTGAGCGAATACGCGCATCGCCATCGTCAGGCCTTTGCTGAGCAAGATATGAAAAAATTCCTAGCCATCCCGCGCGACCAAATTTACTTCGCTTGGGCGGGGAGTCTCGAAGTGGCCAAGGCTTATTACTATCGCATTCAAACCCCATCGATTCTAATCGAGGCCGCAAATTCGCAAAACAATGCCAATCACATGCACAGTGTGTGGCGTGATGCCGCCAACGATTACGGGCGCGATACCCTTGGAGAGCACTACAAGCATCACAAACACTAAAGCGAAATGCATTAGCTGATCGTGGTAAAAAGTCGAATCTACCCTGTAACCATTGCGATTTTTTCTGCCTCTTACTCAACTATTTCACCAAACAAAGCGACGCAGGAATTTCTGCGATTTGATCGCGGTGCGCCACGAAGATCCGATCATTTTTTTCGAGCGAGATCATGGCACCGCCAGTGAAAGAGCCGAAGGCGGGTAATACCAGAAAATTACCACGTTGGAGAAAGGCAGGAAGGCGCAAGGACGTCGTTTTGCCTTCGCGGATTTTGACAACTGGATGCCAGTGGCCTGTGATGTGAAAATAGTCGGAATCAACGACGTGGGCAGGGTCGTGAATGATGCGAATCTTTCCTCGATCGATGCTAGGATGGATGGAAATATTTTTCGGAAGCTGGCGGATTTTTTGGTCGTGATTGCCAGTGACCAAATGAAAGGGAACGGCGACTTCTTGAAGAAAGTGGGCGAGGAGGCTTTGCAGTTCGGGCGTTATCCCCGCAGGAGCATGGAAGAGGTCACCGGCGATGATGATTTCGCGGGCGGAATGTTGATGAACGATGGCGGCGATGCGGGCAAGGTCGTGCGCGTCGTCACCATCGGGGATGGCTAGACCGCGCGCGCGGAAGGTGGCAGATTTTCCCAAGTGGAGATCGGCAAGGATCAGAGTGGCAGTAGCGGGTAAAAACGCAACTGCGGGAGCGAGGAGATGAACTTCGTGGGCGGTGGCGGGGTAGAGGATCATGCGCAAGTGTTTTTGTTGAATTACCCAAGGGCTTGTTTTGCAAATTTCATCGTTGGTTAATCTTCTATTCCCTTCGTTGGATTGCCCGTAGTAACACGTTGCCCTGCACTCCTTCAATACTTTCTTGTAGCTTTCATCTTGCAATCTATTCCGGCTAGCCTTTTCATCAGCGCCGCATCCCATCAATTTCTCTCCGAAATTCTCGCTTGCATCTACTTCAATTCTTCCATGAGCCAATTCAAAGTCCGCGCCATTTCTTCACTTCATGCCGAATTCAGCGTCCCCGGCGATAAGAGCATGTCCCATCGAGCCGCCATGATTGCCGGCATTTCTAATGGCAATTGCCTGATCCGCAACTTCCTGCCTAGCGAAGATTGCCTTAATACCCTGAAAGCCATGGGCTCGCTCGGCGTGAAATATGAAGTCCTCGAAGAACTCGAAGGCTACGGCCCCACCACCATTCGCATCCACGGGCGCAATGGTAAACTCGCCGCCCCATCTTCTCCCATCGATTGCGGAAACTCCGGCACCGGCATGCGTCTGCTCGCCGGATTACTTAGCGCACAGTCCTTCGATAGCGAGCTTTTTGGCGACGAATCACTATCCTCACGCCCGATGAACCGCATCATCATTCCCTTGGAAAAAATGGGTGCAAAGATCGAAGGAAAAGGCGAAAAGCCGGGGTGTGCCCCGCTACACATCCACGGTAGATCACTCCAACCGATCACCTACGAAATGCCTGTAGCCTCCGCCCAAGTGAAAAGTGCCGTGCTATTGGCTGGTCTTTTTTCGGAAGGGAAAACCACCGTGATTCAACCTGCCGATACCCGCGATCACACCGAGCGCATGCTCGCGGCCTTCCGTGTTCATACTCGCCGCGAGGGCAATGCCATCAGCATTCACGGCGGACAAATCCCTGAAGCCACCGACTTCCACGTGCCGGGCGATATTTCTAGCGCTGCTTTCTGGCTCGTCGCCGCTGCTGCCATGCCTGGCTCCCGTCTGCTCATCCAAGACGTTGGCCTCAATCAAACCCGCACTGCCATCATTGGCGTTCTCGTCCGCATGGGCGCGAAAATTAGCGATGTCGTCCGCTCCCATCAAGACGGAGAACCCATCGGTACCGTCGAAGTCAGCGGTCGTGGCCTCACCGGCACGGAACTTCTCCCCGCAGAAATCCCCAACCTCATCGATGAAATCCCCGTCATTGCCGTCGCCGCTGCTCTTGCCGAAGGCAAAACCATCATCCGTAATGCCAAGGAATTGCGCGTCAAGGAAACCGACCGTATCACCACAGTCGTCAAAAATCTCCGCCTCATGGGCGCGGAAGTCGAGGAATTTGAAGACGGCATGGAAATCATCGGCGGCAAACCCTTGTGCGGTGCTACCCTCGAAAGCTACGGCGATCACCGCATCGCCATGGCATTTGCCATCGCAGGGCTGTTTGCCAAAGGCGAAACCATCATCAACAACACCGCCTGCGTCAATACATCCTACCCAGGATTCGCCAAACACCTAGAGGCCATCATCCAGCACGATACCCAACCCGCCGCCTATCAACTCAAAACCATTCACCACGAAACACCATGGGCTTAATCACGAATCAACATCACGTCGCCATCGCCATCGATGGCCCAGCCGCCTCCGGAAAAAGCACCATCGCCCGTAAATTAGCGCAAGAACTCGGACTCGTCATGGTCAACTCCGGTGCCATGTACCGCGCCGTGGCATGGAAGGTCTTACAAGAAAACATTGATCCCACCAACATTCCGGCAGTCATCGACGCCCTTCAAAAAATGGACATTTCCTGCGGCATTGATGGCACACTTTCCACCGTCAGCATCGATGGCAAAAAGCTCGACGAAGAACTACGCCAAGAAGACGTCAACCGCTGTGTATCCATCACCTCAGCCATTCCCGAAATTCGCGAAAAACTCGTCGCCCTGCAACGCGGCTACCTTGCCCACACCAGCGTCGTCATGGAAGGCCGCGACATTGGTTCGGTCGTTTTCCCCGATACTCCCTATAAAATTTACGTCGATGCCTCGCCCGAAGTCCGCGCCGCCCGCCGTAGTGCCGAAGGCGTCACCGACAGCGTAGCCGCCCGCGACCTCGCCGATTCCTTGCGCAAGACCGCGCCCTTGCTCGT
>CAMAYN010000268.1 GCA_945862285.1 Akkermansia muciniphila | reverse complement strand
AAACCATCGATTACCTCAACGGTCGTCCCTACGTTGATATGTCTGACTTTAGTGCTACTTCTGCACGCTGGCTGTCCTTCGCTTCGGATGCAGATGCTATTTTTGATGACGTGGTAAAAATTGCCGCCGAAGACATCGAACCAACGGTCACATGGGGCATTTCCCCAGACCATGGAATCGCCATTTCAGAAAGCATTCCTGACCCAGCATTGGCATTGACCGAATTGGAAAAACAATCCATTCAAGAGGCGCTCGAATACATGAAACTTCCCGCTGGCACAGCCATCAAAGGCGTGAAAATTGATGTCGCCTTTCTTGGTTCCTGCACGAATGGTAGGCTTTCCGATTTCCGCGAAGCCGCAAAATACCTCAAAGGCCACAAAGTCGCCCCAGGTGTCAAAGCCATCGCCGTTCCAGGTTCGCAAATCGTTGCAATCCAGTGCGAAAATGAAGGTATCGATAAAGTTTTCAGCGAAGCAGGCTTCGAATGGCGCGCCGCTGGTTGCTCTATGTGCCTTGCCATGAACCCCGACAAACTCATCGGCGATCAACTTTGCGCTTCATCCTCAAATCGTAACTTCAAAGGACGCCAAGGATCTTCCACGGGACGCACCGTCCTCATGTCCCCCGTTATGGTTGTCGCCGCAGCAGTAAAAGGCTCCATCGCCGACGCTCGCGAAGTATTTGAACTCCGCTAAATAATCCATCTCTAAAAAAATATGTCACTTCAAAAAGTCACCCACACCACCGGACGCGGAATTTTTATTCCTGGAGCAGATATTGATACCGATCGCATCATTCCCGCTCGTTTCATGAAATGCGTCACATTCGACGGACTCGGCGAATTTGCCTTCTACGATGTCCGCTTCGATACTTCAGGAAATCGCACCGATCACCCGCTCAATGATGCACGTTTCACCGGCGCAAACATTCTCATCGCCGGCATCAATTTCGGCTGCGGTTCCTCACGCGAACACGCTCCGCAATCGCTCAGAAAATACGGTTTCGATGCCGTGATCGCCGAGTCGTTTGCCGAAATTTTTAACGGCAACTGCACCACCCTTGCTATGCCATGCGTCGTCGCCAGTGCCGCAGACGTTGCCGCACTTCGCAATGAAGTAGAAACCAATCCACAAACACAAATCACCATCTCGCTTGAGACCTTACGCGTCACTACTGATGGTGGATTAAACATCGCCATCACCATGCCTGACTCGGCACGCGATGCCTTAATGGCCGGTCGCTGGGACCCGATTCAGGAATTGCTCGACAACAATGCCGCCATCGAAGAACGCGCCACAGCTCTCGGATACGTTGCTTAACGAAAAAATTTCAACTCGCATGATCCCCCGCACATATAAAGATCGCGTCATCGCCCCTTCCCTTCTCGCCGCTGACTTTGGTCGCATTCGCGAAGAAACCACCCGCGCCATTCATGCTGGCGCGGATTGGATGCACCTTGACGTAATGGATGGTCACTTCGTCGATAACATATCGTTCGGACCCGCCATCGTGCAAGCTGTCCATGAGAGCAATGATATCTTCCTTGATGTCCACCTCATGATCTCACGGCCCGATCATTTTCTCCCACGCTTCGTCGCCGCGGGTGCCGATCTCATAACAGTTCACGTTGAAGCGGATCACGATGTCGCAAACACTCTCCTCCGAATCCGCGAAGCCGGATGCCAAGTAGGTCTGGCACTAAACCCTGCCACGCCGATTGAATCCGTAGAACCTTACCTGAACCAGATTGATCTCTTGCTCTGCATGACCGTTGTACCAGGCTTTGGCGGGCAAGCATTCATGCCGGAAGTTTTGCCTAAGATCGAACAAGCAAAAAAATGGCGTGACCAACTCGGACTCAGCTACCACATCGAAGTCGATGGTGGCATTGGCTTAAAAACCGCCCAGGCTGTGATTGCCGCAGGGGCGAATATTCTCGTTGCTGGCAGTTCCACCTTCAACGCCCCCGATATGGCTGAAGCGATTCGTTCTTTACGTAATCTATAAACTCAATCTTCTTTCGAGGACTTTTTCTCCCAAAAAGTAACGAAGAAAATGACTGCCACAGCAAAAGCTAAAATGGCAGGAAATAGCCAATAGTTTTTCCAGTCCTGCATCGCTTTTGTCACCAAACTCGCATCCAAACCATCAGGATACCCTTTGCCGAACATCCCGACTAACGATTCGGCAAACGTCAACGCCGGTTTCCCCTCATTCAGAACCTTAATCCCCTCCATCACTGCGCCATGGCCTTCTGGTAATACACCAATTTCACCAATCGTTGTCGGCATAGGAATCGGCTCACGCCCCCCTACATCACTAAACGGCACGCTGCCGCCGAAGGCCATGCGATAGCCAATAAACAGCCCCAAGCCCTGCGTTAGAAACACCAACAACGACTGCGCCTGCCCACGCACTTCAAGCGGGGCTTTTTTATCCGTATAAATAAAGCCGGTCACAAAAAAGAAATCATAACACACGCCGTGGAGTAGCAGGCCCAGTAGCAACATCCACGTCACCTGCTGCGGCGCGCCGTAAGCAAATAACAAATAACGCAACACCCAGCACAACATCCCCACCAGCAACATCCACTTCACACCTAATTTGCGGAAAAAGAACGGAATCAAAATCATAAAGAAAATTTCCGACATCTGCGCCAGCGTCATCACCGATCCCGCTTCCGTAAAGCCCGCCGCACTCAGGAATTCTGACGTTTGCCCGAAGTAATACCCCAGCGGTATGCAAATCAGGAGGGAACAAACGGCAAAGACGGCAAACGCGGGATTCAAGAATAACCGAAACGCATCACGCATAAACAACGCGCCAACATCCAGAGCTTTACCCTTTGCTGGAGGCGGCGTGTGCGGCAAGGACAAAGCATAGATGCCCGAAACCAAACTCATCGCCGCTGCTAACCAGAAAATATTCAGCGATCCCGACCACCCCACAAAGCCCAGAAAAAGCCCCGCCACAATCCATCCGATCGTCCCCCAAACCCGTGCCTTCGGGAACTCTTCCTGCTTCAAATGGGTAAAAGTAATCGTATTTCCCAATCCCATCGTCGGCATGTAGCACAACATGTAAGCAATCATCAACCAAACCAAAGTCCCGCCGACATCGGAGCCCTTGGGGGCCAACAAAGCCACAGTCGCCATAATCCCGCTACCCAAAAGCATCAGCACCGCAACCACGCGTTCCGAAGAAAAAAAGCGATCTGCAATCACCCCAAGAAACAAGGGCGCAAAAATCGCCCCCAGCGGTGCACTGGCGTATGCATCAGCCGTGATCGCACGCAAGCCATTTTGCCCAAGAGCGAGAGCCAAAGTAGCAAACCACGATCCCAGAGTAAAATACTGAAGAAACATCATCAACGATATACGCGGCAACAACGCACCAGAACGAATTTGGTT
>CAMAYN010000267.1 GCA_945862285.1 Akkermansia muciniphila | reverse complement strand
TTGGAGATTCTCAACGAGGAGACCGATACGAAATATGATGAGGACATTCGGCATGGACGCTTCGGACTTACAGGCGCAAGACCGGCGCGGGAGATCGGCATGCATACGTTGCGTGGTGGCGATGTCGTGGGCGATCATACGGTAGTTTTCGCGGCGGATGGCGAGCGGGTCGAAATGACGCATAAGGCAAGTTCGCGTTTGACCTTTGCGGCAGGTGCTGTGGCAGCGGCGGTGTGGTTAGAGGGGAAAGAGCCAGGGCTCTATGATATGCAAGATGTGTTAGGCTTGCAGTGATTTTTTTTAGGCAAGGGAAGCTAACTCGCTGCACAGGAGGCATGTGTGACCATTGCAACCGCGGGCAGTGCAGTGTTCGCGTCCCGCGAAGATGATTTGCAGGTGGAGCTTGTTCCATTGTTCACGCGGGAAAATTTTTTTCAAATCGCGCTCGGTTTGCTCGACGTTGGTGGCTTTTGATAATTTCCAGCGTTTGGCAAGGCGGTGAATGTGAGTATCGACGGGAAAAGCAGGCACACCGAAGGCCTGCGCCATGACGACGGATGCGGTCTTGTGACCAACGCCGGGTAGGGCTTCGAGATCGGGAAAATTGGCAGGAACTTGGCCGTCGTGTTGCTCGACGAGGATGCGTGAGAGCTCGACGATGGCGACGCTTTTCCGCGGAGAAAGTCCGCAGGGTTTAATGATTTCGCGCACGGATGCAACGGATTGCCGCATCATGTCGTTAGGATTGTCGGCTAGGGCGAAAAGGGCAGGAGTGATTTGGTTGACGCGGAGGTCGGTGCATTGAGCGGAGAGAAGGACGGCGATGAGTAGCGTGTAGGGGTCTTTGTGGTCGAGCGGAATGAGGGTTTCTGGGTAGAGTTGCTCGAGGCGGTGGAGGATGAAGTCGGCGCGTTGTTGGCGTGTCATGGGGCGGATTCGTTCGCGAGCGGGATGTAAGGCGCTTCTTGGATGGTGGATTTTTTCTTGCCGGAAAGGATGAGCCACCATTCACGGGAGCAGCCGATCAGGATGATGCTGACGAGGCAGAGTAATAGGATGGTGATGCCGATGTCGATCTTGGCGTTGAAGAGCGCGTGTTGGGCTTTTTCTAGGTCTTGCTGCGGAAGTCCCGTGGCGATGGCGGCTTTTTGTTTGGCAATCTCGGGAAGGAAACCTGCGGCTTTGGGTGAGTAAATTTTTAAAATCCCAGCGTAGAAAGTGACGATGGTGAGGAAGACGAGAGGGATGACGGTAGTCCAAGCGTAGCGGACTTTTCCCATTTTGATGAGGATTGTGGTGCCGAGGCTGAAGGCGATGACGGCGAGGAGTTGATTGGATATCCCGAAAATGGGCCATAAACTTTTGGCTATTCCCTCCGGATCCATAGCACCTTGATACAGGACCCATCCCCATGCGGCGACGAGAAGAAAGGTGCAGGTGATGTTCGCCGTCCACGATCCGGTATTTTTTAATTTCGGGATGAAGGTGCCGAGGAAGTCCTGGAATATGAAACGTCCCACCCGCGTTCCGGCATCGAGTGTGGTGAGAATGAAGAGTGCCTCGAACATGATGGCGAAGTGATACCAGATGGATAATGCGTCTTTTCCGGGCATGACTTTTTCAAACATCATCGCCATGCCCACGGCGAAGGTGGGGGCGCCGCCCGATTTGCCGATCATGGTTTTTTCTTCGAGTTTCTCTGCGAGAAGCTCCATTTCAGGAAGTGTAACTTGGTAGGCGGGGCCGTAGCTATTGATTTTGGCAATTTGTTGTTCCACTTTCGCGGGGTTTGTGGGGTCGATGGGCGAATTGATGGCAAAATATTGCCCTGGTGGCAAAGAGCAAGCGGCAATGATGGCCATGAGCGCGACTAGCATTTCGGTGACCATTGCCCCGTAGCCTACGAGTTTGATCTCGCGCTCGCGGGAGAGGATTTTCGACGTTGTGCCAGATGAAATGAGTGAGTGGAAGCCACTAATCGCACCGCAGGCAATGGTGATGCATACGAAAGGAAATACTGGGCCCGGGACAACGAATCCGCTGCCATCGATGAAAGGCGTGACGGCAGGCATTTGTAAGGGAGGAGCAAGAAAGACGATGAAAATTGCTAGAACGGCAACCGTGCCAAGCTTCATGAAAGTGCTAAGATAATCGCGCGGCGCAAGCAAGAGCCAGACGGGTAAAACGGCAGCGGCAAAGCCATAGATCATAATCGCCCATGCGAGTTGGGTAGATTGCAATGTGAGCGCGGCATTCCAAGAATCAGGCAGAAATTTTCCTGCGACAACGGCAATCAAAAGACCGAGAACGCCAAAGGCAGAAACAGCGGTAATGTTAAATCGTCCACTCTTGATGGCGCAGCCCATGATCATCGCTAAGGGGATCGTGCAGGCGATGGTAAACAGACCCCAGGGAGAATGAGCGAGAGCTTTTACTACCACCAAGCCAAGCGCGGCGAGAAGGATGGTCATGATGATCAGTAGGCTAAACATCGCAACCAAGCCGACGAAGGGATTGATCTCTTCCTTGAGCATTTGGCCAAGGGATTTCCCGTTGCGGCGCATGGAGGCGAAAAGCACGATAGCGTCGTGAACGCCACCTCCAAGCGTGGCACCGATGAGAATCCAAAGTGTGCCGGGGAGGTAGCCAAATTGTGCGGCAAGAACAGGCCCCACGAGCGGTCCAGGGCCAGCAATGGCAGCGAAGTGATGCCCGAACACCACCCATTTGGGAGTGGGGACGAAGTCTTTTCCGTCGGACATGGTAACTGCGGCGGGTGCGCGGGTGTCATCAATGGTCAAAACTTTGGCAATCAGCCACGAGGCGTAAAATCGATAGGCGATGGCAAAACTACACACCCCTGCGACGACAAGCCATAAAGAATTCACCTGTTCGCCACGAGAAAAAGCAGACCAACCCACAGCGCCAGCACCGAGGACGGCTACGAAGATCCAAAGCAAAAATGATAAAATGCGCATCGTGGAAAAATAGGACATTCCAGGGGCATCGCAGTCAAGCCAAGAGATTGGCAGTATTTTTTTGATAGAGCAGGAAGAGGAGCAGCACGCATCCTCCAATATGGCTTCTACTACGGATTGACAAAAAGATGGGTGAAGTAAATTTTACCATCAGCACCTTTTGTGATACCTATGCCTGATAAGCGATTGTTTCCTACAATATTTTCCTGATGCCCTTTGCTATTAATCCAGGAGTCAACCATCTTTTTTTCCGGAGCAGGGAAGCCTTGGTTATAGCCTACATTTTCTGCAACGCTGGCTTGCGGATAGTAATTCTGAATTTCGAAAGTGCGCTGGGAAAAATTCGCATGATCCATTTTGTTTCTCCCCTGCATCTCAAGGCTGTGTGACCTAGCGATTTGTGCCAACACTTCGTTGTTCACCAGAGGACTGAGATTTTTCGATTTGC
>CAMAYN010000266.1 GCA_945862285.1 Akkermansia muciniphila | reverse complement strand
AGATAGTATTGGTTTTCTCGTGATCTGCCATGTAGGCACCAGTAGTAAAAACATCGCCAGAGCTGTGACCACCAAGACCGTAGCCGCCAGCGTGATCGAGTCCGCGCAGATAGGTTATGGCATCTTTAAATTCAGCAAAAGGCTGGCTGGATTTGTTAAAAGAAAGTGGCCCCGGTTTGGCGCAGGGCCAAAAACTCCATTCGTCGTGTGGTTTCCCAGGAGTAGGAATGCCGCTAGGACCTTCGGGCATGTTTGCACCATAGGCAAAGTAGGAGATTAGCATCCGCTTAGGTAGAACCGGAGCGGCAGACGCACTTGTGGCTCCGAGCGCACGGCCCATACCGTTAAGAAATGGAAGTGCGAGGGCGATGCCTCCACCTCTGAGAAGTTCGCGACGGGAAAGATTCCAAGATTTGTGTTTCATGATGTTTTTTTAGTGATGGTTGGTGGCTCGCATGAGCGGGCTGCGGCAAATGGTGATGATAATCTCCTTGAAACCGTGACCCTTGCTTTTTGTTTCCGTGAGAATGGATTCGACTTTGGCGCGGTCACCATGCGTGAGAGGGCGTCCAAGGCTGTAGGTCAGAAGACGGCGTGTAACGTTCCGGACAATATCTTCGTTACGGCTTTCGATGAGATATTTTTTCAATTCTTCCATGCCGGTCACATCGACACCAGAAGGCAGTCGGGCATCGGCCTCCATTTTTACTGTATTTAAAGAAGCTAGGTGCGCTGCGTAGGCTTTTTCATCGGCGAATTGATTGCGATCAAATCTAGGGACACGAAGGCCATTTTGGGGAACTAAGGGTTGGAATTTTCCGATGGCGTTGTATTGCTCGAATGGGATGCCCCAGGGATCGAGTCGAAAATGGCAATCATTGCAGCTTTCCTTAGTCCGATGAATGCGGAGGAGGTCTTTAATACTTAATGCTTTTTCTGCCGACTCACCAGCGGTATCGCTGAGAGCGGGAACATCTGCGGGCGGAGGTGCTACTTCATCACCAAGGATGGCCTCGCGAAGCCATACCGCGCGATAGATCGGATGTGGCGCGGTGCCTGTGCCGTTACCGATCAGCACCGAGCCATGCGTGAGCAAGCCACCTATCTTATGCTCTGGCGTAATCGATACTGGGCGAAGAGTGATTCCTTTCACACCGGGAACTCCATAGTGGGCGGCGAGCGGTTCGTTGAGATAGGCAAAATCCGAGTCAACAATCTTGAGCACGCTGTCATTGCGACGGATGAGTTCGCCGATGAAGCCGACAGTTTCTTCCAACATGTATTGCCGGATCGTGGGGACATTCGCAATTTCCTTGCCAATTGTTTCACCGACAGACGAGGTGTAGAGGAATCGTGGAAACAGCTCAAGATTGATAGGAACGGTCAATGACTTTTCAAGGCTGAGCCATTGCATGGTGAAGTTACGTATAAAATCGGCGGAGCGTGGGTCATTGAGCAGGCGTTCCGTTTGTTGAGCAATGATTGTTTCGTCATCGAGTTTGCCCTGCTCGGCAATGCGCATCAGTTCATCATCAGGCATGGTGCCCGTAAGAAAATAGGAGAGTCGAGATACGAGTTCGTATTGCCGCGTTGCCTTGTCGTCTGCGAGAGTATGAAAGAGAAAGTCTGGGGAAACAAGAACCATGGCAAGGGTCTCACGCATTGCGGCCTCAAAGGTCTCTTTGTCTGGTGCTATGATTTGGTAAATTTTTAAAAATCGTTCGAGGTCGGCGGCACGAGCTGGTCGGCGATAGGCACGGGAGATGAATTTTTCTAGGACAGCTTTGACATAAGCAAGGGTGTCAGTGGTGCGAAGGGGAGAATCGAAGAGAATATTGGTGTGGTGTGCGGGCGGCCAGACATCAGTGACTGGAGCCTCGAACTCGATCTCGTTAATGATTACGCGAGGGTAGCTGAGATTGGAATTTCTGTCGTTCAATCCGCCATCGTTGTGGATGACCTGTGGTTGGATGCCCATGGAATCAGGCTGGCGGATGCCATTTTTGATCAGCCCGGGGCGAGGTGTGTAATTCTCAATCCGACCTCGAAACTCAATTACTTCCGGATGATCGGGGGAGTTTTTCAAGAAAGCGATGCCTACAGGTTCGACCACCGGAGCACTGGCAAAGCGCATGTAGCTATAACCCATCATGATACGGAGCGGAGCTTCCGTCACTCCCTGTGGCAAGATGGCGGATGCTTTCACACGGATGCGGAACTCGCCATTTTTAGGAAAGTCGCTAAAGCCCATACCATCAGCAGCACCTCCAGGGTAGCTACTGCCATAAACACCCACCTCATCAAGACACAACAACCTCTCAAAACCATTGGATTTCCATTCCTTTTTGGCCTTGTGAATTTTGGGATTTCCAGGATCAACGATGGCCGCGGCCATTGCGTTACGCGCGGCCTCAAGATAACGCTCGAGCTGCTCGGGTCCCAGTCGCATGAGTTCTGCGTTGTTATTGAAATGGTAGGGAATCACGGGATCGTTTGGAAGATTATGCGCGAGATTCAGATCGATGCCGAGGAGATCGCGCATGGTATTCTCATATTCCATGTTGGTAAGACGTCGATTTCTTGTCGGAACAATTTCTTGATTCGCAGTGGCTGAACTTTTTTTGAGGAAATCTTCGATGCTCTTTATCGCAGTAGCGCGTTCATCCTCGGTAGGCTGCACGGGCTCGTCATCAGGAGGCATATCTCCGCTTTTTAAAACATCCAGCACCTCCTGCCATGTTTCCCTTTCCTTGTCAGAGGAAATGTCATTCGTTAGATTGTGAAGTGTAACCTTGCCTTTGCTTTTTTTCGCCCCGTGGCAATCGATACAATTTTTTTCTAAAAATGGTTTGATTCGAGCATCGAATTCTGGTGTCGCGGATAAGATTGGGGAAAATACATGAATGACGCAAACGCAAGTCGTAATCAAAATCAATATTTTGTTTTTAAGCGCTGTAGATCGAGCGAGCATATAATATTACGAGAACACTACCTTAGAAGGATGCCCAATATTTCAACGAATATATCTTTCAACAACCAAACCCGAAAACAACAGAATCCATCGTTTCCCCATTATTCCCGCATTACGCGATCGAGCCACTGCCGGGCAAGATCACGGGAGGAGGAAGGGCGCAATAACCATGCATCGTTATGATTGCGGAATCCAGTTTCAAAAAATGTGAAATCACCTTTGACTCCTGCATTTTCAAGATGCTTGCATACGATTGAGGTCGGTGACTCGCTACAAATGAGTTGCGGCCTACCACTGAGCCGAGAGAGTCGCTGGCGAACAGATTCTGGATCACTGCCCGCGAATGGCCAGCGAGAACTCATTCCATCGTAATGACTGTAGCATAGGAAACCTTTCCACAATTGAGCGATTTCATCATCATGCAAGCCAAGGGCATTTACGGCAATCGCACCACGAGAAAAACCGCAAAGTATAAC
>CAMAYN010000265.1 GCA_945862285.1 Akkermansia muciniphila | reverse complement strand
AAAAAAGCAATGAGTGAATGCCCCGAATTGGGAGTGTTTCATTATTCAGGATCGCTCATGGCATTAGCCACACAATTACCGATGGCGATTCCCGCCGCGCAGATTATGCAAAGGCAAGATTTTGTTAGACTTTCACCAGAGCAAACCATTCAAGAGGCACAAGACGCTCTGCGCAAAGCTCCCTACGCCTTGCCTGTTTTACATGCCGATGGCACCTTGTTCGGGGTCATATCTCGCAGTGAAGTTCTCAATGCGCCACGTCGCCGCGTGGTCATGGTGGATCACTTTGAGCAACACCAAGCGGCAGAAGGAATTGCTACTGCGGAGATTGTGGAAATTGTAGATCACCACCGTGTTGGCACCTTGGAAACGGCGCGTCCGATTCGTGTCGATTGCCGCCCCGTTGGTAGCACCGCGACAATTATCGCCTGTAAATTTTCAGAAAATGGAAAAAAGCCGACAGCCGCCCAAGCGAAGCTTTTGCTCGGTGCCATGATGGCCGATACCTTGCTTTTGACTTCTCCGACTACCACCGAAACAGATCGCCGACAAGCCACACGACTCGCCCGCATTGCCCAAGTCGATTTACAAAACTTCGGTCGCGAGGTACTGGCGCGTAATGATGAAACCTTCGAACGCCCTGCTGCGGAACTTGTGGAAAAAGACCTGAAAGAATTTTCTGCTTGCGGGGCGAATTTTGCCATCGCTCAGGTCGAAACCGTCGATCGCATGCGCCTCAATGATGATCATCTCGCAGCCTTTTCCTCCGCTCTGCGTGAGCGTTTTCAACGCGGCGGATGGGATTTTGCCGCGCTACTGGTAACGGATATTTTCCGCGGCGACAGCATCGTCCTGTTTCACACAAGCAATGCGGCTTTCGCCAAGTCTTTAGGTCCTAGTGGCCTCGTTTGGGAAGCCTGCGTCTCACGCAAAAAACAATTCTTGCCCGAGCTCATGCGCAGGCTTCAGACCGATCATTAAAACGATTGCAGATGCGCATCGAGCCAAGCATGAATCTCTGTGGCAATCAGCGGATAAGTCGTTTCATCAAAAGAATGCCCAGCATCTTCCATAGAAAAAAACTTTTTATCTGCTAAAGTTGCTGCAGCAAAGGCCGCTTCGCTATCGAGAGCAGGCACGACATCGTCGGCTGTTCCGTGAATGAGTAACCATGGCACCTCAACGGCAGCGGCGGCATCTAATAA
This sequence comes from Akkermansia muciniphila, assembly GCA_945862285.1. GTDB lineage: Bacteria > Verrucomicrobiota > Verrucomicrobiia > Verrucomicrobiales > Akkermansiaceae > UBA956. The sequence goes on along the minus strand of CAMAYN010000265.1, from coordinate 2,316 downwards.
ATCTTTGTGCGCAAGTAAATCATCCGCAAACGCCTGCGAGAGCGGGAAGGATTCATCCTCCCACATGCAGTCATGGTCGGGTGTAAGAGTGCCGAATTCTCGTTGGAAAAAATCAGCTGTGAAAAACATTCCCGCCAAGCTCACTAGGACGCGAATTTTTTCTTCGCGAACAGCGGTGAGAAGCCCCACTGCTCCACCCATGCTGTGACCGATGTAGGCGATTTTTGTTTGCGGCGGAATCTTCTCTAAAACGGACTGCAAATCAGCAACTTCTTTGGTGATGGTTGCATCTTGAAATGTACCGCCAGAACTTCCATTGCCGGAAAATGATAGACGCAAGCACGGCCATCCGCTGGCCGCTAGGGCATCGGCTAGCGCGACAAGCAAGGGCCGATCTTTATTTCCCGTCACGCCATGACCGAGAATGACAAGTGCGTTTTCGCGAGTCCCGGGATGAAAGGTGAAGTCGAGCGGCTCTTGTTGCGAGTTGATGAGTGAGGAAAACATGGAATTGTTAGTTGGCACGTCCAAGAAATGTGAGTTCTGCTACGGCAGACTTATCTAATTCACCACGTCCGATTTCGCAGAGTTTCCGATACTGTTGTTCCGTAGCGACCGATAGTGGAACGTGAATTCCTACTTTTTCTGCGAGTTGGTTGGCGATGCCACTATCTTTCGCGGCATGGGCGGCGGAGAAATAACAATCGTGTTCGCGGCCCACCATATCCGCACCGTCCGTCTCTAACACCCGCGAGTTGGCACCCGTTTGGCTAAAGACTTCGCGCAAAACATCAAGATCCAAGCCCAGTGCCTGACCCAATCCGAGGCCTTCTGCTAGGGCGGCGGTATTGCAGTTCATCACCATGTTGACCAGTGCTTTGACTTTCGCCGCTTGACCTGCTGTGCCCACGTGGCGACGTGTCGATGCAAGATCAGCGAGAATTTCATCGCATGCCTCGATTTCTTCTGCTTCGCCACCAAGCATCAAATACAAAGAACCTTGGCGTGCCTGCGTAATGCTCGATGCCATACATGCCTCCACGCATTTTCCTCCTGCCTGATGCACGGCTGTGGCGATTTCAATTTGCACTTCGGGGCTCAACGTTGCGCAGTTGATAAATATTTTCCCGTTGGCGCGCTGCAATAGGCTATCGCCGGTGGCAAAATAGATATTCTTCATTGCCGCATCATCGGTAACAACCGTGATGATCACCTCCGCACTTGCCGTCAGATCAGATAGTGACATGGCGGCCATGCAGCCAAGTTCATCGGCGAGAGCCTCGGATGCGGCTGTATTGACATCAAAAACGGCTGAAATGGTATGCCCGCACTCCTTGAGCCGACGAGCCATATTTGCTCCCATTCTCCCCACTCCTACAAACGCAATGATTTGATCTTTCATCAGCGCGATAAAGCCATTTTTGTGTCGATGTTGTCAAGTGACTTGCTTAGGCCTTTTGCCGCCATTTGCCATCGCACGCAACGGCTCAGTTCGCTATGCTGCCAATGACGATGGTCACTCTTGGTGAATGTTGAGACGATAAAATCGCTTGCTTGGTGGGCTGGGTAAGGGATCAAGGTGTTCCAGAATATTTCCTGTTCCCGACTGCATTATTCCAAGATTTTGCCAGTCGATGAGGTCATGACTGCTTTGAATTTGATAGGCTCGCTCGACGATTGTGGGGAAAGCTAATTTGTAATTCGCCCCATCAATGAGAAACTGCGAAAAATTCGGCTTGCTGTCGGCAACAAGCGGACTCGTTCCTGCAATAAATTCATTACGATGAGAAAAACCATCTTGGTCAAAATCTTGGTCTGAGCCTTGATTGAGGTTGCCGAAAAATTCCATCTCCCACCAATCCGGCAGGAAATCGGCATCGGTATCGACGATTTTCACGAGGTTCAGCGAGGCGTTATTGATGACTTTCTCTGAGAGCGCACTTACATTATCGGCATTGTTGAGAATGCGGTTGATGCGTTGTTGCATGGTTTCATTAGGAAAATTCCAGGCAGCAAAAGCAACGGCACCAGCGACGTGAGGACAGGCCATGGATGTGCCAGAGAGGTATTGATAAGCGGTGCTAAGGATGCGGGAATTTTCCGCTGTTGCCTGTGTGGGTAAACTCATGGCTGCAATCGCCAGTCCATCCGCTTGGGTAATGCGAAGGGCGGGAATCCAGTTTGCTGCTGTACCGAGTGTCCAAGGACTTACGGTGAGCGAACTTGCAGTATTGTCGTAGATCACTGCGGCGATGGCACCAGCACTCATGGCATTAGAGACTTTTTGTGCAAATGTTAAGACGCCACGAGAAATGA
>CAMAYN010000264.1 GCA_945862285.1 Akkermansia muciniphila | reverse complement strand
CAACGGGCATTGTAGGCCGGAGCCCTATATGCGCTGACAATTTCTTTTACTGGTTGATCGAGTTTGCGTGCAATGCGATCCGTGGCGCGTAAAGTATTCGCGATGTTTTTCCACAATGCGGAAGGTGGCAAGTGATTCCAAACGCCACCTTTTTGTTTGGCGTGGGCACGAATGACTTGCTGAACTGTGATTTTTTCTAATTTCAACCCTGCAAGATATTCCTGATAATCGGTTAAGTTCCTACCTTGCATCTCCACCCACTTCGAGGGGAGAGCCGATACATCTAAGCTGGTGTCCGCAGGCTTACGAAAGAAAAAGGCCGATGCGGGATTGCCACTCGCCAAAAAGGCCGCGCCAGTTCCGATCACCGTTGCCAACATGCGGCGACGATTTACTGCAAGCGGGCCGTAGGAAACTTCTGTAAAATCAATCGACAAGGCGTTTGGCGCAAGCGATGCGGACGGCGCAAGGTTGGTCATATCTTGATTCAGTTGATTCATGCTGGCAGTTTACGATAGGAATTTCATTCATGGTCATGCCGTTGTGGGCAGGCAAGCCGCCAGCACAGAAGCAGGCAGCGCGCCAAGTTCAATCTTTTTTAACATTTTTTTGAAATTTCTTCCGTTTGACAGAAATTTCGACAGTTTTCGCTTGGGGGGAAAATCACTTTGTCAAAAAAATCATAAAAAAAATGTATTTTCTGCTTGTCACATCGTGAGGCATCACTAGAATCCGCGCCCCATGCCAGGTCCATCAGGCACATCCAAAACAAGAAAAGCTGTCGCCAAGCGGTTTAAAATCACTGGTACAGGTAAAGTTCTACGTCGTAAACAAGGCAAGCGCCACATTCTTCAGAAGAAGAATTCGAAGCGCAAGCGCGCTCTCGGGCGTGCTGGTCTGGTTTCCGATGCTGACATCAAAAATGTCAAAGAGAACCTACCTTTCGGTTGATAAAACTGCGGTATGACAGCCGCGCCCCCGTCCGCGCTCCGGACGGACTCTACACAGCCTACCCTTCACCGGGTCTTCGTCAGGCGAGACTGTGGGAGCTAATGAAAACAAACAGCCTGCCGATAGAACAACAAATACATGTCAAGAGCTACTAACTCACCGGCTAGCCGGAAAAGACGTAAACGTACTTTGCTACGCGCCAAAGGCTTCCGCGGATTCCGCAGCAAGCTTTTCCGCTATGCAAAAGACGCCGTCCGTAAAGCACAAACCTATGAATATCGTGACCGTAAACGCCGTAAAGGACAATTCCGCGCTCTGTGGATTGCCCGGATCAGCGCTGCTGTCCGCAACGAGGGTCTTACCTACTCTCGTTTCATGGAAGGCCTAAAAGCTGCCGGTATCGAGGCGGATCGCAAGATCCTCGCTGACCTTGCCGTTGCTGACGCTGCCGCTTTTAGTGCGATCATCGCTCAAGCAAAGCAAGCCTTGGAAAGCAAATCTGCTGCCTAAGCGACTCGCGTTAACCATCAACCATCAAACACCGTCGCACCCGCGGCGGTGTTTTTTCTTTATGCCAAGCCCTGCAAAGGGATTCGCGCCATAAAGCAGCCTCGACTGAGGCACCAATTTCCCAAAACTAGACTAAACCTGAAATGCTATTGTAAGAATAGCGAAACTAGTTCCCATCATGATCCGTACCGACGACCTCCGCATTGCCGCCATCACACCGCTCATTTCACCTGCCATTCTTCATTATTACCTGCCCCTGAATACAGAAGCGGCGGCCCTCATCACGCGTACCCGCAAGGAGGCTGATGCGATTATGAAGGGAAAGGATGATCGGCTTCTCGTCGTCATTGGGCCCTGCTCCATCCACGATCCCAAGGCGGCACTGGAATATGCTGATCTGCTTAAAAAACAAGCTGACCGCTTCGCCGATGACCTGCTCATCATCATGCGCGTCTATTTTGAAAAACCACGCACCACCGTTGGTTGGAAAGGTCTGATTAACGATCCACATCTCGATGATTCCTTTGACATCAATCATGGGTTACGCACGGCGCGTGGTCTGCTGCTGGAACTGGCGAATCGCGGGATTCCTGCTGCTACGGAATTTCTCGACACCATCAGTCCGCAGTACATTGCCGATCTCATTTGCTACGGAGCCATTGGTGCCCGCACCACTGAGTCCCAAGTCCATCGCGAGCTTGCCTCCGGTCTCTCCATGCCCATTGGTTTCAAAAACGGCACTGGTGGCTCGATTCAACTTGCCCTTGATGCCATTCTATCCGCTAGCCATGGACACCATTTTCTCGGTGTCACCCAGCAAGGTGTATCGGCCATCGTCAGTACTACGGGCAATGACTCCTGTCACGTGATCCTCCGCGGCGGAAAATCAGGGCCGAATTACGATGAGGCGAGCATCAAGGATGTAGAAAAATCCCTTTTGGAACAAAATCTCCCACCGCACGTCATGGTTGATTGTTCCCATGGCAACTCGATGAAAAATTTCCGCAATCAACCGCTGGTAGCGAATTCCCTAGCGAAACAAATCGAGGAAGGTAACCGCTGTATTTCCGCCTGCATGATCGAATCCAATCTCGTCGAAGGCGCACAGAAACACGCCGCTAATCTTTCATCTCTCAACTACGGGCAATCGATCACAGACCAATGCCTTGGTTGGGAAGATAGCGTAGAAGTGTTAGAGCGGCTGGCTGCGGCGGTACGAGATAGGCGTTAAGGGGAGATTAGTATGCCTCTTCGCATCGCCATTCCGCTACTTTTTTGCCGACAACTTCCATCGCAGGACCTCTGCCGGTAAAGGTTATGATGGCTCGACTCGGCGGAAGATAGGTGAAATCGATGGTCAAGGGACACGGCTTGCCGAGATGCAGAATCTGATAACTGCATTGACTCACGTTTTTCTTCTTAATGCCGGTCAAGCGATGGAGGAGAATTTCGATTTGGCTTTCCGATAACCCACGCTGAAATCCGCCGCCCATTCCCAATAAGAGTGAGCGGGCATTTTCCATCGTAAAGACCGCAACGATCTCTTCGATTCCCATTCCTTCCACATCATCGTCGCCCTCATGAATGTCGATCGGCTTGCCATCCGCGTGCAAAGGATCAGGGATCGCGGCGGCAATCGTATCTTCGATCAAACGCGCCGCAATGTATTGCGCAGGGAAAAACCAGCGTAGCCATTTCATAGGTGCATTATGTCTGATTTGGCTAAGGAAGCGAGGTAAAAGCTCCGCGCGATGGAACTGCGCTCGATTACTTTGATGACGTAGCAAGACGAGGAGCTGTGGATTTGCCCCTGCGGATCTGACCCAATAAGGCTTGGAGTTCTTTTGCTATTTCCGGAAATTTTTGTGCGAGATTGTTTCTCTGTCCTATGTCTTCTTTCATGTTGTACAGACAGAATTTTCCCGATTCGTTCTTGGGAGTATTGTGTTTTTTCATCCATGCAACAGGAGCGGGACGTTCCGCCCCCGTAGGAGCATCGACGAGGCACCAGCCATCGTGGCGGATCGCGTATTTGTCCTTAAATGTATTATGAACCATCGTTGTTCGCGGGGTTTGCTTTTCTTTGCCAGCGAGCCATG
>CAMAYN010000263.1 GCA_945862285.1 Akkermansia muciniphila | reverse complement strand
ATAATATCTCCGTTGATCAAGTGGCAGCCAATGCTCTCGGTCATCATACCCGATTTTCATCTCTCGTGCTCGGAACCGAAGGGGGCACGGGTTCTTATGGTACATCAAAAACCCTCTCTCACCGTGGCCCTGGTCGCCCAATTCCGTCCCTGCACCGTCCGCAGGAAATTTTTAGTCGCATGTTTGAACCCTATGCCGGAAAAAGCGTCGAAAATGTTCGTGCTGGTCTCAAACGTGAAGCGAGCATCCTCGATCTTCTGTTAGATCAAAGCAAAAGCCTCAAAGGTCGCCTCGGCACCGAAGACCAAGGCAAGGTGGACGAATACCTCGATTCCATCCGCTCTCTGGAACAACGCGTCGAACGCACCAGCGAATGGACCCATAAGCCATTGCCTAAGGTCGATACCAAAGGCCTCAATCTAGAAGTTTCTCATGCTGATCCGCAGGAATACATCCGCTGTATGTATGACCTTACTTATCTCGCTTTCCTAACGGATTCTACGCGCTATGCGACGCTCATGCTAGAAAGCGAAAGCTCCTCCAGCAGCGAAATGTGGAACTACGCCAACTACGCTCTCGGCTACAAGGGTGCTACGCATGATATCGCTCACAAGCGTCCACTAGAATTCTCTGGTCTGTGGGACCAATGGCGCGCCGAGCAACACGCCTATTTCCTAAAGCGCCTGCGCGACACCAAGGAAGGTGATGGTAACATGCTCGACCGTACAGTCGTCTTGTGGGGTTCCTCACACCCACACGCCTCCCACAGTACGCAAAATTATCCACTAATGCTTGCCGGTGGTAACAAGCTCGGCTTTAAACACGGCAGCCTCCACGAATTCATCGGCGACAAGAAAGTCCCCATGGCCAATCTCTACGTATCCATGCTCAATGCTGTCGACGTTGCAGTCCCAAAATTCGCTGATAGTACCGGTGAAATGACCATTCTCCGTGCATGAATCCGTTTCGTATCATTGTGGTGCTTTTCTCATTGATGGCATTGACCCACGCCGAGTCCTTACCCCGTGTCTTGATTTTGGGTGACTCCGTGTATCGCACACCCTACGCAGCGATTGTCAAAGAACTGGCAGGCAAAGCGGAAATCGTACGCCCCGAACTGAAATCAGAGGAATTGCATAACTCCGCTTCACTACTTAAGCAACTTCCGGAGCTGTTAGGCACAGGCAAATGGGATCTCATTCTATGGAGTACGGGCATTGGCGATCAGATCCACCGCGCCCCCGGTATGAAATCCTTTCGCGTCATGCCCATCGATAAAGGTGGCGTTCGTAATACGAGCGATGAGGATTTTGCAAAAAACCTGGAACAAATCATCGCCCAACTGAAAAAAAGCAGCGCGAGACTCGTTTGGCTCAGTACTACTCCCATCAAACAAGGCCAAGTTTTTCAATCGGGTATTGAACTTCGAACAAATGCCATCGCTGCGAAAATCATGGACGCCCATCTGATCGAAATTCTCGATATGCACACACACATCACGCAAGTCACGGCCGCCGACAAAAATCGAAGAGCTCCTCAATGGGAGACCTTCGGCTCGAACAAAATCCCCATCCATGAACCGATGGTGAAAGTGATCAAAAAACAGCTCTCGCTACCATAGGTTGTAGAATCATGAATGCTTGAATTTTGCATCATTTTCTGTTGCTGGTGTTTTTTCCCTTGTCGCCAGCGGTGCGATCCACTTTTCTTTTTGCTGTATGGGTATGCCTTACCTGTTTTTTTAATTTTGTCCTATTCTACCATCTATGCCTGCCGCCATCGAATTTACCGAACCCACGAAAATTTCTGTTATTGATCGACCCAATGAAATGAGTCCTTTGCCTGGTCAAGCCATTGTCCGCACGCACCGGATGGGGATTTGCGGCACTGATCTTTCTTGTTTCCTTGGAAAATTCCCTTTCTTTTCCTACCCCCGCACACCGGGGCATGAACTGGGGCTCGAAGTCTTAGCCGTCGGCGAAGGCGTGAACAACGTCAAACCGGGAGATAAATGCTCGCTGGAACCGTATTTCAATGATCCCACATCGGCCACTTCACAAAAGGGTAACTCTAACTGCTGCCCTGGCGTTCAAGTCATAGGCGTTCATAATAACGGCGGACTCCGCCAAGGGACATTCACTGTGCCAGCCCACAAACTCCACCCCGGTAACGACCTCACCTACGACCAACTCGCCCTCGTCGAGACACTTGCCATCGGCTACCATGCCGTGCAACGCGGGAATCCGCAAGCCGGTGAAACTGTGCTGGTCATCGGTGCTGGTCCCATCGGCCTTGCTTGCTTAGAATTTCTTAAACTCATGGATGGCGTCAATGTCATTGTCATGGACATGGTGCAGGGGCGCCTTGACTTCTGTGCCAAAAACCTCGGCATCACGAATGGCATCCTAGCCCGCCCCGATGGCTCTCACCTTGCCGAAGTGGAAAAAATCACCAACGGACAATTCGCCGATGTGATTATCGATGCCACCGGTTCTCCGCGCTCCATGTCCACCTGCTTCGAGTTTGCTGCCTTTACTGGCCGCGTGGTTTATGTCGGGATTACCACTTCCGATCTCCAGTTCCCGCACGCTCCGATCTTTCACCGACGCGAAATCACATTGCTAGCCTCCAGAAACGCATTGCCTTCGGATTTCCCACAAATTATTGACCTCATTCGCCAAGGGAAAATTAATACCGATCTCTGGATCACCCACCGCATCACTTTTGCCGAAGTTCCCGAAAAATTTGCCCAATTCACCGACCCCAACCTCGGCGCAATTAAAGCAATTATTGAAGTCCAATAAATCGATTGCCTCTTTCCTGACCACTACTCACTAAACAAGTTTAAATAAATGAAAATCTGTCCTAAATTCACCTTTGGCGTCGGCGATCGCTTCGCTAACGGTGCTCACGCTCAACTCAATGCCTTCATCGCCGCGAAGCAGCTTGGTATTGATATCACGCCCGTTTGGAATAAATCGAATCGCGAGCACGACATCATTGGCTCGCAGCCACAATCCACCCGCGATGCCGCAGACAAAGCCGTGGCCGATCTCGGTTGGACGGGCGAATACCTCTTGGATGCGGATCACATCAACCTGAAGACCGTGGATCGTTTCATCGCCCCTTGTGACTTTTTCACCCTCGATGTTGCCGATGACATTGGTGAGCCTGCCGATCCCGCAGACATTGCGGCATTTATCGAGCGACATCCCGAACTCATTGGCACCATTCGCATTGAGGGCATTAGCGAGCCATTCGAGATCACCCGTGCCGACATCGAAAAAACTGCGAACCAGTTTCTCAAAGCAACGCAGAAGGCCAAGGCGATTTATGATCACATCGTCGCCGCCAAAGGCACGGACTTCGTCACTGAGGTTTCTATGGACGAAACGGACAAGCCGCAAACGCCGCCTGTGCTACTGATTATCCTCGCCGCCATCGCTGACCAAGGAGTCCCGATCCAGACCATCGCGCCAAAATTTACGGGTCGATTCAATAAAGGCGTTGATTACGTAGGCGATGTCGCGCAATTCGAGAAAGAATTTAACGATGACCTTGCCGTCATTGCACACGCCGTCAAAGCTTACGCTCTGCCAGAAACGCTAAAACTTTCTGTCCACTCCGGTTCC
>CAMAYN010000262.1 GCA_945862285.1 Akkermansia muciniphila | reverse complement strand
GCAGTTGAAGCGATGAAAATCGCGCTTGCAGAGTCGCACATCTACCCCGACGGTGGGGGATTTAAACTACGCAGTGCCATCGCTGAAAAATTTGCGTTAGATCGCAGCAATGTCATTTTAGGAAATGGATCCAATGAAATCATCGAATTGTTGTGCCATTCCTTTCTTAATCAGGGTGTGGAACTGATAGCGGCGAAGCATGCATTTGTCGTGTATAAACTCATGGCGACATTGTTTGGAGCGAAATACATAGAGGTAGATGACCCAGGTTTTGTGCATGATCTGGATGCCATGGCTGATGCCATCACGGAAAATACACGATTACTTTTCGTTGCAAATCCAAATAATCCGACCGGAACAATGGTGGAGCAAGAAGCGCTGGATCGGTTAATGGATCGCGTTCCTGATCATGTCATTGTGGTATTTGACGAGGCATATTATGAGTTTTTAGACAATGCCCCGGATACCTTGAAGTATGTGCGCGAGGGCAGGAATGTGTGCATTTTGCGAACATGTTCAAAAATTCACGGACTAGCGGCTTTGCGGGTAGGTTTTGGCCTTGCGCCTGCTCATGTGGCACAGATTCTACAAAAAGCACGTCAGCCATTTAACGTAAATGCGATCGCCCAGGCAGGGGCTCTCGCCGCATTGTCGGATGACACACACATGATGAAAACCAAAGAGCTAAATTGCGAAGGGCTTGCTTATTTTCATCAGGCTTTCGCGGAGCGTGGCTTAGAATTTGTTCCTAGCGTTGCGAATTTCGTGTTGGTGAAAGTCGGCGACGGCGATGGGATTTTCCGCGCGATGCTACAAAAGGGGATCATTCTTCGTGCCATGAGTAGCTACAAGCTGCCCGACTGGGTGAGGATTTCTGTCGGCACCATGGCGCAAAATCAGCGCTGCATGGAGGTGCTTGATGAAGTGATGAAAGCCCGACTATGAATCGATTGATGCCATTCGTCTTTGGATTGATCGTTACCGCTACACTTTGCGGGTGCATGAATTCGGACAGCGAAATGAAAGTCATTCATGGCGGATTGAGAGCGATTGTAGGCAGTTCTAACGAGCCAGGCGCTCTGTTTGAGAAGTATGATCCCCAAGGTTTTGCGAAGAGAAAATCGAACTGGACTGCGCCATTTAATCTCACCGGTGTTTCTTGGAATGACAGTCGCACATGTACACTGATAACGCGACAACATGTGGTAATGGCGGCTCATTACACTCGACCAAGTGATGTCCCCGTGATTTTTCATGATCGCAAGGGCCGAAACCATGAGCGTTTCATCGTCGGTGTGAAATCGCTAGCGCCGCAATACGATGTGGCGATTGGTAAGCTCGATCAACCATTACCGGACTTGGTGAAATACTATGAATTTCCCCCAATAAGGGATGTTGCTCACGGCGTAGATGTATTAGTTACGGATCAGACCAAACAAGTCAGCATTCATCAAGTCAGCGCGAAACAAGGAGCCATGATTCAATTTTCCTATCATCCGACACTCCCAGAGTCACTACGGCGCAACCTGGTTACCGGCGACAGCGGAAATCCTACATTTGTTATCAGCGGGGGAGATTTGAAATTAGTAGAAACCCACACCTACGGCGGCCCGGGAACGGGACCAGATTATTCGCAACCGCAATTACAAAAGGCGATCCATGCTGCGATCAGAGGGTGGTGAATATCGGCTCATAGAAAAAATCTGGTTGTTTAAAAACTACGTGCTCTGGCCTGAATGAAATCACCTGGTAAAATCATCACAGATGGCTCACCTCTTTCAATAATCGCCTCGTAATCGATTGTTTTCGTCTGGCCATTTCGCGTCAATAGAAGCTTACCATCAGCAATATGGGTCAATCCACCAGCAACAGCGACTGCGGCGACAATATCGAGATTTCCATCAAGAGGATAGGGAAATAAGCCTCTTTTCTGAACCTGTCCTCCAACTGTAATGTATTTGCCGACGAAAGGATTTTGACCAACAATCACTTGGTCGCCATTTTTCAATTCTATTTTGCCAGCTTCGCCTATCATAATATCAGATAGAGAAAAAACAGCTTTTTCACCACTATTGAAGATCACTTCAATTTTATTAATGTCAGATGTCGCGTTTAATCCACCTACAGAAGCAAGAGCAGTCATTACGTTCAATCCTCCTTCTGGCAAAATCACCTTGCGCGGATTTTTAACAGCACCAAGAATCGAAACTGATTCTTGGGATTTATTACTGATGTCCGCCACTTTCGGAGGGAAATCATTGATCGCTAATGGCGGAGTTGTTTCATTTGGTTGATAGGGGATATGTACAGCGTGTTGATCTGGGCGATGCACGTGCGTTTGAAAATAGCCAATAGCGAGGACCGCTGCGGCGGCGAGTCCCATTTTCCAAAGCCATGAAATTACACGAGATTTTTTATCGATCTGCGCAGGAACTGAATGGAATAGCGCATCTTGTATTACTAGAATATGTTGCTCACGGTCGCTGCGGTGTTGCTCGAGCAGGAGTGCGTCGATGAGTTGATCTTGTTGATTTTGATTGTCAGAGTTCATGATGGTATTTCTTGAGTTGTATTGTTGTTTTTTCCTTGAAGACATAGGCGCAAGGCCTCGCGGGCCCGTTCGAGTCGCTTGCGTAATGTGGCTTCGTTAATTTGTAATTGTTACGCTGCTTCCCGCCCACTGAGGGCATCGTCGTAGCAAGAACGGAGAGTGAGTTCGAGAGCCGCGGGGAGCAGCTTCCGGCAATCGGCGAGGCGTTCAAAAACCTCTGGTTGATCGGCATCGAGCTGATGCAATGAATGCTCAAGCTCCGCTAATGCAGCTTCATCCATGAGCACTTCGCGACCATTGCGTCGGCAAGATTCGCGCCACTTGTTGCGGGCGATCCCACGTAACCACGACCCAATATCGCGTGTGACATCAAATTTGCTGATGTTTTGCCAAGCAGTAATGAAGGTGTCTTGGACGAGGTCATTGATCGCTCCAGAATCTTGAGTCATCACACGGACATAAGCACAAAGTGTGGGGTGATGTTCGCGGATGAGAAGATTGAAGTTTTCCTGGGGCATGGCGCTAATTGTTTTCCGTGGGAATGTCGATGTCATGGTCGTTCTAGTATGATTGTCACGAGCCATGAATTTTGTGACACGAAAATGAAATTATTTTTCTGTTTTGTTGGATGGGGGATATATTTTTCATAAGATCTGATTCAGGCCATCTCGTTTATATCGAATCAAAAACCACCATTCTCAACCCCGCATTACATATATTGTAACAAGTTAAGCGAATCATCTTTTCACCGCTACAATGCAGAAAAATCATGATTCCCGAAGATTTGGCGAATCTCATCGAAGGAAACCGATGTCGTCGCGCTTAAGTCTGAATCTTCCATTACTGCGGACATGAGATCATTCTTTGTGTCTTGAAATTTTTTCACACGCTCTTCCATCGTGCCACGCGTCAGCAATCGATACACAAAAACCGTTTTCTTTTGGCCGATGCGGTGTGCGCGATCCATCGCTTGTTTTTCTACAGCCGGATTCCACCATGGTTCAAAGAGAATCACGGTGTCTGCGGCTGTCAGATTCAAGCCATAACCACCCGCCTTTAAGCTCACTAAAAAGACGCTTGGCCCATCGATGCGTTGAAAATCCGCCACAAGCTCGG
>CAMAYN010000261.1 GCA_945862285.1 Akkermansia muciniphila | reverse complement strand
CCAACGCTCTCATAAACTTGTATTTTCATAAGGAATGTAATTCCTTTTTTTGAGGAAGTTGTAATTTTTCGCAGATCAAATCAGTATTTGCCGGGTGACTTTGACTTGAGTCCGCCCCGAATGAAAATACCCATCAGACGCCTTGCGATCTCCGCTTTTATGGTAGTTAGCTTGTTCTTTGTGTGGGAAAATTTTCAGCAGCCACGCGCACTAACGACAGAAGTTTATGTTTGGCAACGCGAGGAATCGTCCGCTCTGCAATCAGCACTCGCGCACTCACAAGAGATCGCCTCATGTCGACATTTCCTTGCCGCGGAGATCGGCAAAATCGATGGGCAATGGCAGATCAAGCGTAGCAAATTTTCCGACGAAATCGTCAGAGGAAATGGCTTAGTCATTCGCATCGGTTCATCACTTTCGAACGAGAAATGGAATCCCGGCGAGGCATTGGCGAAAGTGCTCGCAGAAATCGCCTGGACTGCTTCCAAGCCCGTAACTGCCTTGCAGATCGATTACGATAGCCCGCAGCGTTCGCTGGGGAATTATTTGCGTTTGTTAGAAACTGTAAAAACTGCGCACCCCGACAAGAAGTGGACGATCACTGCATTGCCCTCATGGTTGGATGCGCCCGATGCGAAGCAGCTTTTCACCACGGCGGATGGCGTCGTGATGCAACTGCATTCCCTTCAGCTCCCCGATCAACCAGATATGCCCGTTGTTTTGTGCGATCCCATCGCCGCGCGTAAAACGGTAGGCAAAATGTCGAATATGGGAATACCATATCACATCGCACTCAACACCTACAGTTGCGAGGTATGGTTCGATGGCAAAAATCGTGTGATCGATGTCATTTCTGAGGACTTGCACAGCTCCACATCGCCATCCGCCATCCGTCGCTCCATGGGCATTAGCGATGCTGTGCAACTCGCAAGTTTAGTCAGAGAATGGAAACAAAATCCTCCCCCTCATCTCCAAGGAATCATTTGGTATCGACTGCCGATAGAAACGGATCGACGCAACTGGAAATGGATCACATGGCAACGCGCCGCTCGCGGTGAAATCCCCATCTCCGACCTTCGCCTTGAAGCACGAGCCACGGAAAACGGCACGTGGGACATTGTGCTGACCAATTACGGCGAACGCGATGAACGTCTGCCAGAAATCATCGATGTCGGCTGCGAAACACTTGTATTGGAAGGACTGAACGGTTATGATTTTTCCACGTCGCAGCAACTGCATCTGAAAGAGGTCTCGTGGCCTTGGTTGGCTCCACAAGCATCCTTCACCCTCGGTTGGTTTCGAACCAATGATCCTGCTACGATTCCCCATCTCACTTTCAAAAAATCTCCCTGAAACTCCAATGAAACCATTGCGTAAAAAAGTCTTTCTCCCCTTTGTTGTCGGCATCTTTCTTGCCAGTGCTTGTGGGCCGTATTTCCCCGACACGGTTTTGTCACTACCTCAAGCCGCGCTGCGTGTTCGCGCAAGTTGCAGCTTGGATGAAATGGTAGCTATTGATCGAACGTACGGACGTGGACTTACGAAACGCGCCACTGGCCAAGAAATGATTCGTCGTTCTTACATCAATCATTCAAACGACTGGCAACAGTCTGAAGAGCAACTCAAACGTGACGAGCTGCGCAGTACACTCCAGCCGATTATTACTGCTGGCATGACAGAAGAAAGAGCCATGGCCGTTTTTTCTGAAGCGAAAAGTTCACGCACAGAAGCCATCGAACTCGCAACGATTCTGTTCGATAAAAAAATCAAGCCCGAGCGAGTGGCGGAAATCATCGCGGGATTTTCCCAATGGCGCTTAGGACTACCCGAAGTTGATCTTGCCGGACCATGGAATCTGCCCACTCCAGAAAAACAGAAAGTTTCCGCACCACCACATTTTCCTGAGTTGCCCACCGACATTGCCCTCTACTGGAAAGCTGCGCATGCATGGCGCAGTGGCGAACGCGAAGAGGCTCGGCAGCAATGGCAATCGATTCTTCAACTACCTGCAATCGAGCGTAAAAATCGCGCCGTATGGGCAGCGTGGATGCTTGCCAAAACTTCACCAGATGCTCAAGCCGCTATTCCATTTTATCGGCAGGCCTTTTCCTTAGCAGAAAGCGGTTGCCGCGATACGTTGGGTCTTGCGGCACTTTCCATGGGCTGGATCGCGTATGCCGAACAAGATCCCTTGGCACGGCTGAAATATTACTTTGATGCCGTATGTCTTGGCAATGAGGACATGCTACTTAGCATTAGAGAGCCACTCGGTGACATATTTACCAACCCGGTCGTCATGCAACATGCCGCAGAAGATCCCTTGGCGCGGGAAATCATTACCGCTTTGTGCTTTACGGGCAGGAGTCGTCTCGATGTTCGGAGTGATCCAGATGGGCCCGAAAGCGATGCCTGGCTCACCCTTTTAGAAAAAAACACCACGACAAAACCTTCCGCTTCCGCCGCTAAGGCAGCATGGATTTGTTATGGTCGTGCTCACTTTGATGCAGCCCGCCGATGGCTCACCCGCGCCGATCCGAATGCAGGTGAAGTTCTTTGGCTGAAAGCAAAACTCGCTCTGCGCGACGGCAAGATCAACGATGCGGCGAAGTTCTTTGCCAAGGCTGCTCCCGCTTACACATTTGCTGAGGGGCAAGCATCGCACGATCCACACATTCAGGATCTACGTTGGGATGAACCTGCTGCGGGTCGAGTTTGGATGATTGGCCAATTTCATACGGATCACGCCATTGTTCACCTTGCTCGTGGTGAATTGATCCGCGCTATGGATTTTCTTGCCAAAGCAAAATACGATGCTGATGCCGCTTACCTCGCCGAACGCGTGCTCACGACCGACGAACTCTTGGCATGGGTCAAACAAAACCGTCCTGCACCAAAGCGTGACCCGCAAGAAGAACCTTACAGAATTCTCCCGGACGGGCGCATCTGGATTGAAAATTATGGCTGGAATAGGGATCTATACCGTTATTTGTTAGCCCGCCGTCTCGCCCGAGAATTCCGCTTCCGCGAGGCCTCAGAATTTATGCCGCATGCTTTGCAGTTGGTCTTCGCGCACTATGTCCGCCTCCACCGTGCCTCGCTTGAGCCATCGATCAGCAAAGACGACAAAGCCCTGATCTTGTGGCATGTCGCTCATTTGCGTCGGCGTCTTGGGATGGAAATGTTTGGCTATGAAGGCGCCCCCGATCATACAGATTGCGATGGTTCTTTTGAACGCGAGGATTTCGTTGCACTACGCTCGAATGCCATGGGCTGGCGTGCAGGGTGGGAAAACGACTTCGTAATTTCTGCGCCTAGAGAACCAAAAGATTTCGCCATTCCGAGGATTTCCCGAGAAGAAATCGGGCGCATCAAGCCATACATCGGCAAGGTAGAACCACGTTTTCATTATCGATACGATGCCGCAGAAATCGCTTGGCGTGCCGCAGCTTTGCTCCCCGATAACGACCCGCGCACCTTATACATTCTCCACGAGGCGGGAAATTGGCTATCAGCGCGTGACCCAAAATCGGCCAATCGATTTTATCTCGCCATCATGCGTCGCTGTCCGGCTCTGCCTGAGTGGCAAGAACTCAAGGAACGCCGCTGGTTTTTCACCACAGCACTCAAGAATCCCCTGCCCGCTTTGCCGAACAATCTCCGCTTCAAAAACGCAAAGAACGATCCA
>CAMAYN010000260.1 GCA_945862285.1 Akkermansia muciniphila | reverse complement strand
AGTGAATAGGATGAGGCACTGGATTGCATGGAGGCCTTGAGTTGGAAGGTGAGGAAGAGTTGGGAGGGCAGGAAGGAGGATGCTACATCGACGCGCTGGAGTATGGCATCAGTAATTAGGGCTTGGCCATTGTCCTCGACTTGGATGATTTGAAGCATCTCGTTCAGCGCTGGTGAAGCCGCGATGGTGAGCGGCAATGTATCTGCGAAAATGGAGGCGGATTTTTCGTCGGCAGGGATGATGAGTGCGATGTTTGCCTCGTAATCGACATTAGCGATTTTGGCGGGGACGTGCTGCTTGCCGTCGATGGATTCAAGTTCCACAAACACGACATCCGCTACCATTTCTGCGGTGGTAATGACAGCGGGCGCGTTTTTGTAGGTGACGATGGCTCCTAGAGAACTGCGTTGCGATGGCGCGGATTTTTCCCATGGTTGCACGGGATTCCATTTTTGTAAGGAAGTGTTTACGCGCAACACAGATTTGCTCGCCGTAGAGGGCGGGGTGAATGAGGTGGGTGATTTTTCGGCGGACGGCGGCGACTGGGCAGGAGCAGTCGGTTTTTGACAGCCTACGATAAGGACTGAGACGACAGAAAGAAGTAAAAGAAAGGATTGTTTCATGGTTGATGTGCGAAATTATTCAACAAGATTGCTTAGTTTTGGTATGTTGTATTGTTCGCTGATGCGTTGATTCGCACTAGGAATGTCTTTTGTGGGCAGTACGATAGGGCGTTCTGCTCCTTGCAAATGGATGACGAGAAACTCGGGTTGATTTGCGGCGGTAAGAATTTCGTGAACTTGCTGAAGGGAGGTGATTTCGGTGCCGTTGATTTTTTTTACGACGAGTCCAGACATTTGAGGGACTTGCGCGGTGAGTTCATCGGCCTGAATTTTCGTTAGAACGACAATGTCTTGTTGTTTTTGGAAAATGCCTTTCGAGACATAATCCGCATAGAGTCGGCGTAAACTTACGTCACTGAACTGCATCGTAGCATATAAATTCGTATCAAGTGGTTGAAAAACAATGCCGCCGTGGACGATGTAGCGTGGCTTTGATTCGTATTTGATGGTGTAAATGCGAGCGGGAGTAACGGGAACGAGTGTGACTTCCACTTGGATTTTTTTCCCAGCTCGTAGTAGTGTGAGGGTTACTTTATCGTTGGCAAATTTGCGCTCTACGACTTCGTTCATATTGACTTTTTCCCCTTCGATGAAAACCGAGCCGGCAGCGTCAACAGGGTATTGATCTAAGGCCAGGAGGACATCGCCTGGCTCGACTTTACCATCACAAGCACTGGTGGGGGTGACGTTCGTGATGAGCACGCCAATGTCATCGTCAGGGAGATCAAGGGCATCGCGCATGGCGGGGTTAATCAGAGGGAATTCTGATATGCCAAGGTCAACGTAGTGATCGTATTTTCCGTCTTGAATATCTTTGAGAAATCGGCGGATGACGGGAGTGGGGATTATATATCCAGTATTATCCGCTTGCCGAAGTCCTTGAAAAGCAACACCGATCACTTTGCCGTCTTGCACTACTGGTCCGCCCGAATTTCCGGGGTTGATTGCGGCATCGATCTGAACAACGAGATGTGAATCGGAACGGGAGTGGGAGTATGATTGGAAATCAATGCGCGATACAACGCCGCTAGTCACACTGATTCTGTCGCCGCCTATGGGGTAGCCGATGACGCGCACTTGGGATTCGAGGAGAGGAACTGCATCGCTGATCGAGAAATGGGGAAGAGTTTCAAAGGGTGAAAAATCTTCAACTTCAAGCAGTGCAAGATCGCAATCATGGGCAATGTGCGCGACGCGAGCGGCGTGTTTGCGTGGCGAGCCGTAGATGTTGATGAGCAAACGTTGGGCATTCGATACGACATGCGCATTGGTGAGGAATTGATTTTTCCCGATGAGAAATCCACTGCCTATACCTCCCGAAAAGCGACCTGCATTCCATGGGGTTGCTAAATCGGGCATTTGAGTAGCAGCCTCGATGCGGACGACGGAGCGGTAAACTTCTGTATTATTTGAGGTGCTAGGTGTTAGTGTTTGCGCCAAGGCAGATGAAATGACTGTGAGCAGGGTAAAGATTTTTTTCATAAAAATATCGATCTTGGAGGTAATCAGACGTTGAAGCGAAACTCCATTACATCTCCGTCTTTTACTGTGTATTCTTTTCCTTCGATGCGTAATTTTCCTGCTTCGCGGGCAAGAGCTTTGGACCCGAGAGTGGTGAGGTCATCAAAATGCACAACCTCTGCAGCGATGAATCCGCGCTCGAAATCGGTGTGAATGACTCCAGCTGCGGCGGGGGCTTTATCTCCCTCCTTAATCGTCCATGCTCTGGTCTCTTTTTCTCCTGTAGTGAGATATGTTCTGAGTCCTAGCAAATGATATACGGCACGAATTAAGGTGGAGACACCAGAGTCCGTAACGCCCATATCAGCGAGAAATTCTTTTGCCTCTTCATCGCTGAGATCTATGAGTTCTTCTTCGATGCGGGCGGAGATCACTACGGCTTCGGCACCAAAGTGCTCTGCGGCAAAGGAGCGGACTTTTGCCACTAGTGCGTGGGAATCAGGATCTGCGGTGGCACCTGCGAGTTCATCTTCTGCGACGTTGCAAGCATAGATGGTTCTTTTGGCGGAAAGTAAAAAGAAATCGCGAACATAGGGCATGTCTTCAGTGGCAAAGCTCATGGTGATGGCGGGCTTGCCATCGTAGAGGTGTGGCAGGAGAAGATCGATAAGCTCTACTTCTTTTTTACTCTCTTTGTCGCCCGACTTAGCTTTTTTCTCCCTTGATTGTCGGCGCTTCTCAAGGGCGGTAATATCCGCAAGAATCAACTCGGAATTAATAATCTCAATATCGCGAATGGGATCCACGGAACCGAGTTCGTGGATGATGTCGTCGTTCTCAAAACAGCGAACTACTTGCACGATGGCATCGGTCTCGCGGATATTGGCGAGAAATTGGTTGCCTAAGCCCGCGCCCTCTGAGGCCCCTTTGACGAGGCCAGCAATGTCCACGAATTCAATGGCAGCAGGGATCAGTTTTTGTGATCCGGAAAGTTTTGATAAAACGGCAAGTCGCGGATCGGGAACTGTCACTACACCCACATTTGGATCGATGGTGCAGAAAGGATAGTTGGCCGCCTCGGCTTTTCTTGAGCGAGTAACGGCGTTAAAAAGGGTTGATTTTCCGACATTGGGGAGACCTACGATTCCGGCTTTTAGCATGACAACGAAAGAATGAACGTTAGTTGTGGCTGGGTAAAGGGAAAAGAATCATCCACTGCGGAAACAGCAAAAATCATGGCTCCTTACGAAAAATATAGCGATTCATTTCTACCGTCGCATCCGGTGGGATTTGCAGCGTCTCGAACCAGTCATATCCCTCCTTGAGATTGCTCCAAAATGGATACCATTGATTGTTTTCCTCGCGCTTCATTCGTTCAGCAGTCATGCGAAATGGGAAAAAATGGATGCGGATGATCTTTTGACCGCCGGCTAATGCGGCAGCCGATAGAGTATAGATCTCTTCGATCAACAAATCCGTCATGGCTACGCAGCCGATCGATGCCCGTGCACCGTGGATCATGATGTAAGACCCTGTGCGTTGATGGGCAATATCATAGGCGTTGGGATATCCACAATTTACCGCAAGATGAAAATTGCTATCGGGACGCATCGATGAAGCACTAGCGTAATAAAACCCCTCAGGCACCTGAAAATCGCCCTCGCGCAACTTGGGCCCTAGCGCCCCGGAAATCGCCGCAGTTTCATAGCGCCGAAAAAAGGTGAATTGACCCGTTTTTCGATCTTTCATAAAGATTTCCAGCGTCTTCTCTTCCTTAAATACTCTGATAAAAATGGC
>CAMAYN010000259.1 GCA_945862285.1 Akkermansia muciniphila | reverse complement strand
ATGTTTTATATATGCCTTTTGATTCTGGATTTGCTAATAATGCCTAAAACTTGAATAAGTTGCTCATCGGAAATATTATGTCAAATAAATTTTACTGGGTGTTTATTTGGTAATTTTGTCAAAAACTCAAGGTATTTTATCCGTTTTTTTGAGAAAGTGTGATTATTTCAAGGGCTGGTTTGCTGAGGGGAATTGCTTTCTCGTGGGGGCTCATATCATGTACTGGAAACCACTGCCTTTTCCGGCCTGACGGTCTGTGAGGCGCGAAACCCGCTGCCTTTTCCGGTCTGACGGTCTGTGAGGGGCAAAAACCCACTGCCTTTTCCGTCCTGACGGTGTGTGAGGAGCAAAACCCACTGCCTTTTTCGTCCTGACGGTCTGTGAGGGGCGAAAACCCACTGCCTTTTCTGGCCTGACGGTGTGTGGGGAGCAAAAACCCACTGCCTTTTCCGTCCTAACGGTCTGTGAGGCACGAAAACCCGCTGCCTTTTCCGGTCTGACGGTGTGTGGGGAGCAAAAACCCACTGCCTTTTCCGGCCTGACGGTCTGTGAGGCACGAAAACCCACTGCCTTTTGCTCCTGACGGTGTGGGAGCCTGGAAAAGGCGGCAGGGTTTGGGAAAAAGAAATTTTTTAGGGCTGAGGGGCAATTGGATTTGCTGGAAATGAAGGAACTCGCCTCGGATCACAGCGAAGTCTTTTCATTTTACTCGTTCTCTGTGGGCCTTTTGAAAAGGTAAAAATCTCATTGCCATTCACCGCAAATCCTCTTTTACTCTGCGCCCGCCATCTACACCAACGTCATGCGCACCCACCACTGCAACGAACTCCGCTCCTCTCACATCGGCCAATCCGTCACCCTCATCGGCTGGGTCAATTCCGCGCGCGACCACGGCGGCGTGATCTTTATCGACCTCCGCGACCGCGAGGGCATAACCCAAGTTTGCTTCCGCCCCGAGGAAAATTCTTCCATCGCTGAGCTTTCCCACAGCCTACGTGACGAAGATGTGATCCAAGTCACCGGCACGGTAGCCGCTCGTCTCGTCGGCACCACAAATGAAAAAATCGGCACCGGAGAAATCGAAATCATCCCTTCCGCTCTTTCCATCATCAACAAAGCCGATGTCCTGCCCTTCCAGCTCGACAAGGAACTCTCCAACGAGGATCTGCGGATGAAATATCGCTACCTCGACCTCCGCCGCCCGCGCATGAACAAAAACATCCGCCAGCGCCACAAAATCACCACCGCCGCCCGCAACTACCTCGATGCCCAAGGTTTCATCGAAGTCGAAACGCCCATCCTTTCCAACCCCACGCCCGAAGGTGCGCGCGATTTCCTCGTTCCCGCCCGCCTCTCGCCCGGTGAATTCTTCGCCCTCCCCCAAGCGCCACAGCAGTACAAACAGCTCCTCATGGTCGCCGGATTGGAAAAATATTTCCAAATCGCCCGCTGCTTCCGCGATGAAGACCTTCGCGCCGACCGCCAACCCGAGTTCACGCAGATCGACATCGAGGCATCCTTCGTCGGCCAAGAAGACATCATCAACCTCGTCGAAGGCCTTCTTCAATCGATGTTCCAAGCCGGCCTCGACCGCGCCGTGCCCGGGCCATTTCCCCGCATGACCTGGCGCGATGCCATGGACACCTACGGCATCGATAAGCCAGACACGCGCTACGACATGAAAATCACCGACCTTGGCGCTGTCTTTGCTGGCACAGAGTTTAAGATTTTCCGTTCCATCCTCGACGGCGGCGGCGTGGTCAAAGCCATCAACGCCAAAGGCTTCGCGGGCATCACCACCGGCCAGATGAACCGGCTCAACGAGATCGCCATTCAAGCGGGGCTTCCCGTGAAAACCCTCGCCTTCATTAAATGCGAAAATGGCGAATACAAGAGCCCGCTGTGGAAATTTTTTACCGACGATGAAAAAAACAATCTCGTCAGCACACTCGCCATTGCCGAGGGCGATATCGTATTCTTCGTCGCTGGCGAGTGGGAAAGCACCTGCACCATCCTTGGCCGCGTGCGCCTCGAAATCGCCGACATGATGGATCTCACCAAAGATAGCGATGCGCTGAATTTCCTCTGGGTCGTTGATTTCCCCCTTCTCGCCAAAACCGATGAAGGCACATGGACTGCCGTGCACCATCCTTTCACTCGTCCGAATGCCGATGACGTTGCCTTGCTCGATGCGGGCGAATATCAAAAAGTCCGCGCCGTCGCCTACGACGTCGTCCTCAACGGCTACGAACTCGGTGGGGGTTCGATCCGGATCCACGAAAAAGACCTGCAAGCGAAAATGTTCAGCGTGCTTGGTGTGACCCCCGAGGAGCAACAAATCAAGTTCGCCCACATCCTCGATGCCTTCCGCTTTGGTGCGCCACCACACGGCGGCCTCGCGCTTGGACTCGACCGCATCGCCATGCTCATCGCCGGTGAAAGCAGCATTCGTGAAGTCATTGCCTTCCCGAAAAACAACAAAGCCTGTGATTTGATGACGGATTCCCCCACCGAAGTCGATTTCAAATCCCTGCGTGAACTCTACATCGCCAGCACGGCGAAAAAGGATAAGGCCTAATCGACCCATACCCCGATTCACCGGGGCGAGGTATCAGTGGTTGAAGATGAATTCTTTCGAGTTCAGAATCGCCCAGAAAATATCGTTGAGCATTTCATTTTGCTGTTGCGCATCCTTCGCCTCGCCGTAGGCCGTCATCAGTTTTTTCATTTCCGCTGCCGTTGGTGGGCGTGAGTAGGCGGAGAGATAGAGATGCTCGATGATCTGCTCTGCGGATTTTTTCTCCTGGCGCATCGGCGGAATGACTTTTCCTTGTAGAATTCGATTGTGGCTATTGTCGCCGTTGAGCAAGTGTAATGCTTGGCTGAGATTCGGCTCAAGCTTCACCTCGCAAGAACATACCGTAGCGCGGCTGGCACGACCAAAGGCGGTGAGAAAATAACTGGAGGTGTTGCCATCGGCAATTTGCACCGCACGCGCCCCGAGCGGCAGCCCTTTGAATTTGTTGGGCGTATTGGTGACTTGAGAAATGGCATCGAGCAGAACTTCGGCGCGAATCCTACGAATCAGGGCATGGGAAAAATTCCGCTCATCCGTGCGATTGCTCTCGTTGGTTTTCGTGGAAAGTTGATACGTGCGCGAGGTGCAGATGTCGCGCACGAGTTTACGTAAGTCAAAATTGTAGGCCACAAATTGTTTCGATAATGCATCGAGCAATTCCGGATTCGAAGGCGGATTCGAGATGCGTTGATCATCGACAGGTTCGACGATGCCGATACCGAAAAAGTGCGACCAAGTGATGTTGGCAAAGTTCCGCGCGAACCAGGGATTCTCGGGAGAGGACAGCCACTTTGCCACCGAATCGCGGCGAGTTTGATTTTTGATTTCCGCCGAGGAACCACCAAGGAATTTTGGGGGAACTGGTTTTTTCGTCACCAGATGAGGGACTTCGCCATCGCCATCGAAGACGATGCGTTCACGGGGATCTTCGGCATTTTTGCGTTTCACTTGGGCAAAAAAGGAGGCAAAACCATAATAATCTTCCATGGTCCAGCGATCGAAAGGATGGTTGTGGCACTGCGCACACTGGATGCGGGTTCCCATGAATACTTGCGCTACGTTTTCTGTGAGTTTGAGGACTTCTTGCTCGGTCTGGAAAAAATTCGTTGCAGGAACTGAGAAAGTGCCGCCCTGCGAGGAGAGTATTTCATTGACGATTTGATTGAACGGCGTGTTGGCAGCGATGCGGTCGCGCAGCCAATTGTAATAGTTCAACGCAGCTTTGTAAGAAACTTGTTTAGGGCCATCGTTGAAGGTGCGGATTTGCAGTAACTCCGCCCATTTCATCGTCCAGATTTCGGCAAATTCT
>CAMAYN010000258.1 GCA_945862285.1 Akkermansia muciniphila | reverse complement strand
TTTCTTCATGGATGGAGATGGGAGGAGCATCAGCTGGAATCAAAGCATGAAGCGGGTGATCTCAGATCGCATTTGTGAGGTGGTTTTTTATATCGTTTAGAATGTCAGGAAGGGGGCGGGTGGCATCGACCAAGAGGGAATCTATGGGCGGCTCTAAGGTGGTAAGTTGGCTATCTAATAAAGAGGCGGGCATGAAATGGTTGGGGCGATTAGCGAGGCGATGGAGTAGTATTTCTCGCGATACCCTGAGGAAAATGATTCGCAAATCGGGGCGAGCGGCGCGCAAAGTAGTGCGGTAGTTTTCCTTTAATGCGGAGCAGGCGAGGACCAGGGAGTCGCTCTTGCTGAGACGCTGGCTGATGGCAGATAGCCATGGTGCGCGGTCGGTATCATCAAGGGGAATGCCAGATGCCATTTTGCGGCGGTTTTCTGGTGGGTGGAAATCATCAGCGTCCAGAAAGGTGGCATTCAGTGCGGCGGCTAATGCTTGGCCGATGGTGGTTTTCCCCGCGCCAGAGACTCCCATGATGAGGATGGCGCAGGGTGTGTCTTGCTGGTGAGCAGACGGCATTTTTTATATTTCTGCGAGGATGGCGGCCATTTTTTTACCGTAGGCGACGTAGGAATCGTAGCATTGCTGCCAATCGACTTGGGATTGATCTTTGACGTGAAAGACAGTGGCGACGTGTGGCTCGATGGCGACATAGCCGTTGTAGCCATGGGCTTTGGCGTCGGCGAGGATTTCTTTGACGTAGGCTTGGCCTTCGGCGGGGCCGACGTAGCGCGGTTCGATGTCGGCTTGCTCTGGGTTAAAGCAATCTTTGATGTGAATGTGGACTACGTGGTCGCGGACTTTTTGCCAAAATTCTAGGGCGTTTTGCCATGGGTAGGGCTCGGGCTTGGAGCGGTCGAGTTGGAAAACGGGGTTGCCGGTATCGAATACGAGTTTGAGGCCGGGGACTTCTTCGATGAGGCGCAGGGTGTGTTCGGCGGAGAAACCGCCCCAGTTCATGCAGTTTTCATGGGCGGCGGTGATGCCGACGGCAGCGAAGCGATTGACGATTTCGCGCAGGCGACGGAAGCGCTCGGCTTCTTGTTGATCCTGCCCCCACGGTTCTTGGGCGTAGGACATGATGCGGATGAGCTTGGTGCCGAGGCGTTGCATGCGCGGGATAGCCCGGTCGATTTCGGCAAGGGTGATGGCGAAGTCTGAGGTGATTTTTTTTCCCCAGTTGCCGATGAGAGAGCCGAATTCGGGAACGTGAATGCCTTCGGCATCAAGGGTGTCGGCGATGGTGGCGAAGTCTGCCTCACTGTGTTCGTGGATGTTGGCACCGTTAATGCCGCGGGCGGATAGGTGCGTCCAGCCGAGTTCCTTGGTGGCGCGGATTTGGGTGGCGAGGTCTTTGCCTGCTTCGTCGGAAAATCCTGTGAGTATCATAACTTTTGCGGTGATGGTTAGAGGGTGATACGGGTGCCGCCTTCGCGGGCGGAGCGATAGACAGCGTTGATGACAGCGACGGCCTTACGGGCTTCGGTGGCATCGACGGCGCAGGGGCGGTTTTCGTGGATGCTATCGACGACTTCTTGGAAGTTGCGGCGATGGCCTTCGAAGTTGATGGCGCTGGGGTCATTCGCGCCGAGGCCACGGGCGGCACCGACCATGAGGGTGTCGCGGATTTCTGCGTCGTGGTCTTGAGGTTCGGCAAAGTCCCAAACGCGCAGTGATTCATCGGCGAGAAATGCGGAGCCTTGGGTGCCACAGACTTGGACTTCTGCGGGGTGTCCGGTAGAAGACCAGCAGCAAGTAGAAGCTTCAAGGACACCGCGGGCGCCGTTGGCGAATTCCAGAATGGCCACACAAGCGTCTTCTACCTCGATGCGTTCGTGTGCAAGCAAGGCGGTGGATGCGGTGACGGCTACGACGGGGCCGGCAACGTGGAGGAGTTGATCCACGGTGTGAACGCCTTGGTTCATGAGGGCGCCACCGCCATCGAGCGCCCATGTGCCGCGCCATGCGCCGGAGTCGTAGTAGGCTTGGGTGCGGAACCATTTCACGTAGGCAGAGGCGGAGGTGATTTGCCCGAAGCGTCCGTCCATGCTGGCTTTTTTCATCGCAGAAATAGCAGGCTGGAAGCGGCGATTCAGCACAGCGGCGAGAGTTTTCCCTGCTGTGGTAGCGGCGGCAATCATGTCATCAATGCGTTCGGTGGTGACTTCTAATGGCTTCTCGCAAATGACATGCTTGCCGGATTGCAAGGAGGCGATGGCGGGATCGCGATGGGCGCCTGATGGGGTGCCAATAGTGACAATTTCTAGTTCAGGATCGGCAAGGAAATCTTCAAAATTCGAGTAAGCCTTAGCTCCGTATTCTGCTGCGATTTTTTCTGCGGCTTCTCCACGAAGATCAAAAACAGAGTGAAGCGTGCTGCCTGCCATAGCTTGAATCGCTTTAGCGTGGAAATGGCCGATCATACCGGCACCGATGATACCAAATTTCATAGGGCGAAAGATTTGCATAATCAGAAATCATCGTCAAAAGAAAGATGTGCATTATTTGATTTATGAAAGAGAAATAAGGAATTCTCGATATAACCGTCAACCTTTTGGATTAGGCCAAGTCCCTCTCTTCAACATTACAAGCCCATCATCCTTGAGGAAAGTTTTTCAGGGTAACGATTTTTCGCTTTTCGCATCCGCTTAAATCTTCTATCTCCTGCTCAGATGAAAAGGCAAAATCTCGCATTACCCTTAATAGTATCTTTGCTTTGCTTAAGCATCGCCTCTTGTGGTGGGAGTCCGGATTCACTGCCTAACAATGATAAAGGAGCCGTTCGCGTCTCCCCGAATCCATTGCCTGGAGCCATCCCGAGCACTCCTCCTCCTGCGGTATTTGCAGAATCGGCGATCGTCATCGACATCGGATCCGGGCGCGTTTTATACGCGAAGAATGCCGATCAAACACGCCAAGTCGCATCGACGCAAAAAATCCTCACCGCTCTCTGTGTCCTTGAGGCTGGAGATATCAATAAGCCTGTAACCATAGAGGCATCTGATGGGCAAGTAGAACCCACGAAGCTCGATCTGAAAGCAGGTGAAACATATACACGTCGTGATTTGTTGAAAGTCTTGATGGTCAAGAGTGCTAATGATGTCGCGCGTGCTCTGGCACGCGATGCGGCAGGGTCACAGGAGGCCTTTTGTCAGAAAATGAACGCCTATTGCGCGAAGCTAGGAATGAGAAATTCGCGCTTCCGCAACCCTCATGGACTCACGGAAAAAGATCAATTTTCCACAGCTCGCGACATGGCAATTGCCGCACGTCAAGCATACCGCTCGCCGCTTCTACGTTCATTCATGGCCATGAAAAAAACGGAATTTTCCTACAATTCCGGCAAAACCATTGAATTAGAAAATACAAACAAGTTGCTCGAAAGTCTATCCTACTGCAACGGCATGAAAACAGGCACAACAAATGCCGCAGGGCGTTGCCTCATTTGCACAGGCGAAATCGATAACCGCTCCGCCATTGTTGTGGTGCTCAAATCCAATACGAAAAATGTTTGGAATGATTCACAAAAACTCCTGAGTTGGGCATTAGAGCGCCCATAAACCACAATCTTTATCACCCATGCGTGTAGAATCCACATTCACTTTGTCGACCGGAACAACAATTCCCCCATTTTCGCTACCTGATGCCTATGGGAAAATCCATCACTCTTACGATCTCATGGGCGAACAAGGCCTGCTGGTCGTTTTCGCATGCAACCACTGCCCATACGTCATTCACCTTGCTGAACAACTTGGTGCTTGGGCGAAGGCGGCGGCACAGCGTGGGGTAAATACAGTGGCGATTGTCTCCAATGATTTGTCCGCCTACCCACAGGACGGCCCTGAATATATGCCGCTGTTTGCGGAAAAATACGGATGGGATTTCCCCTACCTCATTGATGCGGATCA
>CAMAYN010000257.1 GCA_945862285.1 Akkermansia muciniphila | reverse complement strand
GGCTTGAAGCTCTCGGACTTGGAATAACATTCTTTCCCATATATAATTGTGAAAAATACTATTATAAACGCCGCATTCATATTTTGCGCCATCACTCCATCCGCCTTCGCAAAGCCGATGAAAGTCTTCATCCTCGCCGGCCAATCGAACATGCAGGGACATGTCAATGTCTCCACCTTCGACTCCTTGGCAACCGATCCTAAGACAGCACCCTACCTCAAAGAAATGCGCACTGATGACGGCAAAGCGAAAGTCTGCGACAAAGTCTGGATTTCCTCCATCGGCTGTGCAGGCGACGATACCACCGAACAAAAAGGGAAACTCACCACCGGCTTTGGCGCTAGCACAGAATGCATCGGTCCCGAGTTCACCTTCGGCATCACCATGGAAAAGGCACTCAAAGAACCGATACTCATCATCAAGACCTCGTGGGGCGGCAGAAGCCTGCACACCGATTTCCGTCCCCCTTCGGCAGGTCCTTACGTGTGGAGCGATTTCGAGCTCGCCCAATTTAAAGAGCGCGGCGACGACATCGCAAAAAACAAGGCCGAAAAAATGGAATCCACAGGCATCGCCTACCGCATGATGATAGCCCACGTCAACAAAGTGCTCGGAGACATCAAGAGAGTCGTGCCGGAATACGATGAAAAACAAGGTTATGAAGTCGCCGGTTTCGTATGGTTCCAAGGCTTCAACGACTTCGTTTCCGACTGGACCTATGACAAGCGAGAAGAACCCGGCGGCTACAAAATGTATTCAGATCTGCTCGCCCACTTCATCCGCGACGTTCGCAAAGACATCAAGGCACCGAAGATGCCGTTTGTCATCGGTGTGATGGGCATCGATGGAAAAAAAGGAGATCGCGAGCGTGGTCCCATGAAGCATTTTCGCGATGCGCAAGCGGACGTCGCCTCCATGCGCGAGTTCAAAGGCAACGTGATCGCCGTGCCAACCGCTCCTTACTGGGACGATGAACTCCAAGCACTTCAAGAACGCATGGAAACTTATTGGCCAGCAGTCGATGCCAAAGTCGCCGAGGAAAAAGACGACTCCTTGGAAAACAAAATGAAACACATGGCGAAAAATTACAAACCGAAGGAGTGGGAAAAACTCAAAGGTGCTTCTAATGCAGGGTATCACTATCTCGGAGCAGCAAAAATCATGGCTCCCATAGGCAAAGCCTTCGCCGACGCATTGATCAAAAATCGACCGACAAAATAACACGTCATGTCTATGATAGAACCTCGCAACTGTGCGTGTTACAAGCACGGTTCATAAACATATTTCCGTCGCCGACTCCTTTAGCGTAAATACGATGATCATGCATTTCCCCGAGGGAGGTGAGACGCATCATGGCTTTGGGCTAGAAGCACCCTTCGTCGTGATGGCAGGTGACAACTGCAAGCTCAACATCGCTGGACGCTACTTCCGCGTTCCCTACCACGGCACCGAGAATCACAAAACCATCGGCAACTGCTACACCACTCTCCTCAACGCCCACGGCAACCCCATCAAACACTACGGCGACCTCGACCTCGAATTGTCCCGCAAAAAACTCGCTCAAACCGGATCCATCAAAGAGTTTAACATGTGAGCCTAAGTAAAAAATACTGCATCATCGGGAGGTCTATCCTCTGCTTATCGGCCGAGAAATATAAAAGCCGCAGTGTGTGACCACTACGGCTTTTATTTATACAACAACTAGAAGAAATTAGAACGCATAGTTTAGCTCTACCGAGAATCGCGTGGTGTCGGGAAGAATGGCATTATTATTGTTATTGAAGCCATCGCCCTCCGAATTAAACCAGCCAAGTTCGGCGATGCTGGTCATGTTATCGTTGAATTTTTTCGACAGCACGGAATCGTATTCCCAACCGTAACCAGCAGAAAGCTCATTGTCGCCCATGATGTGAACGGTATTGATCCATTGCGGTATTTCGCAGAAACGTAATCGTCAACGGCGTGGATCTATCGGCTTGGGTCGGGAAAAAATTCCGCTTTCAAGGAATCGAATTTCAGGGCAGCGAAGAATGCAAACCGTGCTACTGGATGGACAAAGCGGTGGCACCGGGCGTGGAAGAATTTCTCAAAGCTCGATTCCGCGGCGGGTTGAGGGCGAGGATTCTCACCGACGGTGTGCTGAGGCTCGGCTAAAAAAGAGACACGTAGGGGCGACGTCGCTCCTTACCCTATTTCACGAATTAGGCGTGGCGTGAATGCGATGAATTGTCGTTTGGTTAGACTTTTAACGCCATAAATTTCTGATCGAGTGCGTCAAGGATAAGTGCTTCGGTGGGTTCGTGATTGAGGCGACTGATGACTTCTACGGAAAATCCGCGAGCAATCAGTTGGCGAGCTCGGTCTTCATGGATGCCGCGAGCACGTAGATAATAAATTTCCTCATCGCTGACTTGGCAACTTGTGGAACCGTGGCTGCATTTTACATCGTCGGCATTAATCTCTAGGCCAGGCATGGAGTTGGCTTCGGCCTGATTTGACATCAGCAGGTTGCGGCAGGTTTGATAGGCATCGGTGCGGTGGGCGCCTTCGTCCACGAAGATCAAGCCAGAAAAAATCGTACGGGATTCGTCGTAGAGGGAATTTTTGTAAAGTAAATCGGAGTAGGCTCCGGGTGATAGGTGATGCTGGAAGGTGCGCAGATCGTATTCTTGATCCCAACCCGGGGTGCTGACGGCGAGCATATTTGAGCGGGCTTCTTCGCCGATGAGTCGGGAAATCGATTCGCTGCGCGCCCAATTGGCACCAGTACTCAACAGGAAGCTGGTGGTGGTGGCTTGTTTTGCTACTTCGCTGGCATTGATGGTGATAACTTTGCTGCTATGATTCAGCGCCTGAACGACAACGTAATCCAGTGTAGAATTCGGCTCGGCGATTAAATCATTCACGGCGATGGCAAGACTCGGGGATTTATCATCGGTCGATTGAAATGTCTCGATCACGCGTACGGAAGCACCTGCGCCAGTGACGACTAAAGTGTGCGGCAGGATGGCGGTGTTTTCTCCGTTCGCCCAATGGAAAATCTGCACGGGATTTTCCACCACTACACCTGCTGGGACGTAGAGGAATACGCCGTTGCTCAAGTGTGCCGCATGCAGGGCGCTAAATTTCGCCGAACCAAGGGTAGTGGGATGGCGCATGAAGTAAGGTTGCACACGCTCGGGGCAGTCGCGCAAAGCATCCGACAGGGAAAGGCAAATCACGCCATCGGGCAGGTTGCTTTCGTGGTGCACAAGTTGGTCATTGATGAAAACCAATGTTGCTGCGGCCTCTTTTACTCCTGAAGAACGAGCGATCCATTCCTCAGCAGGCACGGCAGTGTCCACAAGTTGGTAGTCGCTGAATTCAAGCTGAGAAGTCGTAGAGAAACGCCATGCCTCCGCGCCACGCTTCGGCATGGGCAGTGACTGAAATTGTTTCCAGGCATCGGCTTGCAATTGAGCAAACCATTCAGGCATCAGCGGCGAAGTAGCGGCGGGTTGTTCTAGGATGGATCGATAGGAAATCATGGTTGGCATGGGAAAAATTTATGGCGTGTTCGTTGACAGATCGTGGGCAAGATCGGCGAAATCTTTTGGCTTGGCAGATACGAGTTTATTGGTTCGGAGATCGGGTAAGGAAATCATAGGGATGGACAATTCGGCAGTGATTCTCAACGAGACGCGACGCTCGTAGCAGGATGAGAATTCGACACCGTGTTGGTTAAACAACTAACAAAACTCTCTGAAGTCTGTGTGGCGTGATTCTTTCATCCGGATATGACTCGCGGCGCAGTTGTTCGAATAGCATCATGTGTTGTGCATGCGACATTTTCATCCACTCTTCGAGATGCGCCTGTTCTGCATCAGCAAAGCTCGCAAAGACATCAAAAGTCATTTTTTTCTGTCGCAAACGTTCATGGTGGAAATCGATTATTTTACCCAACGCTGCCTTCCATTTCAAGATCGATGAGTCGTTTAAGTTCTACGGAATACTCCATCGGGAACTCGCGCACGAGGTCATTGATGAAGCCGTTTACGGCGAGTGACATAGCAGCGCCTTCGCTGATGCCCCGTTGTTGCATGTAGAAAAGCATTTCCTCGGAGACTTGAGAAACACTGGCCTCATGCTGGGTAGCGTGCTGACTGCCCTTGACGGTGATGGCGGGATATGTGTCCGTACG
>CAMAYN010000256.1 GCA_945862285.1 Akkermansia muciniphila | reverse complement strand
GTCACCGCACGCGAGAAAATTGGCCAAGAATCACAACCTAACAATAATCAACTCATCGACGATTGGAAGGTCAAATTCTCGGTGAAAAAACACGCCGAAGCAGGAAAATTTCTCATTCCCGCCGCAGAAGACGAAGCACAAGTCTTCCTTACGCCTGAGAAAAAATAATACAGCGCACACCGAGCTATTCCGCGATCGTTGACAAAATCAACGCCAAGAAATTTCGGCACTCAAACGTATCCATTCCATGAGCCCGTCACGCAGAAATTTTCTCCAAATCTCCACCCTTTCCGCTGGAGTCGCATTCATGGGCTGGAAGGTGCTAGGCGCAGTCCAACTCTCGGGCATCGAAGGAAAAGCCGAGGATTTTAAAAAGTACCGCGACACCATCCGCCCTTTATTTGAGAAAAAACGTCCATCCCAGCCGGGCGATTGGCTGAGCCAACACCAAGAAACGGGACAAACTTTGGAACAGTACATCGCCAGTCAACCGACCAGAGCCACGAAAAATCGTAAGACAATCATCATCCAGACCATCGGTACCTTTCCCGCTTTACAGCAAAAATCCCTCTCGATTTTATGCGAATACATGGCCCTCCTCTACAACCTTTCGATTCGCATGGAGCAGCCACTTCCGCTTTCGCTCATACCGCCAGAAGCCACGCGTGAGATTCCATCACTCGGAGTCAAACAATTGCTGACATCCCACATTTTGCATCAAGTCCTCAAACCGCGACTGCCTGCCGATGCTGTCGCCATGCTCGCGCTCACCAGCACCGATTTATGGCCAGGCGACGGCTGGAACTTTGTCTTTGGGCAGGCTTCTTTGCGCGACCGTGTCGGTGTTTGGTCCACCGCTCGCTTTGGCGATCCAGAAAAAGAAGCCCAAACCTTTCTCCGCCGCGTGCTCCATGTCGCCACCCATGAGACGGGGCATATCTTCGGCATCAAGCACTGCACCGCCTATGAATGTTGCATGAATGGCGCGAATCACCAAATAGAAGGCGATCGTTCGCCGTTAGCCTTTTGCTGTGAGTGTGATGCCAAACTCGCCTGGGCCGCGAATGCCAACACCAAAGACCGCGCCAAAAAACTAGCAGATTTCATGGAAAAAATCCAATTCCCCCAAGAATCCGAACACTGGAAAAAACTAGCCACCCTTTTGTAACTGCGAACGATGGCAGAAAATGGTCAAAGCTACCGCAGACCCTAGGTATGTGACAATTCCGTCACAATCGACATAATCTTTGCTATTGCTTCCCCTACTGATTGCTCTATGTAAAACGCGTCACATGATTTCATTAGCAAAAATTTTCGGAAAGTCGGATCGTTTTTTTACCTTGTTGGAAGACAGTGCCAAATCGGCTCACGATAGCATTCATGCTTTAGAAAAGCTGCTCCATTCCACTGACAGTCAAGTTTGTCTTGCCGAGCTTGCAGTGGCGCGTCGCCATGAAAAACGCACCGCAGAATTGATTAGCGAGGAACTCATCCAAACCTTCGTCACCACATTGGATCGCGAAGATATCGAAGAACTTTCCCGCGCACTTTACAGCATTCCCAAGACGGTGGAAAAATTTGGCGAACGCTACGAGATCGCTCATCATTTGGTAGAAAGCAAAGATTTCGCCGCACAAATGACCGTGGCGAGAGAAGTTGCTGCTATCGTACTAAACATGGTTGCCATGTTGTCGAAGAGTCCGAAAGTCGAGGAAATCAAAGCGCAAAATGACCTCATGCAAGAGCTAGAAGACCGAGCCGA
This sequence comes from Akkermansia muciniphila, assembly GCA_945862285.1. GTDB lineage: Bacteria > Verrucomicrobiota > Verrucomicrobiia > Verrucomicrobiales > Akkermansiaceae > UBA956. Next base: position 2,463 of record CAMAYN010000256.1, on the reverse strand, counting down.
TGCCATCATTTTGGAAAAAATCAAAGGCATTTACACTACGTCCATGGATCCCTTCCGCGCCATGGCTCTGCGTGATCTCTACGACCTGTTAGAAAAAGTGATCGATCGTTGCCGCGATGCAGCCAACGTGGTGACATTGATCGTATTGAAAAATTCTTGATTCATTGCTTGTCCCTATCATCGCGATCTTATGAGTCTCTGGATCATCTTCTTCGTCATCTTTGTGGCACTTGCGTTTGAGTATATCAATGGCTTCCATGATACCGCAAATTCCATCGCCACGGTAGTAGGCACGAAAGTCCTTACGCCACGCCAAGCGATTTTCTTGGCCGCCGTGACCAATCTGATTGGCGCATTGGCAGGGCACGCTGTGGCGAAGACGGTCTCTTCTGGTCTTGTCGATTCGCAATTCATTTCCCCGCTCGTCATTGCTTGTGCGTTGCTTGGCGGAATTGTGTGGAATCTCATCACATGGTGGTTCGGCTTACCCTCTAGCTCCACCCATGCCCTCGTTGGGGCACTTTGCGGTGCGGCATTTGCGAGTTCCCACGGCAGCATCAAATCGATCATTTGGTCGGTAGAAAAATTTCAAGATGGCAAAGTCGTCATGGAAGGTGTTTTGCACAAGGTCGTCATCCCGATGGTGACTTCGCCAGTAATTGGCTTCGTCGGCGGATTTCTGATCATGGGCTTATTTTACCTGATTCTTCGCAGTGCCAGGCCGCGATTTATCAATCGATTTTTCGGCAAAGCGCAAATTGCTAGTGCCGCCTACATGGGATTTGCTCACGGTCTCGCTGATGCTCAGAAAACCATGGGTATTATCACTCTTGCTTTGGTCACCGCGACTGCCGCAGGATCATTTCAAAGTTTACCCTCGTGGTGCAGCTTTTTACGCATGGAAAAAAGCCAGCGCACAGAACAAGTGCTAAAAGATGCCATTGATGACGCAGCGACTCCCGAAACCTACGCTACATCGGCGCAAGCTCTTGAAGAGGAATCCCAGAAACTAAAAGCTGGTGAGTTCAAAGAAGCCGCACAAAGTATGTCGGCTTTGCTTTATCTGACCCATGCAAGTGCCACCGCATCAGAGAGCAGCGCGGCTGCCGCCGAGCGTATGAAATCTGCCTCTGCCTCCACGCATCAAGAATTGGAAGTCTTTCAAAAATCGCGGATCTTGCCCAAGATTCCACTCATCGGCCTAATGGATAAAGCCAAGGTAACGGACTGGGAAAAATCTCTCGCCTCTGAAATGGCAAACGCCAAAAAAGACGGCAAACCTGAAATCGCCGCCGCTGCCAAAAAAGTCAAAGACCTCGCCCCAGACGTCCCTGTCTGGATCAAGGTGATTTGTGCCCTGACGATGGCCGCCGGCACAGCGGCAGGGGGATGGAAGATCATCAAAACGCTAGGCCACAAAATGGTCAAGCTACAACCCGTTCACGGCTTCGCCGCAGAGACGACTGCCGCTACTTTACTCGCCGTTACAGGTTCACTGGGCATGACTGTTTCGACAACACACAGCATCACCACATCGATCATGGGAGTTGGCTGCGCCAAGCGCTTCAATGCCCTAAATTTCTCACTCGTAGAGCGTATCATCTGGGCGTGGGTGCTGACCTTACCTGCCGCCGCGGGCGTTGCTTGGTTCATGGTAAAAGCCTTCCAATTTTTCGGCTGGCTGCCGTAAGTCCGATGATCCTGCAAAAATGCGGGCAGGCATCAATGTGCTTTTCTACCACGCAGCAGTGGACGAATTGACTATGGAATTCCCTGCTATGGTATTTGTTGCTTTACCTGCTTTTCTTCGATCCTAAATCGGCAAGTCAATGATGCGATAAAATCCTTTGCTGGGGATTCCACTGGGATAGCGCGTAGCCAGTGGATCAATGACAGTGGATTGCAGTGCTGCGCCATTAGGTCGCTGCGGATTCTTGTCCAATTCTGTAAGTCTTGGGAGAACTCTAGGCCATAGCGTTTTCCTTCCGAAGAAGCCCAGGTGATTTCTGCCTGATCACCGATGCGGCGAATGGAGATGATTTTCAGATCGATTTGCCGAAATGAGGTAAATTGCAACAGCATACTGCCCGCTTGATTTTCCAATACAAAGGTATGGGAGGCACCTTTGGGCGGCGGATTAAAGGTAAAGCGAACAGGGAGTTGATCGATGGGCAGGTCTTTGGCTTGGCCAGATATGCTGAAGCCTAAGCCGATGGTGGAATCGGGCGCACCGTCAAAGGACATGATGCCGGCTTTCGGGCTATTATCGCCGTCAGAAAATGTGAGCGTCGAGCCAAACAAGTTAGTGGTAGAAGCGGCTGTACCAGAGCCTCGGATGACTTTCCCGAGAAATTCCGCACGAAAATCCCAAGTACCAAGCATAACAAATTCGCCACGCATGACATCGGCTGGCCTAAGGTCTGGGGTGTTGGTTTCGTAAGTCATGTAGCCTTTGACCACGGT
>CAMAYN010000255.1 GCA_945862285.1 Akkermansia muciniphila | reverse complement strand
TCGGTTTTGCAGACCAATGCCTTCCCACTTGGCGACTCCGCCGTGCTCGTTTGGAGGGGGCGAAAAATTAATTTGCCGTCTGCAAGTTGTCAATAAATAAGATCATTATTTTCGCATTTTTTTTAGAATATTTCTGGAGATCATACACAACGAATTTTTTTGCGTTGTCGAGTTTTAACAAAAAATATCGGGTCTCCTATGGTTAAAGTTACGGTATTCTCTTGATTTTCAAGCGATAAGTTGCGTTCGGAAATCGATCTTTCGTCATACTGTTTATGATAGAAACGAATATCATGTTTCATTTTTATCTTGTCATCGCCGCAAATGTTCTGCTAGCTTTCACCTCCATTCAATATGGACAATTTTACATCACTATGAATCCTGACCGCGCAACACTTAACTTTCTCAACAGCTTCCCGGAAGAAGCCCGATCCAAAGGTCATTTGCTACAAAAAGACGGAGCCGTAACACAGATTTTCGGCAATCATTTATTCATTCAAGGCCGCGTCGAGGAAGAGACGGGCATTTATCGCACCAGTCTTCGTCTGCAAGGGAATCGCTGGTTCGGTAGCTGTACGGCTGAAGACGAAATCGTAGCTGGCGCTTGTTTATATGCAACGATGATGGAACGCATGCATCGTGGCGAAGACCTGCCAGAATCTCCTAACGAATTTGATGACGCGCCGATCATTGATTTAATCGAAGATAAACTAGGCAGGGAACTCGACGACAAAGAAGCGGATTTCGTGACGAAGATCGAAAAACGTTACCGCCGATACGTGATCGAAGGCGAGGTTCACGATCATGACATGGTGCGCATTTCACCACGGTGGGAGATTACCAGTTACGAACCGCTAGAACTTTGGCCCATGCCTCCTAGCGATATTCTAGAATTCTGGAATTATATTGCCTATGCCTTTTACAAGAAGAAACTTCCATACCCAGAGTTCATGAACATCATCACCGACCTCGAATCGGTGCAGAAGAAAATGGCAGAATGGGAGCAGGAACGCGAAGTTGCCTCATGGTACGAGCGCATCGAAAGGGTCAATGAACGTCCTCCTGTGGAGCCGCCATTTACCGCAGAAGTTCGCCTCGTGGCAACGATTAATGAAGGCCGACTAGAAATCCGCGAGACGGGTGGCCAGTGGCTTCAACTCCGTGAAAAATCAGACATCGAACGCTACAGCGCCCTCTACATGGAAGCTGCCATGCGCTTGGATCCACAAAGTCAAATTCTCTGGGAGCATTTCCTTTCCTTCCATCGTAAAGAAGGCGATATCATTTTCGACTTTGACCAAGAAGAAGCATGCCGTTTCATGAATCGGTTATTCCGTCAGCCCGCTCTCAAGGGGTATTTAGTCAATCTTGATGAAAAGCATTTTAAAGTCGTGGACGAATCACTCGCTTGGAAATGCGAAGACGATCCTTATGATGCCAGTCATTTCGCCCTTCAACTCGTCACTGCCGCAGGCGAAAACGTCTCGCACTCTGTCCGCTTGCTCCCCGGACGCATCGAGCTTTATCAATCCGACGAAACCGTGTTTTTCGGCCCGCCGCGCTGGCTCAATGAAACAGAAATTCAACCGCGCTATTTCATCCCCAAACGCGTTATCGATTCGTTAGAAGGTGTCGAATTTCTTCGGAAAATCGGTGCATCTCTCCCCGAATCCTTACAAAAACGTGTGCTTGATCTTGAACTCAAGCCCAAGCTGGAAATGAAACTCGTCGCAGGCCTGACTTCCGCAGAAACGGAACACCTCGTGGTGGATGTCACGGCACAAGAAGTGAAAAAACGCCGTATTGAACGCCTTGTCAAAGAAGGATGGGAAATCGTCGAGCAACAAATCGTCAAAGGCAAACAACTCCTCCGCTTCGCCCGCGAAGACCTCTACCAGATCCCAAAAATCCTCGATGTGATGGCGCTTTCCTACGATGATAAACTCATCTCCTTTAAGACACGCCTAACGAAAAATTTCCCCGAAAAATTTGCCGATTGGGTTCGCAGTATGCCGCCTTATGTCGAGTTAGACATCGATATGCGCCTCAAGTCCATTCTTAACGACCCCGTCAGTGCCACCGTGCGCTTCGAGGTAGTTAACCAAGAGATCGACTGGTTTGACCTCCGCATCGTCATCGACGTGCAAGGAGTCAATCTCTCCAAAGCACAAATCCGCCAGCTCGTCGCCGCCCGCGGTGGTTACGTGCGCATGGAAGATGGTTCGTGGATGCGATTGGAGATCAAACTCGATGCCGATCAACGCGATGCCGTCACTCGTCTCGGTCTTGATCCCTTCGACCTCTCGGGCGAAACCCACCGTATGCATGCCTTGCAGTTGGCTGATCCTAAAGCGGCAGAAGTCTTCGATCCCAAAGCATGGAAAAAAATCAAAGATCGCGCCAACGACATCGTCATCGAAGTCGATGCAGAGGTTCCTTCCTCGCTCAATGCCACCTTACGCCCCTACCAGGTGGACGGCTTCAAATTCTTGGCCTACCTCTCGACGAACAACTTCGGCGGTATCCTCGCCGACGACATGGGCTTGGGTAAAACCATCCAATCGATCACCTACATTCTCTGGCTGCGTGAAGAAGCGAAGTTGAAAGCCGGCTATCGCAAAAAACCCGTCCTTATCGTTTGTCCCAAGTCCGTTCTCGATGTGTGGGTCACCGAGGTTAACAAATTCGCTCCAGGTCTCTCCGTGAAAATCCTCCGCAATCGCGATGACATCGATGTCGATTATTTCCAAAATACCTTGGACATGCTCGTCATGAACTACGCACAACTTCGCGTCTGCGGCGAGTATTTGAACAAAGTGGCTTGGCTCACCGTCATTCTCGATGAAGGCCAACAAATCAAAAACCCTGACTCGAAGGCCGCCAAGGCTGCCCGCGAATTGGATGCCGGAAATCGCCTCGTCCTTACCGGAACGCCCATCGAAAACCGCCTCATGGACATGTGGTCGCTCATGGCCTTCGCCATGCCCGGCGTGCTTGGTTCACGCTCGTACTTCAAAAAACGCTTCGACAAACGCAAAGACCCAGGCAGTCAACAACGCTTGGCCGCTCGTCTGCGTCCCTTCCTCATTCGCCGAACCAAGCTCCAAGTGGCACAAGACTTGCCACCACGGACGGAAGAAGAAGTTTACGCCAAAATGGAAGGCGTACAGGCCGAGCTTTACAAAGCCGAACTCAAACGCATCCAAAAAGCCCTACTTGGTGTGGATTCTGACGAAGCCGTTAAGAAAAATTCCTTCGCCATTCTGCAAGGACTCATGCGCCTCCGGCAGATTTGCTGCCACCCCGGCCTCATCGATCCCAAGTATCTCAAAGAGGAAAGTGCCAAAATGGAATCGCTCTTCTACCTGCTCGACCAACTCCACGAAGAAGGTCACAAGGTTCTGGTCTTCTCCCAATTCGTCTCCATGCTCGACCTCATCAAAGCACGCTTGGAAGCCGGTAGCCGTCCTTACAACTACCTCACGGGACAAACCAAAGATCGCAAAGGCGAAATCGAAAAATTCCAGACCACCAAAGATCCCAGCGTCTTCCTACTTTCCCTCAAAGCAGGTGGTGCGGGTCTGAACCTCACCTCCGCCTCCTACGTCATCCTCTACGACCCCTGGTGGAACCCCGCCGTGGAAAACCAAGCCATCGACCGAACCCACCGGATTGGTCAGAAAAACAAGGTCATCGCCTATCGATTGCTCACCCGTGACACCGTGGAAGAAAAAATCCGCGTGCTACAACATCAGAAAACCCAATTGGTCATCAATGTTCTCGGCGACGAGGGCTTTGCCACCAACTTGGGCATCGATGACCTAGCCTTCATCCTCAATCACGGTGGCGAAGAAGATACCTCTGATCGCATCCCCGAAGACGACGAGGAAGAGGAAGAAATGGAAGAATCATAAGCCATCTCGATCACTCAGATTCACACAACGCCCTGCCTCACCCCGCAGGGCGTTGTTTTTTCGGGTGAAATAGTGCTATACCAAGGTCATGTCCCATTTTTCCACATTCCCGAAAAACCTCACCTACCTCGTCGGTGTCTCTGGTGGGGCGGATTCGATGGCCTTAGCGCATTTGCTCCGGAATCAAGGCTATCGGAAACTCATCATCTGCCATCTGCATCATGGACTCCGTGGCGAGGAGGCCGATGCGGATTTGCATTTCGTGGAAAATTGGGCAAAAAAGGAAAATCTGCCATTCCTCAGCGCAAGGGC
>CAMAYN010000254.1 GCA_945862285.1 Akkermansia muciniphila | reverse complement strand
CAGGGATCGGCAAACCATTGCACCAAGGGGCCGTGATCGATAGCCGCTAGAGGAAAAGCCAAAATGAAGTGGGCAAGAAAAAACTTTTTCATAGCGCTACGGTGACAAGGCATGAGATTTTTACAAGTGGGAAAATCTGGTCGGAAAATACAAGGTGCCATTGAAACTTGTGCAGCATTTTTTAAACCACTAAGGCACACGAAGAAACGCTAAGTAAGATACATGCCGCCATAATTATCCTTAGTCTTCCAACTCAAATCTTTGCGTTCTTTGTGGTTTTACACTCCTCCATCCAGCTCATGTGATCCGCCATCGATCGGTGACTCATTACCACCAACCGCGTGGCTCGGATGCTGCGGCGCAGTGGATTTCCACATGTCCGCAGGAGCGCGATTGCAGAGCGCGGCGGATCATGGCGATGGCGACATCTTCCGAATTACAATCCGCACTTAAATGACCTAATATGACTTTTTTCAGCGCGGGATGGGCAATTTCTTCTAACAAACTAACAACTTGTCGATTTGATAAATGCCCGTGTCGCGAGCTAATGCGTTGCTTGATCGACCATGGGCGTTTGGTGTCAGCCATGAGTAGTTCATCATCGTAGTTCGCCTCGACAAAGAGGACAGACAATTCGCGCAGAGCCGCTGTAACGGCATGGGTCACATGCCCTACATCGCTGAGAACACCTAACTTTTCCGTGCCGTGCGCGAGCACATACCCGACAGGATCCACGGCATCATGGAGAATGGAAAAGCTTTGTATTTCGAAAGAACCGAGGGAAAACCTTTGCCCTGCTTCAAAGGTCTTCCAGTCCGCAGCTATGCCGCTTTGGCGCAAAATGTACGCCGTTTGCGCGGTGGTATAAACGGGAACGGGATGGCTTTTTAAAAAGACTCCCAGCCCCTTCACGTGATCGCTGTGTTCATGCGTGAGTAAAACGGCATCGAATTTTTCTATGCCTTGTTGTTTCGCCCGGGCCAGTAGTTGGCGCGCACTTAATCCAGCGTCCACAAGAATGTGCATTTCGTCCGTTTTGACGATGGTCGCGTTCCCTGCACTGCCACTTCCCAACACACTAATTTGCACAGAGCAAGATGGTGAAGTTCTCTCGCGACTGTCAAGCCTGTCAGCGGATGCAATGGATTTAACGGGGGGCACGGACGTGAATGGGAAGCCTAAGTTCGTGCCCCGTGAAAAATCGGACTTACTTCCCTTTCGGTTCGTTGAGCTTGGCTAGCACGGCGGCTTCTAGGTCGGCGTAGAGAGTTGCATCGCTCTTGAGGAGTTCTTTGGCGGCATCGCGGCCTTGGGCGAGCTGTGTGCCGTTGTAGCTAAACCAACTGCCGCGCTTTTGCACGATTTCCATTTCTAGCGCGAGATCAAGCAGCGATCCTGTCGAGGAAATGCCCTCATTGAACATGATGTCGAACTCGGCTTCCGTGAATGGAGGGGCGACTTTATTTTTGACACACTTCACCTTTGTGCGGCTGCCCGTCACTGTGCCATCGGACGATTTGATTTGGCTGATGCGGCGAATGTCCAGGCGGACAGAGGAAAAGAATTTTAAGGCGCGCCCACCAGGAGTGGTTTCGGGATTGCCAAACATCACGCCGATTTTTTCCCGAATCTGGTTGGTGAAAATACAAACGGTGCGGGCTTTCGAAATAAAGCTAGTAAGTTTGCGCATGGCTGCACTCATGAGACGCGCTTGGGCACCAACGGTGGAGTCACCAATTTCGCCATCGAGCTCTTGTTTGGTCACTAAGGCGGCAACGGAGTCGAGGACGACGACGTCGATGGCATTGGAGCGGACGAGTGCTTCACAAATTTGCAGTGCTTCTTCGCCCGAAGATGGTTGAGAAACCAGCAAGTCATCGAGATTTACCCCGAGTTTGCGGGCGTATTGGGGATCGAGGGCGTGTTCTACGTCGATGAAGGCGGCAAGGCCACCACGTTTTTGTGCTTGGGCGATGACGGTGAGGGTCAGCGTGGTTTTACCAGAGGATTCTGGGCCGAAGACTTCAATGATCCGCCCGCGGGGAAAGCCACCGACGCCGAGGCAGCGATCGATTAAAAGATTTCCCGTAGGAATGACATCGACATCGACGCGGGATTCATCTCCCAGGCGCATGATGGCAGATTCACCGAATTCTTTTTGGATTTGAGAAATGGCGGCATCGAGGTTTCTTTTGCGGGCTTCGGATGTTTTATCGGCAGCAGCTTCTGCGGCGGTTGGTTTAGTGGCCATGGTTTCGAATGTGTGTTGTTGGTTACGGGCATGATTTTATGTATTTTGAACGAAATGTCAAAATAAAAGATGTTCGACTGAACAAAAAGTTGCCTTTCATTGATATTGTAAGGCTTTTCAGGCTTGGGAGCGCGATGGAAATGCTTGAAAAATCATGCTTCACGGGCGGCCATTTTTGTGTTTTGGTAACGCCAAGGTGCGTTGTTTTTATTCTAGCCATTTTGAAAATGCTCTTCCTGGGGAGCATCCGTATTCGTTGGATCAATTACGTTTGTCCAAGGACATGTTGTTGGATGGAGGAGTCCTACGCCCCGAGGAAATCGTTGAAGTAGGCGATGCGGCACAGCATTTATTGCGCAGCGTTCATGATGCGGGCTATGTGCAAAAAATTTATTCGTGTGCCTTGGATCGGAAAGAGGAAATTCGTTTAGGGCTTCCGGTGACACCGCAACTTTACACCCGTAGCGCTTCCGAGGTAGAGGCGACACGTATGACCTGCCGGGCGGCCTTAGAAGAAGGTGTTGCTGTGTGTTTGGCAGGTGGCAAGCATCACGCCTTTTCAGGATACGGGAGCAGTTACAGTGTTTTTAATGACGTAGCTGTGGCCATCCGTGATCTGCAAATGTGGCGTCCGAATTTACGCATCATGGTGGTGGATACGGATGCGCATCAAGGCGACGGCACGAATGCGATTTTGGCAGGCGACTCAAGGGTTTTTACGTATTCCATTCACGTTATGCCGAGTAGTTCGCGTCCCGCTGTGGCGGGCAGTATGGATGTGGAGACCGTGCGTTATGTGGAGGGGGATATGTACTTGCGGCAGCTTTTTTCTACCTTGGCAGCGGCTTTAGATACGTTCTCGCCTGACTTAGTGATCTGGATTGCAGGAGCGGATAGCCATCGAAATGACCGCTTCGGGCAGATGATGTTATCGCTGAAGGAGATGCAGCGACGCGATGAAGTTTTATTGAAAGCCTTTATCCGCAATCGAATTCCCGTTGCCGTTCTTTATGGCGGCGGTTGCAATCGCCAAGCGGAATTCACCGCGAAAATCCATCGCAATACCGTCGCCATGGCGAAACAACTCGCAGCGGAATATCGGGGCTTATGATTTTTTCTAGGGAAATTCATGTTTGATCGCATCGCCATCATCGGTTCAGGAGCCATAGGGCTGTATTACGGCAGTCGGTTGGCGCAGCATGGGCACGATGTGACATTTCTGATGCGTAGCGATGCCAATGCCGCAAAACAAAGAGGAATCATCGTCGATAGCGTGCATGGAGATCTTTTCCTTCCCGCTCCGCAGGTTGCCGAATCCACAGAGGAAATTGGCCCAGTGGATCTGGTCATCATCGCATGGAAAACGACGAGCAATCACCTGCTGAAAGATGTATTGCCGCCATTGCTGCACGAGACGACAAAAGTGCTGACCTTGCAAAATGGCATCGGCAATGCCGAAAAAATCGCCGCCTTGGTGGGCGAGCAGCGAGTGATTGCGGGTTTGTGCTTTGTGGCGATCAATCGCACCGCGCCTGCAAAAATCAGCCATACCGGTGGTGGCCGTATCGACCTTGCTGCATTGGTAGGGGGTATGGAGTATGGAGAGAATGAAGACGCTTGTTTACAGGCACTCGTGGAGCTTTTTTCCTCCTCACAAGTGGAAGCCGTTAGACAGCCGTGCTTGGAGTCGGCGATTTGGAAAAAACTGCTCTGGAACATCCCCTTCAATGGATTGGCCATTAGCGAAGGAAAAAACACCCAAGAACTCTTAGCCGATCCGTCAATCGTGGCGCGCATTCGTGCCTTGATGAAAGAAGTTTGGAGCATCGCAGCAGCTCGTGGATTTCCGATCGATGAATCGCTGATCGATTGGCATATTGAACGAACCTATAAAATTGGAGCCTATCGCCCATCAAGTATGATCGACTGGCAGGAAGGGCGGGAAATCGAAATCGAACCGATCTGGGGTGAACCATTACGCAT
>CAMAYN010000253.1 GCA_945862285.1 Akkermansia muciniphila | reverse complement strand
ACGTGGTTGTCTGTGCCTCCTGATACAATGCGGAAGCCGAAATTTGTCAACGCCGCAGCCATGGCTTGGGCGTTTTTGACGACTTGTTGCTGGTAGTTCTTAAAATCTGGCTTGAGAGCTTCACCGAAGCACACGGCCTTAGCAGCAATCACATGCATGAGTGGACCGCCTTGAATTCCAGGGAAAACTTGTGCATCAATTTTTTTAGCAAATTCTTCTTTGCACAATATGATCCCACCACGTGGACCACGAAGGGATTTATGGGTGGTGGAAGTTACAAAATCCGCATAGGGCACAGGGCTAGGATGCACACCACCCGCGACCAAGCCGGCAATGTGCGCCATATCCACAAACAAGTAAGCCCCCACAGCTTTTGCGATCGAAGAAATCCGCTCAAAATCGATCGTGCGTGAGTAAGCACTGGCACCACAGGTAATCAGCGCGGGCTTGCAGTCGTGTGCCATTTTCTCCAGATTATCGTAATCAATCCTCTCATCCTGCTGGCTCACTCCGTAGTGGACGACGTCATAAAATTTCCCCGAGAAATTCGCTTTGTGACCATGAGTAAGGTGACCACCATGAGCGAGATCCATGGTCAAAATTCGGTCTCCGGGCTTCAACACAGAGAAATACACTGCCGTATTCGCTTGCGAACCAGAATGTGCTTGCACGTTGGCATGCTCAGCACCGAAGAGTTCCTTCAATCGATCAATCGCCAACTGCTCCACAACATCAACATTTTCACAGCCACCATACCAGCGGCGTCCAGGGTAACCTTCGGCGTATTTATTGGTGAGCAGAGATCCCTGCGCTTCCATTACGGCTGGCGAAGCGAAATTTTCTGAAGCAATCAGTTCAATGTTAGAGCGCTGACGGCGTGCTTCGTTTCGCATCGCTGCATAAACGTCCGGATCGGCAACTTCAATGCGACTCCCTGAACTCGCAGAAACGCGACAGGTATGCCGACCACCCTCAAAGGATTCGATGATAAATGCCAAAGCCATATCCACAGCAGTCGCTTCATCAACCTGCTTTGCACCAAGGCAAAGAACATTCGCATCGTTGTGTTGGCGGGAGGTTTTTGCCTCATCCACGGTGCGCACTACCGCAGCGCGCACGCCATGAAAGCGATTCGCTGCAATGCTCATACCAACGCCCGATGTGCAGCAAAGGATACCCCACTCATGCGTCTCATCTGCGACAGCCGCGCCAACGAGATTGGCGTAATCCGCATAATTGACCGACTGCACATCGTGGCTACCAAAGTCCGTCACCGCAATTCCTTGCTTCTCCAAGGCTGCTACCACGGCATTTTTGATCCCTACTCCGCCGTGATCGGCACCGACTGCTACGCGCACTAATTTTTCGCTCATGTGATGATGTTCAAGAATGACACGCCTCCATGCACTCGCTTTGGGAAAAATTCAACCCTGAATTTGGAAAAACCTTGCCATCAAAATGTCAGATTTTTTCATTTTTCACTTGCGCTATTGAGATTCAATATCAATATTTACCTATCACCAAAAATGAACGGACTTCTTTACGGCATACAAATCATCACGCTTAGCGGTTGGCTCGCGTGTTCTGTAGGCTACGTGGCAGGTTTTCGTATTCCACAGACTTGGCAACTTCATTTCCCTGAAAGACCGAAGCCGATGCAGGTGCTTCATCAAATTGATTTCACCCTTGGCAGCCCTCTTCTCGCACCAGAAAACACAACAGAAGCCGCAAATTTACCTCCCAGTAATCCGAGTGACAGTGCCCCACAAACACAGGAATTGCCAAGCGAACCTGAACCACCAGAAATGTTCGCCCCTGCACCGCCCACGATGCCAGAATTGGCAACCATAGCAGCATTGCCTGACATTCCAGAAATCCCCGCGCAAGTCATCCGCAAGGTCGCCAATCGAGTGGCCTCGCCTAGTTCCAACAAGACCAACAGCGAAAAAAAACCAGCTACCACCACTAATGCACAAGCATCGTCGAACTCAAATAATCCCCCATCTACGGCGACAAATCTCACCTTTGGCAATGGCGCAGGACGGCAACCCTCCCCGCAATACCCTTACCAAGCCCGCCGTGCCAATCAACAAGGCACCGTTGTCATCGAGTTCATCGTCGGCATGGACGGACGAGTCCTTAGTGCCTGGGTAAAGTCCCCCTGTGCATGGCCACTCCTCAACAATTCTGCCCTCTCCACAGTCCGCTCAAGTTGGAAATTCCCCAGCGGTTCACCTCGTCGATACAGAATCCCTATCGTCTTCCGACTCAGCTAATCTCTTCGTTTTCTTCATCATGCTTGCTCACGTTCTTGTCGAATATTTCCACAAAGGTGGCCCGATTATGTGGCCTATGCTTTTCGTTCTTTTCCTCTCTCTTGCTGTCATCATCGACCGCAGCATTTGGTGGATCAGCTTAAGCAGTAAAATCCAACCCCAACTCCAAGAAGAAGCCCGTAATCTTTTGGGAAAAGGAGATTTCCAGCGAGCCATCGATGCCTGCGCTCAGCAAGCGGATCCATTCCTTTACAATCTCCATACAGGACTCATGCATGCCAGTTCATCGCCCCTCGCCGCCATGCAACTTCACGCCAGCAATCTGGTAGAAAAATCCGAATCCCGGCTGTGGGTTCTAAGCACCGTCATCACCCTCGCGCCTCTCATCGGCCTACTTGGCACTGTCGTCGGCATCATGGGCTCCTTTAATTTCATCGGTGATCAAGCGCTAGCCGTCACCAAGGTCACTGGCGGTATCGCCGAGGCACTCATCGCCACAGCCGTCGGTCTAGGAATCGCCATTCTCTGCCTGCTGCCTTTCAACTTTTTCCGCAAAAAAACCTCCCTCCTTCGCAGTAAGCTGGAATACTGGATCAATCACGCCGAAATTCTCGCCGCCAACGCCAAAAACCACGGTAAAGACTGGAGCGACTTCACCCCAAAAGCATAATTCCATGCCCGTTAAACTCAGCAGTCATGAAGGCGGAGACCACGAAGAAGGGCGCATCGAAATCGTGCCGCTCATCGACATCATGTTCTTCCTCCTCGCAAGCTTCATGCTGGTCAGCTTGAGCATGACGCAACTGGAGCGTGTGCCCATGGAACTCCCACAATCCGATTCCGCTCTCTCCGACAAATCCGCCCCACCCTTGCATTTCACCCTCAATGAGCAAGGCGTGATCACCCTTGATCAACGCATCATGACTCCCACCGAGGTCACAGAAAAACTCGCATCTCTGCCGAATCGTGAAGAACAAGCCGTCCTCATCGCCGCCCACGCCAATGCACGTCACCAACAAATCATGAAATTGCTCGACGCCCTGCGCAATGCGGGAATCGAAAAATTCAGTTTTGAAACAAAATAGCCCCCTCCCCTCGCCCGCTCCCTTTCCGCCCATTCATGAAACTCTCTCTTATCAACGCCATCGGCTGTGTCGTCCTACTTGGCATGGCCGCCATGCAATGGGTCAAACATGAAAAACTCCGTAACCATATTCTCGATCAGCAAAAAATCACCCACGAGATCGCGGTGCAACGCGATGAAGCACAAGATAAAGTAACCGCACTTCAAGCCGACATCGAAGACCTGAAAAAAGCCATTGAAGAAACGCAAAAAGCCGCCGAGGCCGCTTCTGCTGTGGCGCTGCAACGAGAGAACGAGAACAAAACCCTCGCCGAAGCCAACGGCAATCTGCAAATCCAAAACCAATCACTCACCGCCGAGCGCGATGCCCTACAGGCCAGCACCGTCGCGTGGGAAAAAGCCGTCAAAGAACGCGATGCCGCACTAATCAAGCTCAATGCCGAGTACACCGCCCTCCGCACGAAGTTGGATCAAGCCATCGAACAATTGAAAAAAGCCGGCGCGCAGTAATTCCCCATTCCACACCGTCTGCCATGAACGGAAAATATTTTTTCATCCTGTATTTCGCTGATCTTGCCAATTCTCATTTTCCTCGGCATGCTTCGCATTTCTTCGCACGCTAATGTCACCTTTTTTACGCAAGCTCCTAGGCATGAATTGGATTCTCGTGCTGACGATGTACGCTCTTTTAATCGTTGGTCTCTATGCCATTGAAAGCGCCGCACGCCACCTTCCTGCCAGCGATGAAATCCTCAAAAACTTTGGTTCTGCTGGCGCGTATTACGCCGATCGACAAAAGCAGTGGATCCTCGTCGGCAGCGTGATTTATTTTGCCACAGCGCTCATGGATTATCGCTGGATTCGCTGGCTGGCATTGCCCGTTTATATCGTGAGTTTAGTATGCATGGCAATGGTCATGGGCTCGGACAGCGAAGT
>CAMAYN010000252.1 GCA_945862285.1 Akkermansia muciniphila | reverse complement strand
AAGGTAGAAAATGATTACTTTATCATGACTGATGTCCCGGAAGAACAAGCGATTCACAGTGGCTGGAAACTTCGAATCAAGGTACAGCGTGAGCAACATTAAAACGAGAGTTAGAATGTATTGCCGCAGAAACTGTAAATGTATTTTATTTTCCTCCCCGCAGACCGTCAGGGTGAAAATCAAAGTTCCAAAAGGTGGAAATTCGTCTTACCAGCAAAAAAATCTACTTCGAGTTGCATTTTCCAACACAATTTTGCCCTTTGGCAGTTTTTACTCTGCGTTCTCCTCAAGCGTCATCGCTGCATTTTCACTTCTTCTTTTTCTAAATTTCAGCCTTTCCGCTTTTCCCTATTTCAGTATTTTCTTCCGCATGCCTTCCTTCACCTACAAAGCCGTCAACAAACAAGGAGTCGTCAGTCAAGGCGAGCTCGATGCCGCTGACCGCTCGGATGCCATACGCATACTTGACAAAAAAGGCCTGCAACCCATCAATCTTAAAGAATCCACTGGCGCCGCCGTTAAACAAAAATCCCCCGCGAAATCTCCCGCCAATCAGCCCAAGCCCATCCCGCGCAGCGGTGGAAAAACCACCGATGCCAAAGCTGCCGACAACACCGCCAGCACTGGTCTGCTCAAAATGAAAAAGGCCGATGTGGTCATGTTTACCGAAGAACTTTCCGACATGCTCGGCGGCGGCCTTCAACTTGAGCCTGCCCTGCTCGCCATGGAAAACCGGCAAGAACTCGGTAACCTCAAGTCCGTGGCGCAGCGCATCCGCCAAGATGTGCGCGATGGCATGAACTTCTCCACCGCCCTCCGCCGCACCAGTTCCAGCTTTGACCAACTTTATTGCAGCCTCGCCGCCGCCGGCGAAGCTTCTGGAGCCCTCGACACCATCCTCCGTCGCCAAGCCCATTACCTCAAGACCCTGCAAGAACTCCAGTCAAAATTCGTGCTGGCTCTCATTTACCCCTCGTTCCTTGCGTTATCGTGCGTCGGCGTCGGCATCCTGCTCGTCACCACCCTCATCCCCCAGCTCACCTCTCTGATCCAAAGCACTCCCGGTGCCAAAGTCCCACTCGGCGCGCAAATTCTGATTTCCCTCACCGACTTCCTAAAAAACTGGTGGCACGTGATCAGCCTGATCCTCGTCGCCGCTGCCATCTTCTTCAAGGCTTGGAAAGACAACCCCGATAACCGCTTTGCTTGGGATGGGATGAAACTCCGCATTCCCCTCTTCGGGCAACTCATTTCCAGCCGCTTCTACGTGCAATTCCTCGAAACCATGGCGAACCTCGCCGCCAACGGCCTGCCCATCCTGCGCGCGCTAGAACTCTCCCGCGATGCCACTGGCAACCTCGTCATGCGCCAGCACCTCGATGGTGTGATCAGCCAAGTCGGCGATGGACGTTCCATCACTAAAGCCCTCACCCGCAGCGGTGCCTTCCCACCCCTGCTCATCGACATGGTCGCCGTGGGCGAGCAAACGGGAAAAATCGACATCTCCCTGCGCCGCGCCGCCGAGCGTTACGACCGCGAAATGGGCAAATCCATCTCCCGCCTGATGGCATTGATCACCCCCGTCATCCTCATCATTATGGCGCTCTTGATTGGAAGTATGATGTATCTCATCTTCACCTCCATCTTCCAAACCATCTCCGGCCTGAACGGCAAGTAAGGCGGAAATTAAATCAGCTCAAAACATGGAGAGCAATGACAGCGCATTTCTTACCAGCAGATGCGCATTGTGACATCGTTGCCTATTTTTATAAAATGAACCAAACTTTCATTTGATCGCTTTAAATAAAAGAAAAATACAAAAAACTTTAATTTGTGTTGCATAAATGAAACAAAACTTTACATGTCGCTCGAACAATTAAACAAAATCGACAATTTCTTTATATGGAGCGTGGACTTACAGGGTATTATTTACCGATTAGCACCACCGGGGAGAAGGCATCAGCCTTCTTTCCTCATCCCTTGCCGCCAGATCCAGCATTGGCGATTGATGGTGAGCTAGGGGCATTATTGGATGCGGCTTCCACCGCTCTGGGACGCTTGGATGGAGTCTCTCTATTGTTGCCGGATCCTGGGCTATTTCTTTACTCCTACGTCAGAAAAGAGGCCGTGTTTTCTTCTCAAATCGAGGGTACTCAATCATCGCTTTCCGATCTCCTGAGCCATGAATTAGAAAATACCCCCGCTGGTTTAGAAGAAGATGCTGCCGAGGTTTCTTGTTATGTGGATGCTATGCAGCATGGATTGGACCTTTTAAAAAAAGGCGAACCGCTGTCCCTGCGTATGATCCGCGAGATCCACGGCATCCTTCTTTCCCACGGTAAGGGCAGTGGTAAGATGCCAGGTGAATTTCGATCCAGCCAAAATTGGATCGGCGGTCCTCGCCCGGGTGTCGCCCGGTTCGTTCCGCCTCCTCCGCAGATGGTCATGGAAGCTATGGGCTCACTAGAGCTTTTCCTTCACGATCAGCCCGTAAAAACCCGCCCCCTCCTCAAAGCGGCGCTCGCTCATGTACAATTTGAAACCATTCACCCATTTCTTGATGGCAATGGTCGCCTAGGTCGATTGCTCATCACCTTCATCCTTTGTGCCGAGGGTGTGCTCGATTCGCCCATGCTCTACCTCTCTCTGTATCTGAAAAAAAACCGTGCCGAATACTACCGACTTCTTCAGGAAATCCGCATTTCTGGTGATTGGGAAGAGTGGTTAACCTTCTTCCTCACTGGCGTTGTGGAAACATCGCGAGCCGCCACCAAGACCGCGCGCGAATTACTCCATCTCTTCGACCGCGACGCGAAAATACTTCAATCCCAAGCATCATCGGTAATACGACTTCATCAGCATCTTCAGCGCCGCCCTGTCACCAGCGTTGCGCAAGCGTCGCGATCTCTGGGCGTCTCTACACCCACCGCGATGAAGGCGATTTCCACCCTAGAAAAATACGGTATCGCGCACGAAATCACTGGCCAAAACTATCGCAAACTCTACGCCTATCGCAGCTACCTCGATATTCTTAATGCTGATACACTCGAATCCAGCAATTTCATCCTCTGATCACGAATGATCTCCGCTCCATAATTTCCACCTATGTTACTCGGCACACATGCGGGGCTTCCGTTGATTTTATTGGCTTGGCGGCGGGTTCGGGCGGGGACAGTTGGCAAAGATCTCATCCCCACGCGATATCTGATCGTCACGGCGATTGTTGGCGCTTTGCCGGATTTACTCAATCCTCATATTTCTCTCGAAAGTCGCCTGTCGAGTTGGTCGCACGGGTTGCCGTTTTTTGCTTTGTTCACTGCGTTACTGTATCTCGGCATGATTCCCAAACGCAGCCCCATCACTTGGCGATGGGCCACTTTTTGGTCTTTTGCCTACGGCGCTCATCTTTTTTGTGATGCCATCTCCGGCGGGATCGCTTGGAAATATCCCTTCGGCAACGAGGTTTGGGGCGATCAATGGATCCCTCCCGGCATTCTTTGGTTCGCGTCCGATTTCTTTTTTCTGATCGGCAACTACATTTTGCTGCGAATCGTGCCGATGATCCAAAGTAACGTGAGAAGCGCTCCGCGTTAACGACTTATTCTCCGCAATTAGAGCAGTCCGATGGCGGATTTCACCGCAGATCTTTTCAGTCGTAATTCACGCCATTCGTTGACCA
The DNA here is from genome assembly GCA_945862285.1 of Akkermansia muciniphila. Classification (GTDB taxonomy): domain Bacteria; phylum Verrucomicrobiota; class Verrucomicrobiia; order Verrucomicrobiales; family Akkermansiaceae; genus UBA956. The sequence goes on along the minus strand of CAMAYN010000252.1, from coordinate 631 downwards.
TGCGACTGGCTTCTATGACTCCACAGCCTACGGGGAGATGGATTTGATCCGCTTGCCACCAAATGCCGCGAATGGCTACGGCGCATTGGAAAACTCCTTCGTGTAATAAACCAAAGGGCGCGCCAAATTCGGCGGGGCAGCCAAGGGAATCTCGCCACGAGAGGAGGAGATCCAATGTCTCGCGGGTGCGCGGCAGAGGCCCAAGCGCGGGCGTGGGGTGGAGTTTGCGTAGGAGTGTCTCGATGGTGATGGGGTCGTCGAGTTCGACATCGATGAGGGTCTGAAAATGGACAATCGGACCAAGATCAAGGATGCCGCGTTCGTGGCGGTGTAATGTGCCAAGGTCGGCGAGTTTCGCGATCAGGGTTTGGGCGACGTATTCGTGCTCACGGATTTCTTTTTCATCAACAGCGAGGATTTCTTTTTCCTCGGCGCGCGCTGTGCCAGCGAGTGCCATGGTGTGTAAATTTTTCCCTCGCAAGGTGAAAAGACTTTCGGGAGTAGCGCCAGCAAATCCGCGATCGCCATCGATCCATGCGTAGGGGATTTTTGGCGCGCCGACTTTGGCAAAGGCATGCAATAGGTGCAGTGGATTTCCTGAGATCACAGCGCCATGTTCTACGCTAACCGG
>CAMAYN010000251.1 GCA_945862285.1 Akkermansia muciniphila | reverse complement strand
GTTCGTCGAGGCCCATGGCCTTTGCACGGGCGGGGCGGTAGGTGAAGATCTCGGTTAAGAGTTTTTCCCGGAAGGTTCTGATGACGGTGCGGAGCTGATCGGGGACGACGACGGAGCGGGATGCGTGGAGATTGAGCGAGGCGATGTTTTGGATGACCCAGCCCGCGGCGCTTAGGAGGGCGTCGATTGTCTCACGGGCTTGTTGTTCGGGTGTGCTCAATTTCTAAAAGGTCAATGATTGAGGTGGAAATTATGGTCGGCTTCGAGTCCCGCAGATGCGGGCCTCAAAGCCGATGGTAGCGGTGGAGGCGTCTTTAGAAGGCTTACTTTTTATAGTGATACTCACGAACGAGCGCAAACTAACGGAAAAGCTTCTTTAGAGTAAAGCGGAAAAATGGGCGGGAAAAAAGGGATGGGCATGTGGGGCATGAAACTTGATAAATGCTCTGACCCCGCATTTGCTTGCGTTACTTAGGTGGATGAGGTAGCGTTGAATCATGATGAACCGAAACAAATCCGATCTCTGTCTTGCTCGCGCAAAGGAATGTCTTGAGGGACTTTCCGTTGGTGATGCTGTGGGAGAGGCGCTCAGTTACCAATCATACCGTTGTCGTGACTTGGTCGATTTCTCAGCCTTTCGGCCAGGCACATTGCGTTTCACCGATGACACAGAAATGGCACTGGCCATTGTTGAAACGCTGGAACGCTTGGGCGGGATCGATGATGATGTTCTTGCTTGGGCGTATGCCAAGCGCTATCGGAATGACCCAGACCGAGGTTACGGTAAGATGGCACGGCACATTCTTCAGCAGATTTGTGACGGCATGCCGTGGCGTGAGGTATCGAAGAATGCATTTGGAGGAGGTTCATTTGGCAATGGTGCCGCGATGCGGGCCGCTCCCATCGGTGCCTACTTCGCCGATGATTTATCGGTTGTGCCTACTATGGCTACGAAGTCGGCGCATGTCACACACTTTCATCCCGAAGGCATAGCTGGTGCTATCGCCGTGGCAGTGGCAGCCGCTGTAGCGAGCAAACATAAGAACCAGTCAGCAGATGTTGCGACGCGGGCGATCTGGGAAGCCGTGTTAGATCTTACGCCGAAGAGCAAAGTTCGAGAGCGTCTCGCCGTATCACATCGCTTGTCTGGCGCAACAGCTAAGGTAGTGGTACGAGAAGTCGGCAATGGATCGGAGATTTCAGCGCAAGACACTGTTCCATTTTGCCTTTGGAGCGCATGCAATCATCTAGCCTGCTACGAGGAGGCGCTATTGAGCACGATTGAAGTCGGAGGAGACTGCGATACAAACGGTGCAATCGTCGGCGGGATCATTGCATCGTTTTCGGGCTTGGACGGGATTCCCAAGAATTGGCACAAAGCGCGTGAACCACTTCCCATCCCGCGTGAATAAGCTCACGTTGTCACTTTTTTTGACAAAAAATTTGACATATATTACTATAATTTCTATGAAATGTTTGCCATGAAATCATTAAACAAATTCATCTTAGGTTCTACGCTCTCTGGTAGCTGCGTGGGAGTAGGACAGTCAGCAATCGTTAGCGTAGATTATTCATCCTCGCCCATCTTGATTACGACTGCCAGTTTTATCAGTATCGATTTCGACACTGGATTTGCTTCGACCTCCGTCGTTTCTGGAGAAGATGCACGTCTATCATTCGCTTTTGGAAGCGGTGCGAAGCCACAAGTCATTGCATCTGGCGATTGGCGGGTTCCAGTTACTTCCTCATTTGCGAAACGCTATGCTTTAGGAGATGCCATTCCTGACCTACTTTCTTCAGCAGCTACTGCTGCGCAACTTGATTCATCTGTGCCGGTAGGATCCGAGTGGAATCAAGACTCTGGTGCCGCTGATGGCATTGGTTACCTTGGTTTAGACAATCATGCAACTGGCAATCAAGCATGGATTTACATCAATTATTCTGATACGGCTCCTTTAGATGATTCCAATACAATCAGTCTCCTGGGTGTTGGTTATAACAATGCAGGAACATTGACCGCAGGTGCCGTCCCCGAGCCAAGTGCCTCAGCGCTTGCGTTGCTTGCGGGACGTGCTTTAGCCTTTAAACGCCGTCGCCGCATTCACGCCTAACCTTTTCGATTCAAATTGATTTTATGGGAAAGCCCGCAGAGTGTCTGCGGGCTTTCCTCTATCCAACGAGATGCATGGAATCACCTTCAAAGCTGCTGCTTTTCGCTAGCGATTTTGATCCGTGGCAAGATCTGCGATTTGCCATGATGCGAGGTGCGTTGCCCACACTGCAAAGGATTGAAGCGAGTGGAATTTGTGGTGCCCTGATGGGCTTAGAAAATTGTCCACCAGTGATGGGCTGGACGAGCGTTTCCACGGGTCATCATCCAGCCGAGCACGGAGTGGTGGGATCAATCTTGGATGTGCCAAACCGGTGTGAAGCAATATGGACACGATTTTCACAGGCGGGTTGGCGGTCGCGCGTTGTCGCATGGCCGGGCGTTTATCCTGCGGAGGTGGTAGAAGGTGTTTTCGTCACGGATCGCTTTGCGTCATCGCATGGAGCAAACCTGGGAGATAAAAAAGGAATCATCCATCCTGCGGAGCTAACCGACGAGTTCGAGCAATGCAAAGTTTCACCAGAGGAAATCGAGCATGGCTTGTTACAATTGTTCATGCCAGATCTCACGCCCGCTCGGCTGGAACATGACAAATTGGCAAAAAAATTGCTGGTTCATCTATCGGAACTTTACAGCAATCACAACGCGGTGATTGCCATGTCTAAGGGAAATGACGGGCTGTGGGTAGTGTATTGCCCCTTTTTACAAAATGTGCGGCGGGATTTTGGAATGTTTGCTAGAAATCATCGAGATGACTCCGAGGTGTCGGCAGAAGATCGGCACTTTTACGGCAATGTTCTTGCGAAGGCTCATCAGTTGCGGGATTTGTTATTGGGAGAACTTTGTCAGGAATTAGGCGCGGATGTCTCGATATGCGTTGTATCTTCCGGCGGAGATTGGCGAAATCCACGGTCGATTCTTGGCGAACGAAATGAACGCGAAATGCCAGCAGGTTATTTCGCGATGAGCGGACCACTATTTAAGCAGGGCGGCATGATCGTTGAAGGTGCCACAATTTTTGACCTCGTGCCGACTCTTGAGTGCGCCGCAGGACTGGCGCCAAGAAAGGAAAACGGCATGGGGCGGCTTCTTGCGGATGTTTTGCACCCATGCAACCATGAGGAAAGCAGAGACAAGAGTCATGCAAAAGAGCCTGTAGTGCATCGTGATTCCGCGCGCCAATGCTTTGCTGCACCAGATTTCTCGAATATTGCTGCATCGGGGAGTTATGCATCTGATCTGGGGCGGGCGCTTTGGCAGGTTGGGCGAGTGGAGGAGGCTTGGACATGGCTGGAGTGGGCTTGGTTCGTGGGTGCTGGCGATGGGGAGTTAGCCCTGTCCCTTGCCGAGTGCCGTGCATCCTTGGGTTTGATGAAGGAAGCCGCTGCTCTGGACTCGGCGTTAGGGGATTTTTGTGATTGTTCTCCCTATCCAGATTTAGCACTAGCAGAAGCTGCGGGATATCGCGGCGAGTATGCAGCAATGGATCAGCACGCGCGTCGCGCTCGCGAAAAAGGGGCGACAGAGATGCAGGTGGCACCGTGGCTAGGGCAGGCGCTTTTGCATTTACAACGATGGGCAGAAGCGGAGACGCTGGCACGAGAATGGTTGCTCGATGCACCGAATACGATATGGGGGAAACTTTTGCTTGCGCGTGCGCTCTACCATCAAGAGCAATTTGCCGAAGCGAAATCGGTTACGGATGCTTTGCTAGAGAACAACCCTAACAGCGTGATCGGATGGTTTACTCGTGGTCAAATCGAGGCTGCTACAGGAAGAATGGAGCAAGCCAAAGAAGCATACGCTCACGCCGAGCAACTCAATCCAAGACTCATTACTGCAAGGGCAGGAAGACTGAGTGCAGATCGACAAATTCGAAAAGCAAAGGGTGAAAAAATTCGTTACAACTTTGCGGGTATCGATTTCCAAGACCCGCCACATCTTCGTCTGGAAAGAGAAAAAGCAGAGATTGTAGCGATGAGACGTCGCGATCAAGAGGCGAGAGAGACCGCTTGGCGAGAGCAAATGGCGCAGATTCGAGGTGCGGATATGGTGCAGGGAACAGAAGACGATGCCTGGCTGCGCGAGCCGTGGCCAGATGAAATGGCACGTGTTAGATTGTGGTTGGGCATTTCCGGGGAGATCATAAAAATCATGACGCGCGGATGGCCAGAGCGATTGATTGGAGCCGTAGGACTTGTTCCGAAGGATGAAACTGGTGCTGTTGCGGAAATGCGCCTGCGCGTGCTTCCC
>CAMAYN010000250.1 GCA_945862285.1 Akkermansia muciniphila | reverse complement strand
TTTACGGCGAGTGACATAGCAGCGCCTTCGCTGATGCCCCGTTGTTGCATGTAGAAAAGCATTTCCTCGGAGACTTGAGAAACACTGGCCTCATGCTGGGTAGCGTGCTGACTGCCCTTGACGGTGATGGCGGGATATGTGTCCGTACGACTCTTGGCATTGATGAGCAGCGCATCGCATTCTGTGTTATTTTTGCATCCCTTGAGGTGCTTCGGTATATGAACTTGACCACGATATGTGGAACGTCCAGTGCCGACGGAGATGGATTTCGAGACGACGTTGGATGTGGTCTCGTCGGCGGCGTGAATCATTTTCGCACCGGTGTCTTGGTGTTGTCCAGTGTTAGCAAGGGCAATGGAAATGACCTCACCGCGGGCACGTCGCCCCTTCATGATCACGCCGGGATATTTCATAGTGAGCCGTGAACCGATGTTGCAATCGATCCAACGAACCTCTGCATCTTCCATGGCCAAGCCACGTTTGGTGACGAGGTTGAAGACGTTTGATGACCAATTCTGCACGGTAACGTATTGGATTTTTGCGCCTTTCAGGGCAACGAGTTCGACAACAGCGGAGTGCAAGGTGGCGGTCTCGAATTTTGGCGCGGTGCAGCCTTCCATGTACATCACCTCAGCACCTTCATCGGCAATGATCAGCGTGCGCTCGAACTGCCCGAAAGACTCGGAATTGATGCGGAAATACGCTTGCAGTGGCTGCTTGAGTTTTACGCCTTTAGGAATGTAAATGAACGAGCCACCGGAAAATACGGCAGAGTTCAGAGCGGAAAATTTATTGTCGCCCGTAGGAATGACCTTGCCAAACCATGGGCGGAAAATTTCCTCATATTTATGAAGTCCTTCGGTAGAACTAGCGAAGATAACACCTTGCTTGGTGAGTTCTTCTTTCATGTTCGAGTAGGCAGCTTCTGAGTCGTATTGCGCTTCCACACCCGCAAGAAAGGCTCGTTCTTGTTCAGGAATGCCGAGGCGGTCAAAGGTGCGCTTGATGTCATCAGGCACATCATCCCACGACCGCTTTGGTTTCTCTCCGTCGGATAAGTAGTAGCGGATTTCGTCAAAGTTGATGTTGTTCAAGTCTTCCGTGGCCCAGTTGGTGGGCATGGGCTTTTCGCGGAAAACTTTTAACGCGCGATGACGGAAATCACGAATCCATTGTGGATCATTTTTCACATCGCAGATGTAGTCCACAGTTCGTTCTGTTAGACCACGACCCGCGTCATATTTGTGACGTTCGGGAAAAGTGAAGTCACCAACCGAGCGGTCGATGTTGACGGCTTCGGCGGTTTCTTGGTCGAGTGTTTCTGGCAGGAGATCGAGTGACATGATGTTGAATTGTTAGGCTGGTGCGAGTTCTTTAAGGAATTCGTATCCTTCTTTTTCGAGTTCCAAGGCAAGCTCTGGCCCACCGGAGCGAACGATGCGACCCTCGGCCATGACGTGAACGTAGTCGGGCGTGATGTAGTCGAGCAAACGCTGATAGTGTGTGATCAGCAACATGCCGCGATTCTCAGAACGCATGGCATTGACACCTTTAGCGACGATTTTTAGGGCATCGATGTCGAGACCGGAGTCGGTTTCATCAAGGATACAATACTTTGGTTCCAGCATGAGCATTTGCAGGATTTCGTTACGCTTCTTTTCACCGCCAGAGAAACCTTCGTTGACTGAGCGGGCGGTGAATTTGCGATCTATTTCTAGCAAGTCCATTTTGCTGTAGAGATTTTTGTAGAATGCAACGGCGTCAATGTCTTGACCTTTCGGCAGGCGGGCTTGGAGTGCGGCGCGAATGAAATTGGCATTCGAGACACCTGGGACTTCGGCGGGGTATTGGAAAGCAAGGAAAATCCCGGCGCGGGAGCGTTGATCCACATCAAGTTCTAACAATTCGGTATCATCTAGGGTAACGCAGCCATCGGTGACGACGTAGGCCTCGTGGCCGGAAATGACTTTCGACAGGGTGGATTTCCCTGAACCATTGGGCCCCATGATGGCGTGGATTTCACCCGCAGGGATTTCAAGATTGACTCCTTTGAGGATCGGCATTCCGTCTGGGAGTGTTGCGTGAAGATTTTCGATGAGCAATGACATGTGGATGGTGTGTATATTTTCGTTTGAGAATGGTAAGAAGGAAGATCTATGGAGATTAAGCAATTGTGCCGCGTATGGAGAGATCAATGTGCGAGACCTGCGCGCCGGGTGGTAATTCGAGGAAATCGCTAAGATTGACGCCTGGCTTAAAGGTGATGTCGTGGATGGAATTACTGGCAAGATCGTAAAAATGCCCGTGCTCTTGGAGGTTGGGGCAATACCTACATGATTCGCGGTCAAAATGCACTTGCTTGACCAGACCGTGATTCGACAAAGCCTCCAAGCAGTTATAAACAGTAGCCAAGGAGATTTGCGGTAGGCGGTCTTTTATCTCAATGAACACATCCTGCGCCGTCGGGTGAACGCGCTTTTCGAGGAGTAATTTGTAAATTTCACGGCGTTGGCGAGTCATGCGCAAGCCGTTGATCACCTCGGTGGGTGATTCGTCATCGTCTTTTTTTGCTGTTTTAGCTAACATCGCGCCGAAACTTACGCTCGCTTTTTAAATAATCAAGAATGATTCTTATTTTTATTCAAAAAAATTTCATCTACGCAGTGAGGATTTTTTTCACTACGCAAACGGGAACAATAGTAAGGTGAAATCGCGACATTTTTGGCGATGGAGATCAGAGGTATTTGCTAGCTGGAACTGACCATTTTTGGCCTTTTTTCCTTACCAGACTCAGATTTTACCTTTTACTCCTTGTTGCATTGTTAGAATGTTCAAAGATTTTGAATAATTTTATTGTCTAAGCTGCCCCTTTACTATTATATTAATATTCATGCTACGTGCAATTATACCCTCCTTACTTCTGAATTTCTCCCTCTTATGTCATGCAGAAACGATCACTGCTGACTTCGCTAACGCAACGCACATACCCGTCACTGCCAGCAGCTACACGGCCACAGGCAATCAAGTTGATATCACCTTGAGCCATACGCCAAGTGCCGGTAGTGCTTTTACGATTGTAAAAAATACTGGATTGGACTTTATCGATGGTGAGTTTTCTAACCTTTCGCATGGTCAAACAATAGCTCTAAGCTATGCTGGAAAAAGCTATGATTTTGTAGTAAATTACTACGGCGGAGACGGCAATGATTTGGTTTTACAGTGGGGTTTTGTCGATATCGTTGGCTTCACGCGCCATTCGAATATAGGACCAGACAAGGGTGCACTGGTAGGCAGAAAGATCATGGCTTCATCGTATGGTATGGCTCTGTGCAACGATGGGAGAATCGTCACGTGGGATGCGTCTTATTTCTCTTCGATTCCCGTTCTTGTTGACAACACAGGCGCTTTGGCTGGCAAGACTGTGGTAGCGATATCTGGCCATGAATCTTCAAAGTTTGCTTTATGCTCTGATGGAACCGTAGTAGCTTGGGGATTAAATCATAGTGGGCAATTATGCAATGGCACGACAATCAATTCAAATGTCCCTGTAGCTGTTAATTTAACCCCAAGTTTCGCAAACAAAAAAATCATACGTATCTCCGCAGGTAGAGATAATTTTTTAGCACTATGTTCTGATAACACGCTGTTAGCATGGGGAGAAGGGGGATATGGTCAAATGGGTGACGGAACTTCACAATCCACGAACTCTTCGCCGAGAGAAGTAAGTCGAACTGGTGTGTTACAAGGAAAAACAATATCTAAAATTACCGCTGATTATGCTTGTTATGCAATTTGTACAGATGGTACAATTGCTAGCTGGGGATGGGGAGCCTATGGACAGCTTGGCACGGGCGATAGCGGACTTGGGAGCACCACCCTTCCTGTCTTGGTAAAAACAAACGGTGTCCTCGCTGGTAAAACAGTGACGAAGATTACGACAAACCGCTACGGCAGCACATTCGCATTATGTGATGATTCTACTGCAGCAGCATGGGGAAGAAATGCAAACGGGATACTCGGTATTGGCAGTCTCGACTTTCTTATCTATGAACCCACACTCGTGTCTCGAGACACTTTCTTGAGTGGCAAAATTGTCACTCATATAGTAGCTAATTCTGATAACGGTTTTTTCGCTTGTGACGATGCTACAATCGGATTCACAGGAATTGATACCTATAACTACAGCCCTGAACCAAAAATAAGCCCAATCCATTTGAGCAGCTTGAATTTTCCTACTACAAGTGAAATTATAGAATTGCATGAATCTCATCTTCTTCTGGCTCGCGAAATTTCATCGAACGCTAACCTAGCCAACATCATCCAATCCGTTAATACGCTGATGCCATCATTCGATCAGAATTCCACTAGTTATAGCATC
>CAMAYN010000249.1 GCA_945862285.1 Akkermansia muciniphila | reverse complement strand
AAAACCATTTACAGCGGTCCTAAAGAGACGGGATGGAAAAACATCCAAAATTGCAAATTCGAAAATGGCATCATGGTTTTCAAGGGAGCCGGATCAACGCAGTGGGAAGCTCCAGAACTCCCCACCCGCCATAAAATCTCATGGCTAATTACCAGTAGCGACTACGCTACATTCGAGATGATTATCGCAAGCCCTTCCGCTTCCAGCAAAGATCTCTGCTATCGTATCAGCATCGACAGCAGTGGCCTGAAGTTGATGAGGCAGTCCCCCACGATGAGGGCACCCATCATGTTGAGCGAATCTCCTGAGTTTCGGACAAATGATGCAAACGAAAAAAACTTCCTTATCGAACTCTCGATTGATCGTGGTAACAGAACACTCGGGCTATCGGTAAACGGAAAAAAAATCCGTGATAATATCTCTGATCCAACCGATTCAGGTAAAATCCCCGATGGTAAATTCTACAAAACCACTTGTTCGGGTCGATCCGGCGCGAATTGTCAACTGCGTGAATTTCGTGTCGCAGAATTTGATCCAGCTCTTTCCACCGCTCACAATGAAAAGAAATTCAGCACCAAGAACGATTCGATCTATGACCTCGAATGCAATCGCTATTCGGGCGATTTATTAGAAATACAATCAGGAACTGAGCCTACGATCGTTTTTAGTAATCCACACGCAGCGGAAAACATCAAAGCAAACATAAACGAAGTAGCGAAGATCTACTTTGCGGGTGAGGCATCCACGACAAAAGGAAAATTTCAAATCCTCACAAGCGATGAAGGAAGACTCCATGTGGATTCTTTGCAATTCCAAGACAACAACGTAATCACGGATCACGATTCCCTTGGGCGATTGCTCATTCCTCTGTCCTTGATCCTAGAAATTAACCGCCCATGATCAATACCAACACATTACTTGTTTTCCTGATCACCACAGCCATCGGATGGGCCGCAACGCCCGAAAAATCAACGGTTTACTTTACCAATGGCGATAGTCTCAAAGGAAGTATCGTCTCTTTACAAAACAATCAACTATCTTGGAACTCGGACACCTTAGGTGGAGAAGCAAAGGTGCAAATCGAAAAAATTCGAGAAATCTTACTCTCCGACGTGGCGGAAATGAAAGCAGAGGGAGATCACATGGCCTTTGTGCATTTTAATCCAGATCTTCGCCAACAAAATCAAAAAATGGCAGGAGATACGATCTATGGCTCACTCGTTGACATTACCGAAAAACACGTTGTGCTCGATACTTGGTACGCAGGTCGCCTGCAACTTGATCGCAACATGATTCGATCATTTGACATCAGCGACAAAAAAGCATTTTTCTACAGTGGTCCAAAACTCGAAAATGACTGGACTTTTTCTCCATCAAAATCATGGGAAAACCAAAACGGCTTTCTCGATCAAAAGTCTGCCAACGGCACGGCAAGTCGCATGTTTGATGATCTTCCCGAAGCATTTTGCCTAAGCCTAAAAGCGGAATCAGAATCGCGCCTCAGCTTTCAGATCATCTTCTGCACAGAAAAGGCCTCCAGCCGCAGCGACGGTTATTTAATGACCGTCGACCCTAACTATTGCTACCTCCAGCGTTTCTCCGACAACAATGGTGGCATTCTCCAGGGCAATGAACGCAATCAGTCACCTCTGCGGGAAAAAGAGCAGACGACACTCGAACTCTATGTGGACCGTAAGACGGGCAAAATCGCCTTGTATAGCGACAAAGAACTCGTTCAAGAATGGTCGGACCCAGGGCAAAAACCAGTCGGCAAAGCCATTTCATTTTCCTCTGCTGGTAGATCGAACGATTTAAAAATTAGCAAAATTCAGTTGAGCTATTGGAATGGGAAATTGCCCAATGAAAAGCCCCCCAAACCAGATCCGATTACCAATCCTGATCCCGATCCCGCGAAGGGCGAACAACGCATTTATCTCAGAAATGGCGATATTGCTCTAGGGAGTTATCAAAAAATAGCTTCAGGGAAAATCATGTTGTCCACACGTTTTGGCGAGATGGAATTACCCATCGCACGAATCAAAAAAATGGATATTCCTCCCGTGGAATACAACGAACGACTACTACAAAATGGCGACATTCGCTGCTGGTTTCCCGATGGCAATTATGTGACATTTCGCGTAGAGGAAATCACTCAAGACGGAAAATACAAAGGTCGTGCACAACATTTCGGTGAAGCCACCTTTGACCCAACGGCCTTCAATCGCATCGAATTTAACTTATATCCTGTATATAAGAAAACCCCCTGATGTCGGCCACTCCCGCACATCAGCCATTATCGCCTAGCAATCTCCTCCCCCTCACGGTTTGATTCGTTTCATCAATGGCTCGCGTCGTCTATCTCCCTGAGTTAGGGAAAAACCTCGAATTTCCCTCCGTGGATACAGCACTTGAGGACGGCATTCTCTGCTTCGGTGGCGATCTCTCCATCGAGCGACTCCTGCTCGCCTACCGCAGCGGTATTTTCCCATGGTATGGCGATGAGCAACCCATCATCTGGTGGTCACCCGACCCGCGCGCGGTGATGTTTCCTGAACAAATTCGCATCAGCCACAGCGTGAGGAAATTGATCAAAAAGCGTCATTTTTCCTTCACCAAAAACGCCGCCTTTGCGGAAGTCATCGCACATTGTCAATCCGTGCCGCGCTTCGAACAAGAAGGCACATGGATCACCAAGGAAATGCAATCCGCCTACATCGCCATGCACCAAGCTGGCCACGCTCATTCCTACGAAGTCTGGCAAGATGACATTCTCGTCGGTGGCCTTTACGGGGTGAAAATCGGCAACGCCTTTTTCGGCGAAAGCATGTTTTCCCTCGTTTCGAATGCCAGCAAAGTCGCCTTTGCCCACATGATTGCCGATCATCTCGAATCCGGCATCACCCTCTGCGACTGCCAAGTCGCCAACGATCACACTCTCTCACTAGGAGCCGTGGAAATTAGCCGTGTGGAATATCTCAAACATCTCCGCTGCGCGCTCAACAGCGAATCCCAAAACATCGAAACGACCATCGCTCAGGATTTTTTGCCAAGCTAGCACTTTCTTGCTTTCCCAAGCGAAAAATCCGCATTACTATCTCCCGCCATGCCCATTGATCCCGTTCCTGACCCACGCTTTGACGACTTCCTTTTCCTGCAAGCGCAAAACGCCGGCTTATTCCTAGGGCAAATCCCCCACCCCGCTAATGGTCAAACATCCGTCAATCTCCGTGCAGCAAAGTCCGTGCTCGATTGCCTAGAAATGCTCGCCGCCAAAACCATAGGAAATCTTACCACCCACGAGCAAAAACTCCTCGATGCCGCGCTCGATAACATCCGCAAACTCTACAAAAAACATTCCTAACCAACTCCCATGTCATTCTCGATCAAAAATATCACCGCCTGCAACGGCCAGCCCTTTTTCATCCTCGGTCCCTGCGCCCTTGAGACGGAGTCGTTCGCATGGGAAATGGCCCGCGCACTTCATGCCATCACCACCCGCACCAGCACGCCGTTTGTTTTCAAGGCATCGTTCGATAAAGCCAACCGCACTTCTGTGAAATCCTTTCGTGGCCCTGGCCCGCAAGAAGGTTGCCGCATCCTTGGCGAGATCGCCAAAGAATTGAATGTTCCCGTCACCACCGACATTCATACCGCTGAGCAAGCTGAAATCGCCGCCGAACATATCGACATCCTGCAAATCCCTGCTTTTCTCTGCCGTCAAACCGACCTCCTCGAAGCCGCCGCCAAAACTGGGCGCATCGTTAATGTCAAAAAAGGTCAATTCCTCGCCCCGTGGGACACAATCAACATCGCCGAAAAATTACGCTCTTTCGGCTGCGAAAATTTCTTCATCACCGAACGCGGCACCACCTTCGGCTACAATAACCTCGTCACCGACATGCGCTCGCTTTATTGGATGCGCAAAGAGGGCATGCCGGTCATTTTTGATGCCACCCACTCCGTGCAACGCCCGGGCGGATTGGGAGGTGCCACCGGCGGCGATGGCGAACTCGCTCCCGTTCTCGCCCGCGCTGCCATTGCCACGGGAATCGATGGATTATTCATGGAAACCCATTCGAATCCTGCTGCCGCGTTATCGGATGGGCCGAATCAAATCCCCCTCGGCGACATGGAGGCACTCCTCATCAAACTTCACGCAATTCATCTAGCCGCGCATGGCTAAAACAAAAAAACCTACCGTTTTCCTACTCCTGTCGGCCACTTTCGCGCTAGGCAGTTCCTCCGTTGTGCTTGCGCAAGATGCGACTTCCGCCCTATTCGATCTCATGGAACCTGGGTCCGTCATCAAAGATTTGCTCATTCCTCAATACGACGAAAATCGCCTTGCCACCGCCGTTCTGCGAGCAGAAAAAATTACCGTGCTCA
>CAMAYN010000248.1 GCA_945862285.1 Akkermansia muciniphila | reverse complement strand
CGGAAAATTGCCATTCCGCTCATCGGCGCGAATCTCGCTGCTGGGGCAATTCTTGCTTTTGCTTTTGCGATGTTAGAGGTCAGCGACAGTCTTATCTTAGCCCAACAAAACGAGCACTATCCGATTACCAAAGCGATCTACACTTTATTGAGTTCGTTAGGAAATGGCGTGCAACTCGCCGCCGCGCTCGGCATGTGGGCGATGGTGTTTTTATCGGTAGCGATCATCGGTGCCGCAGTGATTGGCGGCAAACGCGGGGGATTGTTTAAAGTTTAACTCGTTCTGGCATCAAAACCGGAATTTTGGACTGGGAGAAACTGGCTCTTGCGGTGGTTCTAGTAAGCGAGTGACTTCAGTCCAAAGTTCACTCACACTCTGGTAGCGGTTTGCGGGATTGGTCTGCAAGCAACGGATGACAAGATCATCTATACGAGGGTCAAGATTGGGCACCAACTGTGATGGGGCAACAAATACGCCCCGTGGTAACACTCTGGTCAAAAGTTTGTAAATCATCATCCCAACCGAATAGATGTCCGCACGGTGATCCACCTCTTGGCCTTCTTCCCATTGCTCAGGTGCCACATAATCCATGGTGCCCATTTCGCGATTGGCTTCGGTCATTTTTCTGCGGAATAATTCTTCCCCCATCAGACGGGCTAGCCCGAAGTCTCCGATTTTCACGACACCACTTTGATCTAACAACGTATTGCCAGGTCGCAGGTCTCGATGAATCACCCCATTTTCATGCGCATGACTTAAGGCCGAACAAACTTGCGTGATGATTGCTAGAATTTCACTGTGATCAAAACTCCGCAGGTTGATCAGCCGCTCAAAAATATCGCCTTCCACATATTCCATCACCAGATAGAGCGCCGTTTCTGTTTCGATGAAATCATAAACGCCGATAATATTATGATGGTTGAGTCGTGCCATCGCTTTGGCTTCTTTTTTAAAGCCTGCAATCAGCCCCGCGTCTTGACGAGGATCAACGGGTAAGATTTTCACAGCAGCGAGCCGATCCAACCTAGGATGATGCGCTTTATAGTACGTTCCCATACCTCCGTGACCAATGAAGGAAAGAATTTGCAAATGCGGAATTCTTTCTTGCAGGTCCGTAACACTAGGAGGAATGAATGCGTTACTAAAATAGGGCACGGAAGAATCAGATTGAGTAGTCACGGGCGTAGCGGAAATGGTTGAGAGAACGATTGACGATTTGAAGCAATTTTTCGCAAACTAATTTCAGAAATTACTCTTGATCAAATTCTCTTCAAGCATCGTCGTTGGCAAAGAATGATTTTAGCTGAATGTCTTGCCAAGAAAAATTTTGGCAAAGAATAACGGACTACCTTCCCACTCGGAGAAGGTAGCCCGCACAACACTTTGCTAAAGGAAATTTTAGAATTCGGCTCTTAGTCCGACGTAGAAGTTTCGTCCGACGGCAGGGTCGATTCCATTACCGCGCACACGGCTGAAATACTCTTCATCGAGAAGATTATTAATGCCGCACAACGCCCACAGTTCTGTCCCTGTGCCATCACCAGAATTTGATAGAATCTTCGCTTCCGCAGTGAGATCGACTACGGTGTAAGCAGGAATGGCAAAGTTTGCAGAATTTCCGTCATCGGCAAAATGATCCGCTAGGTATGTGAGCATCGCCGCAACTTTCCATTCTTTTTGCTGCTGCACAATCAAGCCTGTGCGCAGCATGTGTTCAGGGGCATATTGCGGCGTTCTGTTAACGACTGCGGGTAATCCGTCTTTGAACTCGGCATCGAGATATTGATAGGCAACATACCAACTTACATCGAAAGCTGATTTACCATGATACAGATCATAAAAATCAACGTCTCCCGATAAACTAACGCCTTGGTTTACAGAACGTCCTACGTTTTGAAAATTGATTCCTACACGACCAAAACGATTGTCATAATCAATGTGAAAAATACTCGCGTCAAAGGTTGCCCATTCCTTTGGTTTTCCGCGATAGCCCAACTCGGTGTTGACGACTTGGCCAGCTTCTAGGTTATCGCTGTAAGTATCAGCGCCACCAGCAGGAAAGGCATCTCCGTATGTGGGGGGCTTGTAAGCGCTTGAAAGATTCGCATAGATTTCTGTTCCATCTGTCACATCATACGTTACGGCAAGCCCTCCCAGTGGCACGACCTCATCACGAGATTCGTCGATCAAATTCGCCGATGGTTTGCTGATGTTTACCTCTTCATCCATCGATTGCTCATTGTATTCCAAACGAACTGATGGAGTAATGGTGAAACGACCCAAACGGAAAAGATTTTCCGCAAAAAGAGCTGCAATATTTGATTCCCGTTCTGCATCGTATCGAAGATTGGGCCCTCGGTCTGAAAACAAGTCATTCGCATTCGTACGCTCGGTGAAGATCGGCGAGCGAACATTGATGGCCGTCATTCCTAAGGTAAAAGTATTTTTATTTTCGCCGAGATCGTAGTTCAGTAACATACGGCTGTCCAAACCGAGCGTGTAATAGGTATGCTGATTGATATCGAGTTGATTTCCCGTGACAGTGCCAAATCCCTGGCCTGTCTGGCGTTTGCTGTATCTCACCACATCCGAGGCCCACACACGGGTATTCCACTTCGCATTTTCATCACCGAGTTCATAGCCAATTGAACCAAAAACGCGGTCTAGCCGAACACGATCATGATTCAAAAGATTTTGCTCACGATTGGCTCTATAATTCGCCAAAGTAAGTCCACCTGGTTCACCGTGATCTGATTCATAATATTCAATGCTCGCGGTAAGGCGTTGTCTCTCGGCAATGTCGAATACCAAGGATAAATCCACACCATTTAATTCAAAATCACTATTGCTCGTGCGAAAGGCATCTCCGGAACGATGATCGTAATTCAAGATGTAGCCAAATTTTTCATTTCCTCCTTGGAGAGTTGTAAATACTGACTGAAGATCAAAGCTTCCAACGATAGTTTGTGTGCTCCCTTTTAGCAGACGAGAACGATCAGGCTCGTGCGTGATGTAATTCAGCGCACCCGATGGTTGAGCACCGTACAGCAATGCTGCACCGCCCGAAACGAATTCGAGTCGATCTAAACTCTCGAACGGCGGAGCAAAATAGACTGTGGAATAGCCGAGCGGATCTAACACAAAAGGAATACCGTTTTTCAGCACCATGAGATTTTGTGATTCATGCGGATCGCCGATGCCACGATAGTTCAACGAAAGTAGCGAGTTGTTGCTCAACTCGCTTACGAGTAATCCAGGAGTTTTGGAAAATGCTTGGCGATAGTTATCGGTATTAATTTGGGGAAGGGAATCAAAGTCCATCACCGAGGTTTTTTTCCCGGCGTAAATGCTTGTTCCAACGACAGGAGGCAGAAACGGATCTTGAATCTTTTGCTCCGAAATCGTCTCCCCTACAACCACAACGGCATCGAGGTCGTCTGTCGCCGGAGGAGTATCCTCTGGTCGTGCTTGCGCGAAAACATTTAGCGAAACGCAAGGAACAAGCCCAGCGAGTAATGCGCGGCTTAACATGGATATTTTTGTCTTGTGATACAATCGGATTTGATGCATGGCGGAGAAGTTGTAATTGAGACTCAGTATCAATTACAACAAAAAAATGAAGTTTTTGTGAAATTTTTCGCGGCACTCCCCGATTGTCGCATTTCGCAGCCGTTGATTGCCCATTTCTAAAAAATCTTTTCCCGCTGAAGGCCTTGATTGATCGGGATCAGACTTTGAGAAATTCCTAGGCGCCTACCGACTCCATATGCATTCAGCGAAGGTTGCTACGACCGACTCGGTTGCCTTTAGGATTCAACAGGATTCAGATCATTGACGCGCTCTAGAGAGAACGAAGGACAAACGAACAAGATGAAACGATGCTCGAAGCCAAACTAAGAATGCGAACTACCATCGAATCAATGATTCTCCCCAGCCGCCCCGCCTCACATGAAGTAAAAAATGACAACGGTTGTTGTAGATACATTATCAATCATACTCCCATAATCCGCTCCAAAAGATCGTAGCTTTTGTTCAGGAATCAATCAATCCTCCGTACATGTGATCTGTCAATTTTGTCACACTCCCTAACTGGAGAATTTTGTTAGAGAAGCCATAGTTTCCTCGTCAAGCTCCTATCTAACAATAATTTGAGATATTTTTCGAATTATATCATGAGTTGGCATAGCGCATGCTATGTATCTGATTTGTTAGATGTTAGATAAAAACGAAGTAACGTCGAATTCTAACAAAATTATCACCGCTATCTTATTACAATAATACTCCCTCCATTATCCATGACTTACTTGCAATCGTTTTGTTTTCCGACGCTGCTATTTGTATTTGCAACACTGAATAGCGCTACCTCCCAAATTGTCGATATTACTCCTGTAACTTACAATG
>CAMAYN010000247.1 GCA_945862285.1 Akkermansia muciniphila | reverse complement strand
TCGTTCGATGGCTAGGCTTATCGCTTCGTTCTCACCTTGTCCCAGCATGATGGTCTCGTCGATTTTTTGAACAGTCGTGACTACCAGCCACGAAGGAAGGGATCGCAGCCAGTGACTCACCGCTTCCGGAGCCTTGGGGTGCCGTAGTTCGTTGAGGACGGCCTGCGGGATCAGTACTTGATCAAAGAGTGTTGCCAAGATCTCCGATTGCCGGATGAGGATCAGCTAATTCAGCGGTGTCGTGTCTGCGACTACCCCTTTCAAGAGATTCATCGGCCTTGGATCGCTCGGAGATTTTTACCAGTGAGTTCCAGTTCATCCCAAGTGGGCTGCTGGGCGGCTCCGACCCGACTGAACAACTCCTCAGCCTCGTGAAATCCAAGATCGAGCATTTCCGCCGCTTGGCCACGGGAAAGGCGACCTTCCCGATACCCCTCGATGACTAACATCTGCCTAGCCCTCCCCACGGCGTCGCCAGTGTCCAGACCCAGCAGCGTTTTCCAAGAATCAGGAAGCTCGAGTAACAATGTCATGGCTGTAGGTTAAGGATTTCGAAGGAATTGACAAGCGGGAATTGTAACGCATCCGCTGCTTAGGGGGCAGACCCCAGAGCAGTGAGCAGTGAGCAGTGAGCAGTGACGATTGTTTATTTTTGAAGGGTTGTTATGTGGTGAGGAGAATCCGCAGGAGGAAGCTTTACGCAGAGGCATCGGACGGACGCTCTCGCTTCTTGGAGGCTGCTTTCGGTGCAACGGATTTACCCGGCACGTTGACGGGATGAGTGGGCAAGACTTGCTTGGCCTTGCGTTCGGCGGCGGTGTGGGCTTTGGCCCAGGCGAAGAATTTGCCGAGGTCGCAGTCGAAATCGGCGGCAACGGACGCTCTCGCGTCACGGATTTCCTGAACGATGGTGTCTTTCATGGCTGAGGTTTGGTGAGAAGTTCGGGAGTAGTGATAACAGGCGTATGGAGATGATGATAGGAGCAATATTCGAAAAGTGTTTTTTGAAGGGTGGCCTAGGAAATTCTCCCAATTCTCAAGCACCAACGGTGCGACAACATACCAGCCCAGCGTATCGCGCTGGGTTACACATCCAACAAGAATCCCCCCTCTCGCCCCCCTTCATGGGGCAGGCGACTCATACAAAAGGTGGTGCTGCATTTTCTGTGGGAAATCCTAGCTGATGATTGTGGCTGCGGCGGAGGCAAGCGGCTGCGCTCGCATCTACAGCGAGGATTTGTCGGATACCACGACTTATTTCGGCGTCACGGTGGTAAATCCATTCAAAACTTCCATCACGTCATAACGATCCGCATTTTTACTAACTCGTAGATAAGTCATCCCTTCGATGAAAATACCGCTCTATCAGCCCCAGACCAGCTTCCGTAACGCGTTTGCGTTCATGTCTCATGCGAGAAAATTCTCTTCGGAAACAGCTAGATCGGAAACCAATTGGAAGCGCACCTTAATCTGCCCTATGAATCGGATTCGTCTGAACCCATTCAGAAAATCAAAATGATACCATGCGCGGAATGCCCCCGGAGATTTACCATTGCTTGTAATCCTGCGAATGTCTATAGTTGCCGTGTAATTAGATGACGGAAGAAGAAGCATACAATATAGCCATGCAAGAACTACAAAGTGGGCTGGTGTCTGACGGTATTTGGGCAAAGGCAATTGCGTTTTCTGAAGGTGATGAAACAAAGGCAAAAGCAAATTATCTTCGATTCCGCGCTGAGCAGATAATAACTGAGCAGCTTTCTCATGCGACTCTTGCATTCAGGTATGGTATTTTAGCATTACTTCTTTCTCCATCTGGAAAAATGCCGCGCTCGTTATTTTCAATCGTTCTCGTAATTACGGTTTTCCTATTCATGATAAGTGCGCAATTGATCGACTGGGCATCTAATGAAAACAAACCAGTCATAACATTCATCTTGGCACCAATCTATATTACCGCGGCATGGTCGCTTTTGTCAGCTCATCTCAAAAGAGCCCGCGATATGGGAGTTTCCCCCTTCCTCATTCTTGCATATCTTTCACCTTGGTTAGTGCCTTTTGCACTTGTTGGTTTTCTGTTCACACCAACTGGCAAGTTTGATTAATTTGGGAAAGGCTTTAGAGATTTCTTGCGCCCATGTATAGCGAGAATTCTTGCTAAAATAACAAATAATCAATAAAATCCCGCCATGCAAAATGCTGATGCTATTTTCAACACGCCTGAGTTCTTAGTGTTATCTCCTAGCGATAAAACCATGTTACTGGATGAGTTTTCATCCAAAATGTCAGGAGATCAAAAAAAATTATTTTTGATTCGATCAAATGAGTTAATGGAGTTAACTAGACAAGCACAAGGAGTTGGTCGCTACTTCCTAGAAAACAAAATCCAAGCAACACTGAAATCAGTTCTTTCCAAAGATTACGATAGTTTAAGTGAAGAGGAGAAAATTTCTTCTATTCACAAGGCATTGAACATGTGTAATGCGAAGTCCATAGAAATTGACCCAGTCAATCGGAATGATACTGCATTTTTCGTTAGTAAAGAGCTTTGCGATAAATTGAGAACTATTCGTAGCAAGGAAATTGGCGAAGCCAGCGATTTCGTAAAAAGGTATTATGGCGAAGCGGTAGCAACAGCAACATCATCACTTGATGAGAGAGGCACGTATGAATTACTATCTCGCTACTTAACTACAAAACCCGAAAATGATGGTTCTGCTATCGGGGGTATAGCGAGTGCTTCGGGTAAATTAGTCACCTATTTAACTCCCATATTTGTAATCGTCTGTGTCGTTTACTTAATGAGACTTCATTCCAAAAAATCTCCCTAAAATGCGTATACCTCCGCTGTAAGATATTTTTCTCTCAAAGAGAATAAGTTTTATTGGATGACTAAATCAATATCGAGAAATCAACATGGAATTTCTGTGTGAATTTAACACTGATTAATAATATGTAGGCGACTATTTTATGAATGTATAAACATTATTTAAATCGAACAGATAATTCAATAAATAAAGTTGCTAATATGGATAGCCAAGAGACTTACGAGGTAATCGTGATCTAGTTGGAGATTTTCTTTAGCTCATTTTACTACTTTCCTTGGATATAACATATGCAGGGCATGTTATTTCCGAAAGAAGTTTTATTCGGATCTCGTCAAAAATTGAAATTCCCAAATCGTCACCGATATTTTGGTCATAGCTCATAATTATATTTAGCAATTCTTTCTTCCGCATTTCTGGAATTGCGCGCCATACAGAAGGTGTAATATACCATTGATCCGTTCCATTCAGCATCCATGTCTCAGCTAATGCCAACATAGAGAAAGGATTTTTCTTCCAATATGAAAAGTAATTTTCGATTTCCTGGTGATCGTCCTTTCGCCCTGCGACAAAAAAAAGACTACGATTACCGCTCGGCATCAATCCCATCACTATTGATAGTTTTCTTCTGTAACATTTGTGATTTATTTCGATAGTGGCACTACCCGATAAAGCAACGGGAATTTTGATGTCGATCGTTATCGCTGAAACGTATGTGCCTACTTGTTGACCATGAAATAAATGATTCTCAAAAGTTGGTAGAATTTCTGATAATGCAATGTGGTGATTTTTAATATTATTAAAACGCTCTTCAAACATAGTAAATAACGAATCTTCCACCACACTAAGACCGTTTATATCAAAATTATTTTGCATTCCATACAATATCAATATATTACGCAATTTTTCTAAAAGCCGCCGATCTCTTAAATATTTTATTTTAGAAATAACAGACTCAAATTGTGCGGATACATGCTTTGTTCTATATATTTCACGGCACGTAGAGCGATATACTTGTAGGTAAAGTTCGTGTTTATTGGATATAAAATTATTCTGTTCAAACTCGTGAAAGAGGCGCTCATGAACTTCGCAAAATCCAGGAAATGTTGATGCTTTGGCTAAACCTACCTCCTTTAATTCTAGGCTGTTAGTTATGGGATTGAATTGAGGCGTAAGCACTTTGCCGTCTTCAGCAATTGGTCTAAGACTCATACTTCTAGGTAATGTGTGAGATTTCTGAATTGCTTTTGCTTGGCAATTCGGAACCATACACTTAGATTTTCTATACCAGACCTTATTACGCCGACAGACATTTTCAAATTGATATTCGATAAACTCGGAATAACTCTGAAAAATTGACTGGGGATTTGAGATATAACTTTGCAACACTTCGTCAATCACGCGAATAAGATTTCCAATATTTTTTTCGGAGTGGCAAAATTTAGGTTTTGTCATTGTAAAAATTTTAAAGTCGAAAAATGCGAATAGAGATTACATATCTCTGGTAACATTTTCTCCAGTTCGTTGCATTGCTTTTGCGTATTTTGATCTACTTTTCCTTGCCTGATTCGGCGTTTCGGTGGGGTCTCAACTAACAGGCATTGGGCAGTGAAGAGAGATGGATTTTTGATTTG
>CAMAYN010000246.1 GCA_945862285.1 Akkermansia muciniphila | reverse complement strand
CGGGACGAGTTTGCCCGTGCCATCATCAACAAACTGATCCCCTTCAGCTTCGAGCGCCTCTTCTCCGAGAAGTTCGACTTCTACGCCACGCTCTTTGAATACCTCATCAAGGACTACAACAAGGACGGCGGCGGCAAGTATGCCGAGTATTACACCCCGCACGCCGTGGCGAAGATCATGGCCGCCTGTCTGGTGCCCGCGCCGGTGAAGAACGTCACCTGCTACGATCCCGCCGCAGGCTCCGGCACGCTCCTCATGAACCTCGCCCACGCCATCGGCGAGGACCGCTGCACGCTCTACACGCAGGACGTGTCGCAGAAATCCTCCAGCCTGCTGCGGCTGAACCTCATCCTGAACAACCTCGTCCACAGCATCCCGCACGTCATCCAGGGTAACACCATTCTGGAGCCCTATCACAAGGAAGGCACGGCGCTGCGCCGGTTCGACTACATTGTCTCCAATCCGCCCTTCAAGCTCGACTTCTCCGACTTCCGCGACCAGCTCGACACCAAGGCCAACAAGCAGCGCTTCTTCTCCGGCATCCCCAAGGTGCCAAACAAGGACAAGGACAAGATGGCCATCTACCTGCTCTTCATCCAGCACATCATCGCCTCCCTCAGCAAGAAGGGCAAAGCCGCTATCGTCGTCCCCACCGGCTTCATCACCGCGCAGAGCGGCATTGAGAAAGGAATCCGCGAGCATCTGGTAGAAAACAAGATGCTCGCGGGCGTGGTCTCCATGCCCAGCAACATCTTCGCCACCACCGGCACCAATGTCTCCATCCTCTTCCTGGATGCCACGAACCAGGGGGATGTCATCCTCATCGACGCCTCCAACTTGGGAGAAAAGGTCAAGGAAGGCAAAAACCAGAAGACCCTGCTCTCCCATGAGGACGAGGAGCAAATCATCCGCGTCTTCAACGCCAAGGAAGCCGTGGCAGACTTCTCTGTCGTCGTCAGCTACGACGACATCGCCGCCAAGAACTGCTCACTCAGCGCCGGGCAGTATTTTGAGGTGAAACTCGACCACGTTGACATCACGCCAGCGCAGTTTGAGGCGGAACTTAAGGTGAGGAAAGCCAAGTTGGTTCGCCTGTTTGGTGATTCAAAGGTGATTGAATCCGCCATCGCCGAGAAGTTGAAGCAATTGACTTTCCATTGAATGCCTACCGCTCAGACAGTTCAGCTTGGTGACGTGGCAGAAGATATAACCGTCGGCTATGTGGGGCCGATGGCTCAAGAGTATGTCGAAGACGGCATACCTTTTCTGAGGTCTCTCAATGTGCGTCCGTTTCGATTTGACCCAACAGACCTGAAGTTCATCAGTCCGGGGTTTCATCAAAAGATTAAAAAGTCGTCTCTCAAACCAGGAGATGTCGTGGCAGTGAGAACTGGTAATCCAGGCGTGTCATGCGTTATCCCCGAGAACCTACCCGATTCTAACTGCTCTGATTTGGTCGTGATAAAGTGCGGTGAAAAGTTAGACCCATCCTTTGTCTCGTATTACATCAATTCAGTCACTCACTCCCACATCAAAGGACAACTCGTTGGGGCTATTCAGCAGCACTTCAACATTGGTTCTGCCAAAGAGATGCGGTTTCCGAAGCTTGATAAGCAGGAGCAGCATAAACGAGCAAGCGTCCTCTCAGCCCTCGACGCGAAGATCGAACTGAACCAGCGGATGAACGAGGAGTTGGAGGGGATGGCGAAGCTGCTCTACGACTACTGGTTCGTGCAGTATGACTTCCCGATGAGCGCCGCCCAAGCCAAAGCACTCGGCAAGCCCCACCTCACCGGCCACCCCTACCGCGCCTCCGGCGGCCCCATGACCTACCACGAAACCCTCAAACGCGAGATTCCTCAGGGGTGGGAGATTCGTAAGCTCTCAACGTTTTGCGATCACATTCGGGACACGGTGGACCCAAGCGATGTCGCCCCCTGCACGCCGTATGTGGGACTCGAACATGTGCCACGACGCCGATTCACTCTTGATGCTTGGGGCGCTGCTAGTTCAGTGACCAGCCTCAAGAGTCAGTTTAAAAGTGGCGACGTGCTTTTTGGCAAGCTGCGTCCGTATTTCCACAAAGTTGTGAGAGCCGGCATGGATGGAATCTGCACTTCAGAGCTGCTCGTTCTTCGCTCCATCGATCCAAAGTTTGAAGGTTTTCTTGGGTCGGTGCTTTTTTCAGATGTCTTTGTCGAGACCACCTCAAATCAATGGGGAGGGTCAAAAATGCCGAGAGCGGAATGGAGCCGGATGAAGGAATACCTTGTGCCTTGTCCGCCTGATGACCTTCTCACGAACTTCAATGACCGCGTGCTCCCGATGTGGGAACTCGGCGCAACAAATCAGCGCCAAACCCAAGAACTCACCCAACTCCGCGACTGGCTCCTGCCCATGCTGATGAACGGGCAGGTGACGGTGGGGGGATGAAGACGGGGGGGGATGGGGAGACGTGGAGATTTTGAGACAGGGAGAAGGCCCTTGGCGGTGGTTGACGGTTGGCTGCCGTGGTTGACGATGGTTGGCTGAACCGAGACTGAGAAAGGAACACGCCTGACGAACAAAGTTCCCATAGTGGGAACTTTACCCTTGATTTCAAAACACCTCACCCCGAAACTGCTGATGAGAGTCATTGCCCGCAAAACGCTCCGCGATTTTTATGAACAGCACGCCGACAGCAAGACCGCGCTGGAAGCTTGGTTTCATGAAGCTGTGGCCGCCCGCTGGCAGGGGCCGCAGGAAATCAAGAGCCGCTACCCGTCTGCCGACATCCTGCCCGGCAACCGGGTGGTCTTTAACATCAAAGGGAACAGCTACCGTTTAATCGTGAAAATCCACTGCAACACCGGCATCGTTTTCATCCGCTTCGTGGGCACGCACGCGGACTACGACAAAATCGACGCCACCACCATCTAGCCCATGAAGCCGAAAATCATCAAGACCGAGGAGGAATACACGGAGGCTCTGGCCCGAGTGGAAAGCCTGATGGAGGCGAAGCCCGGCACGGCCAAGGAGGAGGAACTGGAACTCTGGTCCCTGCTGGTGGAGCGCTATGAGCAGGAGCATTTCCCCATCGAAATGCCCGATCCGGTGGAGGCGATCAAGTTCCGCATGGAGCAGGAAGGTCTTCAGCAGAAAGACTTGGTGAAGTATTTCCCCGGCAAGAACCGGGTGTCTGAAGTGCTCAATCACAAACGCCCGCTGAGCATCGGCATGATCCGGGCGCTGCATCGTGGGCTGAGAATCCCGGCGGAGGTGCTGCTCCAGGAAATCCCTGCCTGATGCCGCGCGTGGAAGCCACGCGACAGGTCTTGAATCTCACCGCCCGTTTCCACGCATGGAAACCAACGCCCTAACCACAGCCCTGACCGCCAAGCAGCAACGCCGCCACGAACTGGCGCGAATGCCCATGGATCAAAAACTTCGTGCGGTGGTCAAGCTCCAGGAGATGGCGGCCCCCATCCTGAAGAAGCGCGGTAAAACACGTCGCGTCTGGGCCTTCTGAAGGAGGAAGGAAACTCATTTCACGAAATTCCCCCCCCATGATGCTCTACAAACGCCAGAAGCTCCTGCTCGATCTCGTCCATGCGGCGGGCGGTGACGGAAGCCACGTTCATCCATAACCAGAGCACCTTTCCACTCATGGGCGAAGCTGCGAAGGACGAGACCTGAATTGCTTGCCGCGAGTTGCTTCGACGGGGAAAACTGCCATCCTAGAACCCATGACCCAAGCCGAACAAGCCCGCGCCGAACGCCGTCGCTCCACCTGGAAGCTGGAGACGGTGAACAGCTTCGCCGAGGCGGAGGCGCAGACGCGTGCTCAGTGGCACAAGGCGACTTCGGCAGAGCGATTCGAGGCCGCCGCACAAATCCGCTACATCGTTTATGGCAAAGCCGCAGCTACCGCCCGACTTCAAAGAGTTCTTGAAGTTTTGCCTGGACCATGAGGTTCGCTTCCTCGTGGTCGGAGGCTTGGCGGTGGTTCACCACGGTCACCCACGGCTGACGTTGGACATGGACATCTGGATTGAGCGCAGCGTCGAGAACGGCAAGCGCATCATCCAGGTGTTGAAGGCTTTTGGCTTCCGCGATCCAGAGGTCACCGCTGAAGACTTCGCGAAGGAGAGCCAGATTCTGCGCATGGGCTTCAAACCCACGGCCATCGAACTTTTTAACCGCATTCCTGGCGTCGAGTTCGCGGACTGCTACGAGCGCCGCGTGTTCGTGAAGATCGGACGATTGCAGGTGCCGTTCATTGGCCTGGAAGACTTGAAGGTGAACAAGCGCGCGAGCGGACGGCTGAAGGATTTGCAAGACCTGGAAGAACTGCCGTGAATCCGGCTTCGACGCTGAGCCTTTGAAGCGCTCTGGCATCACCCGAACCAAGTGGTTGCCTCGCAAGGATTCGAACCTTGAATGAGAGAATCAAAATCTCCTGTGTTACCGTTACACCACGAG
>CAMAYN010000245.1 GCA_945862285.1 Akkermansia muciniphila | reverse complement strand
GCGTGAGATTGGCGGCACTGAGCATCAATTCCAAACACATGAAAACGACGATGATATTGCGGCGCAAAACCACACCCGTAAGGCCGATGGCAAAGAGCAATCCGGCAACGAGCAGGTAAAGATGAAGGTTAGCTGTTGGTAAAGGCATGAGACTAGGATTGTTTTTTACTGAGTAGCACCACTCCTACTGTTGCAACGAGCAGCAGTGTGCCTAGGATTTGCAGTGGGAGATTGTATTGCGTGAAAAGGCTTTGGCCAATGAGGTGGACATCAGGAAGAGTGTTTTGCGAAAGATTTTCTGCGATTTTTGATCCTTTCTGAAACTTTTCAGAAGCGGCAACAAGATTAAGAGGTTCTGATTTTACATTCGGAGTCAGATTTAAAGTTCCAAGCAATTGAATGGTAAATGCAATCACAATCCCCAAGCCTGCAAGCATCGGCGCGAGACGCGGCGTTCTTTTAGTATCAGCATTCAAATCGAGCAACATGATCATGAAAATAAACAACACCATCACGGCTCCGGTATAGACGAGGATTTGAATGATCCCGGCAAAATAGGCGTTCAGGCCGACAAATAATCCTGCCAACCCAACGAACGATGCCACCATCGACATCGCACTAGCGACGGGGTTCGGCAGAACGACAACGGCGGCGGCTCCGAAGAGCATGATCAGGGCAAATAACCAAAAGATGGGAAGTGGCATGGAGATATCGTTAGTTGGAAAAATGTAGGAGAATTTGCTGTTTGCGCGGCATAGAGAAAAGATTATTTCAATTCATTCCACTTGTTGACGAGCCCCACGCGAACACCGCCGATTTCGTAGAGTTTTTTCTTGTCGTGAACCATGTCGGCACGTTTGAGTCCGGTGATGAGGTAATCTTTCCGCAAGTAAATCGCCTGCTCAGGGCAAACTTCCTCACACATTCCGCAATAAATGCAGCGAATCATATCGATATCGAATTCCTTCGGACGCTTCTCAACTTTAGCCCATGGATCATCGCTAGGAATTTCGCCGGGAGTGATTTTAATTGCTTTCGGTGGGCAAATAAATTCGCACAATTGGCAAGATACACAACGTTCACGACCTTGTTCATCGGTAACAAGAGTTGGCGCTCCACGATAGTATTCTGGCATGTGATCATCCCAGCGTTGCTCTGGAAACTGCATGGTTACGCCAAGTCCAGACGAATTCAGATCTTTCGCACCGCGACTCTTGTTGCGCAGCGATTGAATCGCGTGTGCCATGGTTAGGAAAAAACCTTTGATTAGGGCGCCGAAGTAAATTTTTTCTCCAGCTTTGAGTTTGGGGCGTGTGAGTTTGACGACGGACATGGAGGTAAGTGTTATAAAATGATTTTCTTTTGTTCAGGCTCACTAACTTTTGCCACGTAGATAATGGCTGCAGTCGTTGCGATGAGGATCACTCCTCCGAGAGCGAGGATCGCTGAAGTAAATTGTTGTGAACCAGAGGCGATGACGAGAGCGGCGAGGAAAACGTTAATCAATGCGGCTTCAAAAAAGATCACCCAGCCGAGTTTCATGAGCTGATCATAGCGGAAGCGCGGTACTGTCCAACGGACTAGGATAAAGAATAAAATGAATGCCACCACTTTTGCGAGGAAGATTCCGAGGTGGATCAGTCCGCCAATGCCGAATCCAGCAATCGTTAAACCGCTGATGGCTGAATCGAGTCCGAATCCTGCCGACCAACCGCCGAAAAACAGCGTCACAATCAACGCCGAACCCACGACCATCGCGGCATATTCGCCCATAAAAAACAGGGCGAATTTCATGGATGAATATTCCGTGTGGTATCCACCGACGAGTTCTGTTTCGCACTCCGGCAAGTCAAACGGCATACGGTTTGTTTCCGCGAAAATCGAGATCGTGAAGATCAGAAAAGAAATAAAGGCGGGAATCCAGAAAAGCAGCTTGGAAGATAAAGAAAGAGCACCTTCTCCATGCCCCCAGAGTGGAAGTAATAACCATCCGTGATCGGCTTGGTATTGGACAATTTTCGTAAGGTTTAAATCGCCAAAATATAGCAAAACCGGGATGATCGATAGCCCTAAGGCAATCTCATAAGAAATCATCTGTGCCGTCGAGCGCACGCCGCCAATGAAAGGGAATTTTGAGTTCGACGACCAACCAGCGAGGGTAATTCCATAGACGGCAAGTGAGGCGATCGCGAAGATGAAAAGAGGACCAACGTTAATGTCGGCGATGACTAATTTGATGGGGTCCAATCCGGGAATCGTAATATCGGAACCAAACGGGATGACGCATAAGGTAATTAAGGATGGAACAACCGTAAGCGCGGGTGCCATCCAATAAAACGCCTTGCGCACATGGGCAGGGGTGAAATCTTCTTTGAGGAATAACTTAATGCCATCCGCCATGGGTTGGACCAGCCCGAAAAACGAATAGTCTTTCTTCGCGCCCAACAGCGTCAGCGGGATCCCTACGCGGTTTGGGCCGACGCGGTCTTGTATGATGGCGGAAAATCGACGCTCGAAGTAAACCGAGATGGGTACGAGCGGCAAGACGATCACGAAGGTCAGCGTGATGATTTTGATAACGATGGTGAGTAGAAGAATCCAATCCATAGAATGTTTCTGGTAATAAAATTAGGCAAATCCGCGGGCTTTTTCGTCGGCAAGTAGAGGAATTACGTAACCTGTTTCTTTAACTACAATGCCCTGATCACCAATGCGTGCGTGAGTGAGATTTTCGAACTCCGATACGCTTTCCGCGAGTTTCTTGAAGCAGTTATCGATGTTAGGAATCGTCGGTGAAGCGGGGTCGATGGCCTCGGCGATGTCGCGTAAGATTTCCCAATCATCGCGGGCTTGCCCTGGAGCGATGGTCACTTGATTGAGGCGTTGAATTCTGCCGCTGAGGTTAATCATGGTACCACGTTTTTCGGTAAAAGCAGCGCTAGGTAGTACGATATGCGCGGTTTGCGCGGTAGGATTTTCCAAAATATGGCTATGAACATGCAGGTCAAGCCCTGCGAGGTCCTCCGCCGTGAACCCAGCATCAGAAATGAGGTCTTCGCCGAGCGAGAAGAGAACTTTGATCGTGCCATTGCGCACCCCATCACGGATCAGATCAAGTTTAGCTGATGGATTTTCTGTGCGGAGAATGAGTTGTGCCCCAGTGGTGTTCGGGTTGCGATCAGCGGCGATCAGCATACCATCGTCCTCTGCCATGCGCAGGACGGTTGAAATCACTGTGCCGCCTAGTAGATTGGAGAGTTGTTTCGTAAGGAAAATTTCCTCATTGGTCATGCGGGCTGAGGCGATGATGGCGATCTGATCTGTGGAGAAATTTTTCACCATTTTGGCAATCACATCGTATGCCTTCGACCATGAGGTAGCGGCGTGTTTGCCATCTTCGCCTTGCATTAGCGGCTGGGTGAGACGGGCATCGCTATCGATGTAGTGGAAATTAAGTCGATGAGAATCTGGCATCCAGCAGGAATTGACCGCATCGTTTTGGCGCGGCGTAATGCGATGGATTTTGTTGCTCCGGGTCCACACGGTAATGTTCGTGCCGGTGCCACAGTTGACGTCGATGGTATTGATTTCCTTGAGGAACCATACACGCATTTGAAAGCGGAAATCATTGGAAGTAAGAGCACCTACGGGGCAAATGTCAGCGGTATTCAGCGAGTAATTTGAATCCAGACGGCGACCTGGATGAACGGTGAGTGTGGTGTGAGTACCGCGCTGCGTAAAGCCGAGCACAGGATCTTTCGCCACTTCTGCCATGAAGCGAATGCAGCGACTACACATAATGCAGCGCTCGTCATCGAGGCGGATTCTTGGTCCGATATCGACATTTTTTGGCTTTTTCACCTTCATATCAATAAAGCGCGAAGTACCACGGCCAAAGCCCACGGAAAACTCTTGCAGTCGGCACTCGCCTGCTTGGTCGCAGATCGGGCAATCAAGCGGGTGATTGATGAGAAGGAATTCCATGACTCCCTCGCGGCATTTTTCGACGAGTTCACCCTTGGTGCGAATGCCCATATTTTCGGCAACGGTATTCGCACAAGCGATAACAGGTCTCGGCATCCAGCCAATAGGCTCGTACCCTTTGTCATCACGGGTTGGCTCTTGGCCAGGGGCAGGGCGGGGTGGCATGCCCATTTGCACTAGGCACATCCGGCAATTTCCTGGCGCAGAAAGTTTCGGGTGATAGCAATAATGCGGAACTTCGACAGCCACCGAGCGACAGGCTTCGATCATTTTTGTCCCCCGAGGAAATTGGTGCCAAACACCGTCGATCTGGACATTGACCATACCTTTTTCCGCCGCCAAATCTTTTGGTAGCTTCTGGATCGCAGTTTCGACTGTTGCAGTGTCACTCATAGTTCAGGACAAAAAATGGTTTGTTAGCGCCTAATATTCGTATTCGGCGCGCCAATGTAATCGACTCTCGCCACAGAGCAAGCCTACTTTGTGAAATTTTTCACAAGCGA
>CAMAYN010000244.1 GCA_945862285.1 Akkermansia muciniphila | reverse complement strand
ACAAACAAAGTAAGCCGCGATGATTTGCAAACAACGCTTCATAATCCTAGACCATCAGGGATTGATTGTTAGCAAGTCGCATTTCACAAAAACCATCAGCTTGCGCGTGGAATCCACATCGCCATTTTTATCTTTCGGCGAAACTCCTGCAATCATGAGGTATTGGCCATCTTTGACAACAACATTGCAGTTGACTCGCACTACATAAAACTTAGGCATCGTGATGTCAGAACGCCCATGATGATCTTTCCACTCGGAAATGACAATCTTCCCTGCGTAATAGACGATTTCAGGAAATAGCGTAAGAGAGATAGCCTCATTCGCTTTATCGATAGATGCTTCAAGCTCCATAATAGAACCGCAGTTACGGGTTTCAAACTCCACTGGCGTAGGTGGTGTGGCCGTGGCATTCGATATCGCTTTCTTATCTGGCTTTTTCCCTGCTCCAGTCACGGTTACGTTCTCTGCAATTTGTGCTGGCTCATACGTTGTCGCATAAATCATTTCTGTCACGGAATCCGTCCTTGTCTTTAGTCCAAACCTCGTGGTGCTGAGCATAGTTTCCTTTACATTCGCTTTACCTTCTTTGATGAGCTGATTGAACTTTTCTCGTAATTCATTGTCGTTGGCCGAAGGCTGTGGACCATACATCAATTCCGTAAATAGCTCGGACGGCATATCAATGAATTCAACTTGCGTCCGCACGTTTTTTTGCTCCATTTCATTGAGTCGGAGTTGTTTCTTTTCATCTTCTTTCGCCTTCTCAAAAGGGTCTTTCACTTGCTCTTGCGTCATCGCTGGGGTGGCGAGGAATGCACTCATGAGTCCGACAAGAAAATAGGCATGAATTTTCATCTGTGGCACGATACTAGACATGAAGCCGTGCGTAGAACAAGGCGAAAATCAAACGGATACCCACTCTTATTTCAAAGCAGAAATTTTTCCAGCGTCCTGTGTTTTTGCGCCCTCACACAAACTGCGGGGCGAGATCGATGCGGGTGTGGGGGATGTTATGGCTTTCGCAAAGTAGATTGCAGGAAAGTCGGCCACTTTCGTAAATGGTTGGTAGGCCGCTGCCCGGATGGGTGCCGCCGCCGACGAGATAGACGTTTTCTACTCCTTGCATGCGATTGTGCGGGCGAAGGTAGAGCATTTGGTCAAGAGTATGGGCAAGATTGAAGGTGGCACCCATGAAGACATCTCCTTCATCCCGCCAATCGTTCGGGGTCAAAATTCGCTCGGCGATGATGTGCGAACGGAGATCTTTCATGCCCGTTTTCTGTTCGATTCGATCGAGAACTTTATCGCGGTATTCTTGCTTGTGAGCATCCCAATCGTAGCCATGACGGGCGTTGATGGTGGGGACGAGAATGTAAAGACCCGATTGCCCGGGCGGCGCGACGTGAGGGTCGGTGATGGAGCTGTTGCGAACGTAAACGGACATGTCATCGGAGACGATGCGCTCACCTTGAATGTCTTGCACGTTAAGGCGATAGTCATCGGCAAAGATGATGTGATGATGTGGCTCGTCTTTGTAAATGGTATCCAGCCCGAGGTAGAGCATGAAGGTGGAGCAGGAGAATTTTTTCTTTTTCATCTCAGCTTCCGTTTTCGAATGACCGTTGAGCAGTTTGGTGGCCGCTTGCGCGTAATCGGCATTCATGACTACGTCATCGCAATCGAGCAATTCACCACTTTCCAGGAGAACTCCAGTGGCACGATTTCCTGTCCAGCGGACTTCTTTCACGGGCGCATTCAGAAGCAGCGTGCCGCCATTTTTTGTGAACACTTGCGCCATGGCCTCGGAAATTTTGCACAGGCCACCTTGGGTGTGGTAGATGCCGTAGCGGTATTCGATGAAGGAGAGGATGCTAAATAACGCCGGACAGCGCCAGGGAGACATGCCGAGGTATTTTGCTTGGAATGTAAAAGCGAGCTTCAGGCGGTCGTCTTGGAAATAATTTTCTAGCACATCGACAACGCTTTTCCCCGTGGCAACGTAGGGCAAGGCCTTCATCAAGGTGGTGCTGGCAAAGGCTTTAAGTTCGTGGTAGGGACGTTGCAAGCATGGGTAAATGGCAGCAAGTTTTTTGGCGTGGTCTGCCATGAAGCGCCGATAGCCCGAACCGTGACCGGGGAAAGCCTGCTCGATATTGGCCTCCATGCGGTCAAGATCATTGGTGGTCTCCAGAGTGAGATCGCCCCAAGTCAGCTTGGTCATGGGGTCGAGCAGCACGAAATCGAGATAATCATCTGCCTTCGCGCCTGCTTCTTGGAAAACTTCATCGAGAGTGAATTTTTGATGAAGAAACGTTGGGCCGGTATCGAAAGAGAAATCGCCAACTTTTAGCTCCGCATTGCGCCCGCCAACGCGGTTTTGTTTTTCGACGATGGTGACATCAAGACCACGGTGGGCGAGGATCATACCTGCGGTTAAGCCACCTGGGCCAGCTCCTACGATGACGATTTTTTTTCTCTTCATGTTTTCTGCCTCTAGTATAGCGTAAAGTTTGCCAATCTGCTAATTTTTTTCAGAAAAAATAGAAAATTCGTTTTTTAGAGGATCGGTGCTTGTCATCATGTGGGAAGATTTGCCAAATTTCTGGGCGTGAAGGGCTCGCCACTAATGAAAACACTCTGGGTTGCCGTGGCGGTGGCAGTGATCGGCATGGCGCTTCATGGTCACATCCATGGCGAGGGAGAAGGAAAGAATCAATCGTTGCCGCATGAAAGAGATGCCATGGCGAATGCAAAGACCACGGATCAAAAAATCCCCTTTGAGCTTACCTTGTCAGCACGGGCGAAGCGGGTGGTGATTCGGCAGGGCGAGCTTTTCATCGAGCAGATAATCAATGCGGAGATACCAGAAATAAGCCAACTACGCGGTGAGTTGAATGACAATACGGAGGCGATTTTTTTAGAGGTTGATTGGCTAGACCAGCAAGCCCCGCGGTATTTTGCCAAATTACGGCTCGATCCGCCGGGGAAAGACGGGATGGTGCATGTTTTTGAGTCGTCGGGAGATATGGATGATTTATGGGAGCTGCCATGACAGAGACGTGCTGCATCGCTGAGAAAAAGCCCGTGCATGAACCACATGTGTTGGAGGTGAAAAACCTGCATGTACAGTATCGGAAAACCTTAGCGTTGCGGGGGATTGATTTTTCCGTAAAATGTGGAACGAGAGTGGCGTTACTTGGAGCGAATGGAGCTGGCAAGTCCACTTTACTTAAGGCGATTGCTGGGCTGATCCATAAAAATGCCGGAGAAATCATGTGGCGTGGCGGAAAGGTGGCAAAGTGGTCGCGCGAATTTGCCTATTTGCCACAGCGAGAGGAAGTGGATTGGTCATTTCCGATCACGGTGCGCGGCATGGTGGAAATGGGGCGCTATCCGCAGGTGGGATGGTGGAGGAAATACACGGAGCGGGATCATCAAGCGGTGGAGGCGGCGCTGGCGTCACTGGATTTACTGGATTTGCAAGATCGGCAAATTTGCGAATTGTCTGGCGGGCAGCAGCAGCGAGCGTTTTTGGCGCGTGCGGTCGCGCAGGAGGCACATGTTTTGCTTCTCGATGAACCATTTACAGGGCTTGATCGCACGGCGACGGCTGGTTTAGCGTCGTTGTTGGAAAAAATGTCGGAAGAAGGACGCCTTGTGATTGCTTCCCACCACGATCTTAGTTCGGTGCGGCAACTGTTTCATCAGGCCTTGCTGCTGGCTGGCGAGCAGATTGCCTTCGGCACGGTGGATGTGGTGGTGAATGAGCAAAATTTGGCTCGTGTTTTCCCCACAAATTTTTAAGCTCACACTATCATTATGAACTACAAAGCCATCATCTTCGACTTCGACGGAACTCTTGCCGATACGCTGGAGGAAACACGCTGCATATATAACATCATGGCCGCCGATTACGGGTTGCAAAACGTGGCGATGGAGGATTTGGCGTTTTTGCGGGATATGTCATTAAATGAATTGTTAGATCATTTATCGATATCCAAGTTCCGAGTGCCGTCGCTCCTGGCGCGGGGTACATCGATGCTGCGTGATCGCATCGCGCAAATCCCAATGATTCCTGGATTGGCGGAAGTGATTCCCGACTTGCGGAAAAACGCGACGATTTTTGGGGTATTGACCTCAAATTCTACGCAAAACGTCGATTTATTTTTGCAAACGCATGGACTGCGCCAGCATTTTACCTTTCTCTCATCGACCTCAAAGTTGACGGGAAAGGCGAAACATCTGCGGGCGATTCAGAAAACATTTTCGCTTAAAGCGCACGAACTTCTTTATATTGGCGATGAAATCCGCGACATCAAAGCATCACACAAAGCGGGCATTGACTGCGCTGCGGTGACATGGGGCTTTAATTCGCATTCCTCGTTGCAAGCGGCAAATCCGAAATTCATTGCGGAAAAGCCACGTGAATTGCTGGACATTGTTCGCTGAACTTCATGGGGGGAATCAGGGAGAATTATTGAATTCCCATG
>CAMAYN010000243.1 GCA_945862285.1 Akkermansia muciniphila | reverse complement strand
GCCACCGCCGTTCTGCGCGCAGAAAAAATCACCGTGCTCAGCAAATCACGCGTCGAGGCGGATCATACTAGCATGCACCTAATCCGCCACAAAGTCACCGCCAATATTGGCACCACCTTCGTGCGCATTGAGAAAAGCACCTATGACGCCCAAACGCATCTTCTCGACTCACATTCCCCACTCCGCGCAACGTCGCCACGCTTCGATGTGCAATCGCAAGGCCTCTTGACCACCATCATGCCCCAACAAAAAAAACAGCAAATCTTCCTCCGCCCTCCGGTTTTAGGAATCCTCAATCCGATCGTGACCACTCGCGACACAGCCTCTACTTCCATGAAAACATCGCGTATTCTCGCCACGGCTCTGCTCGCCGCGCTACCTGCCCCTGCACAAGAAAAACCAAATGGTCAAAAGGTGGAAGCGCCCGATCTCTCCTTGCTGACTATGTCGCCGCGCAATCAAGAAGCAGAAAAACAACTCCTCGAATTTGCCAAAAAGCACAACATCCCACTCCAAGCCGTAACGCCCCCTGCCCTGCCCCCCACCGCTTTGCTCCCCATTGATCCCGCACAAGAAATTCCCCAATTTAAGGCCACACCCGATGCCATCGGCTTCGTCTCAAAAGGCGGCGTTTTTTACGATAGCACGACTAGCACGCTAACATTTTTAGACAACGTCACCCTGCGCGATCCCTCCTACGCCATGACTGTCACCGGGAAAATCGTCGCCACCTTCATCCCGCAAGAAAAAACGAAACCAGACGAGAAAAATGAACAGAAAAAGAACCCCATGGGCAATCTAACAACCATTCACGGTTCTGGCGGTGTCGCCTTCGAGGCGATCGATAAAGATGGGGTAAAAAATTACGCTTTTGGCGATGAAATCATTTACGATAAAGCCACAGAAACCGCCACCCTCACGGGCAAGCGACTGATTTTTCAAAAGGGTGACACCTCCCGCTTCGAATCTCAGAACCCCGATGCCTGGCTGAAGTACAACCTCAAATCAAAAAACACCTCGATGTCAGACGGTTGGAAAGCATTACTTGCCAATCCCTCGCCAAAAAAACAAGATGATCGCTGAGCACCATGCCTCTTCTCTCTGCCAGTCATTTAAGTAAAAGTTACAACAAGCGAACCGTCGTCAACGATGTGTCACTCACCGTAGAAGTGGGAGAAATCGTCGGTCTGCTTGGTCCGAACGGCGCAGGAAAAACCACCAGCTTTTATATGATCGCGGGGCTTGTTCAGCCAGATCAAGGCACAGTAACCCTGAACGACAATGAAGTCACCAAGCTGCCCATGCATCGCCGCGCCCGCCTTGGCCTCGGCTACTTGCCGCAAGAAGAATCCATTTTCCGGTCGCTCTCCTGCTACGATAATCTCATGGCCGTGCTCGAAAATCGGAAAGATCTCAATCGCAAGCAACGCAAAGAGCAAGCACGAGATTTGCTAGAGCGATTCGGCATTACCCGCCTCGCCGAGTCCCAAGCCATCACTCTCTCCGGTGGCGAAAAACGCCGTCTTTCCATCGCCCGCGCACTCTGCGCCAATCCACAAATTCTTCTTCTCGATGAACCTTTCGCCGGCGTGGATCCTCTCGCCGTAGAAGACATTCAACGCATCGTCCGCGAACTGCGTGACCAAGACAAACTCGCCATCCTCATCACCGATCATTCCGTGCGCGAAACCTTATCGATTGTCGATCGTGCCTACCTCATCCACGACGGCAAAGTCATCCTCCAAGGTTCCTCGGAAGAAATTGTCAACGATCCCCTCGCCCGCAAAAACTACCTCGGCGAAAATTTCCGCTTCTAGCATTTTTTACCCTATTTACCTACCTGCCCAAACATGATTCCTACAGAACACACCGACCCGATCAACACGCAAATCCTCGCCATCAGCGAAGACCTCATCAATGGCTTTCATGCCCATCCCTTCGAACTCATTGCCGAAAAATCAGGCGTCCCTTTTGATGTGGTCATCACCCGCATCCGCGCCATGCTTGAGGCGGGAGTGATTCGCCGCGTCCGCCAAACACTCCTTTCCACCAAACTTGCCCATGGGGCACTCGTTGCCTGGCGCGTGCCAGAACAGCATCTCAATACCGCGTTCGATTTCATGTCCAAGGAGGATCCCTTCTCCGGTCACGTGGTCATCCGCTCGACGGACTCGGAAGTTTCCGGCAGTGGCTATCGCCTGTGGACGACTCTAAAAGTCCCCGTTGGTCAATCGCTGGAAGAACACGGCAACGTGCTCAAACGCTTGCTCAAAGCGGACGAATTCCTCCTCATGCCCGCCAATGGCGTCTTTGCCCTCGGCGTCGGCCATATCCGCCGCCGCACCATGGAACCTGGCGATAAGTCAGATGAACCAGCCACGATGATGACCACGGTGCCCGTGGAATTAGATCAAGAAGAATGGAACGTGTTACTTGCCTTGAAGGAAGAACTGCAACCGGACGAAATCTCTTCCACCCCGTGGGTGAAACGCGCAGAAATTGCCCATGTTTCCCTAGAGCGATTTTACGAAGTCGCCACCGAGTTAAACCGCAAAAAAGTCATCGGGCGCTTTTCCACTTTCCTCGAACACGTCAAACCATCTGCCACCGGTGAGCGGGTCACGCGTTTCAACGGCCTATTCCACTGGGCGGTGCCAAAAGGCCGCGAAATGGAAGGCGGTAGCGAAGTTGGCAGGCATTTTTGTATGACCCATTGCTACTGGCGCGAGGGAGGCCCACAATTCGGCAATGTCAACATCATGGGCGTCGTCCACGGCACCGAAAAAGACCGCGTCCTCGAACACAAAGCCGCCATCGATCGACACCTCGAATCCGTCGGCATTCCCGTCAGCTACACCAACGTCTTCTGGGGCGGACGTTCGGAGATCAAACCCTCCGAAATCTCACCAAAAGTCTATCAAGAATGGCACGCCAAGTGGGCTGGTGTGGAGTCGGTCGTCTGAGATTCGTAACGCAACAAATTCCAAGGTCGTAGCGAGCGAAAAAATGTGAAAAAAATTCTTGTCAGAATCGATCTTCACAGCTACTTCTGTCCCCCCGCGCTCCTGAAGGAGAAAATTCACTGTGAGCCGGAATAATAGAGAAATGGGGTTTTAGCTCAGTTGGTAGAGCACTTGCATGGCATGCAAGGGGTCAGCGGTTCGAATCCGCTAAGCTCCACCATTTCTTCATCCGTTGATGAATCAACAGGAACTGCTCCAAGGTCGCTTCGGCAAGTCTTTCAAATGCTTGCAGCATTAAGAAAATGGATTGATCGATGAGCATATGCACCACTACCAGCGGCGGCGAGCGTCGATTATGGGGTGAGGATTGTCGTTAAGAAAATCATCGAAACAAAGCGGCTGGTAGTGGTTGCATGATGCGCCTCGTTCGCCTCGTTTGTTCTTTTTGGTTCATTGCATCGGTTGGCGTATAATGGTCTTCCACTTAGCGGGGGCGGCTCGGCGGATGTCCGACAAGTAGATCTCGTGGTGCTTCCCGCTCAGACTACCACGGGCAAGGATGAAATCGTGAACGCGCTGAATCGTCGGCCCCTCCTCAGTGAACGGACCAATGTGCAGAGTCTGAGCACATCGACCCTCTGCAAAGTCGTCAAATCGTAACTTGCTTAATGATGGAAGACTCTTCTTCTGTCCCACCGTCGCGATAGCCGCATCCACTACTTGCGCAGTCACAACCGGCGGCTGCATAATCATCATCGTCCACTTCCAGTTCTTGCGGTCGTTGGCCTCGAACACGGAATGGTCATCGGCCCACCACAAGCCTTCAAGGGGCATAACAGTAAAGTCATACGAAGGAGTGGCGCGCTTCAATGCAAACTTAGCGGTATAGGACACGGAGAATAATGCCTCAACAGCCTCAGCGTATGCTGGTGTGGTGTTCGGGTCGCCATGCCCATCAATCATCAGATATGCAAGCGGAGGAACCGTCACCTCACAGACGTCTTTAGCGGATGGCTTGTAGAACTGTGAAAGCTCTTTCTTGTAATCAACTTTGGACATGGCGAAGTTTTTTGGCACGTCGAGGCATGGCACCCGCTACCGAGAGCGCCCCTCCGCTTCAGGTTGAGGTTTGTCGCTCCCCCCCGACTTCGACTCAAGGCGGGTAGCGGGTTGCCCAGTGCCGGCTTGTTCGCTTTTGATTGGGCTTCGCTGCATGGAAAGAATGTAAACCAGATTGTAAATCCGCTCACGCTGCTCGGACGTCAATGCCTTGGAATCCTTCGATGTTAAATATCCCGCGCTCGTCTCAGCCTCAACTGAGAATTCTCCTGTCTTCTTGAACTCGACGTCCTTACCAGCAATCAGATCCGCGAGAGATTCCCGCTTCGCTCCTAACTCAATGACCTTGATGCCTCCCTGCAAGAAATAGTCGATCACAACGATGTCTCCTTCGCGCTTGAGCGCATATATCGCTCTGACACGTTGCACACTCATTAAGGTTCCATCGCCGTAATCCGGTACGAATGTCTCG
>CAMAYN010000242.1 GCA_945862285.1 Akkermansia muciniphila | reverse complement strand
AGACGCCGGGGGCGGTGCGTCCGGCGCGTCCGGCGCGTTGCTCGGCGGAGGCACGGGAGATTTTGTGGATGTGGAGGGTGTCGATGCCTCGGCGGGGATCAAAGGCGGCGATGCGGGCAAGGCCGGAGTCGATGACGGTGCAGACGCCGTCGATGGTGAGTGAGGTCTCGGCGACGTTGGTGGAGACGATGATTTTTGGTTGAGCGGAGGGGGCGATGGCTTGTTCTTGGGCGTTGGGCGGGAGGCCGCTGTAGAGGGGGAAGATGTGGTAGCCGCTGGTGAAGGAGGCGGCGTGGAGGAGGTCGCAGGTTTTCCGGATTTCGTAGGTGCCGGGGAGGAAAATGAGGATGTGGCCGCAGTAGGGGGAGGCGATGGCTTCTTTGACAACGGCGGCGATGCGTTCCCAGATGGGGACTTCGCGCGGGGGCATGCCGCTGCGTTGGGTGGCGGGTGCGGCGGGGGCGCGGTAGTGGATTTTTACGGGATGGGTGCGGCCTCCAGTTTCTAGGGAAATGGTGCGTGGGCCCATGAAGTCGGCGAGGCCTGCGGTCTCGAGCGTGGCGCTCATGACGATGACGCGGAGGTCGGGGCGGTTTTTTTCTTGGAGGGTGAGGCAGCGGGAGAGGGCGACATCGACGGCGAGGCGGCGTTCGTGGAATTCATCGAAGATGACGGTGCCGACGTTGGTGAGTTGGGGGTCGTCTTGGAGCCAGCGGGCGAATACGCCATCGGTCATGTAGATGATGCGGGTGTCGCTGGTGTATCGGCTGTCGAAGCGGACGGAGTAGCCGGTGTCTTTGCCGACTTCGCTACCGCGCTTGCTGGCGACCCAAGTGGCGAGGAGTCGGGCGGCCATGCGGCGTGGTTCGATGACGACGGTGATGG
Organism: Akkermansia muciniphila; assembly: GCA_945862285.1. Lineage (GTDB taxonomy): Bacteria > Verrucomicrobiota > Verrucomicrobiia > Verrucomicrobiales > Akkermansiaceae > UBA956. The sequence goes on along the minus strand of CAMAYN010000242.1, from coordinate 3,665 downwards.
GGCCTTTTTCTGGTGGGGTCAGGAATGAGGGAACGCTGGTGGATTTTCCTGATCCGGTGGGAGCTTTGAGGAGGATGCGGCAGCCGGGGGTGGCGGCGGCGAGGAGGTCAGCGCGGATTTCGTCGATGGGAAGCATATTTGGTAAATGCTGAAAAGCGGAAAAGCGGAAAAGCTGAAATGAAGAGGAATTTTTTAGCAGAAGCTGCGCATGAAATCGATGATTTTTCCGGCGCCTTGGCCTTCTTTGGCGGAGACGAGGAAGGTGTTTGGCTTGCCTTGGCTGAATTGTTTCATGGCGAGCTCGAAGGCGGTGATGTGGCTCTGGATTTTTTCTTTTTTTCCTTTGTCGGTCTTGTTGAAAATGAGGGAGAAGGGGATGCGGCTTTGCACGAGCCATTCGACGAAAGTGAGGTCGCTTTTTTGCGGCATGATGCTGGCATCGATGATGACCATGACGCTGGTGAGGCCTTCGCGCCCGGCGATGTATTCCTCGATTCGGTCGTGGAAGCCATCGCGCTCTTCCTTTTGCACGCGGGCAAAGCCGTAACCGGGAAGGTCAACGATGTGCCATTTGTTGTTAATGAGGAAAAAGTTGATGAGGCGGGTGTGGCCGGGAGTGGCGCTGACCTTGGCGAGGCTTTTTTGGCCGGTGAGCATGTTGATGAGGGAAGATTTGCCGACGTTGGAACGGCCGATGAAGGCAAATTCTGGCAGGTTAGCAGGAGGGCAAGATTCCAAGTCTTGGGAGCTGGTGATGAATTTGGCTTGTTGAATCTTCATGAGAAAAAATGGATATATCGTGTGGCGCGGGATGGTGATCACGGCATGGTGGGGATTCCAAGGAAATAACGAGTCTCACTGAAGCTCTCAGCGACAATGAAGTCATAACGCAGCTTGTGCTTGACATGAGAGGGAATCGTCGCAATCTACAAATCAGTGAAGAGACGTTGTTTATAAATAGAGGTGGCGCTCCTGCTACATTGAAATCAGCATCTTCGCAAAGATAAACCTTAGAGAAATTTAGATGAAAAAATCCGCACTTTTAGTTCTTTCCGCATTGTTTGCTTTGCTCAACCTATCCCTTGCAGATCAGGAAAAGCCAAACGTGTTATTCATCCTCTCCGATGACCAAGCATGGACAGATTACGGTTTCATGGGACATCAAGAAATTCAAACACCGCAGATTGATAAACTTGCCGCCGCTAGTGTCGTCTTCGAGCGTGGTTACGTAGCTGCACCGCTCTGCAGACCGTCTCTCGCCTCGATGCTCACAGGCCGGTTCCCCTTTGATCACGGTGTCACTGGCAACGATGTGGACGGCACTCGCCAACGAGCCGAGCTCGACATCCCTGTTCGGAAAAAATTTCATCAATTTCCCAGCTTCGTAAAACTCCTCACCGCTAATGGATACCTCGCCCACCAGTCTGGGAAATGGTGGGAAGGTTCTCATAAAGACGGTGGCTTCACCCATGGTATGACGCACGGTGATCCCAATCGCGGTGGTCGACATGGAGATGCTGGCCTCACCATCGGACGCGAAGGAATTAAACCCATTACTGACTTTCTCGATCTCGCTACAGCAGAGAAAAAGCCATTTCTCCTTTGGTATGCGCCCATTCTTCCTCACACACCTCACACTCCTCCTGATCGTCTTCTCGCGAAATACACCCGCCCTGGTGTCGCTAGTGATGTCGCTAAATACTACGCCATGTGTGAATTCTTTGATGAAACATGCGGTCAAGTCCTCAAAGAACTCGATACCCGCGATTTGAGAAAAAACACCATCATCATCTACATCTGCGACAACGGTTGGTCTGCCGTCAGCACGAATGCCGCCGACCCAAATCAAAAAGCATGGAAAGGCTATGCCCTGCGCTCAAAAAGTTCCCCTTTCGAGGGCGGCATCCGCACCCCCATCATGATCTCTTGGCCCGACCATATCACGCCCGAGCGCTCGCCAGACTTAGCTCACGCCATCGACATCTTCCCCACAATCGCCGCCGCCGCTGGTATTACTCCTCCCGAGAAACTCCCCGGCCTCAACCTCATGGATGCCGCTGCCCGCCAACAGCGCACCGCCGTTTTTGGCGTATGTAACTCCACCCACAACATGACACCTGAGCAACCCGACGGATGTCTGCAATACCTATGGGGCGTCTCAGGCGATTACAAACTCCTCATCCGCTACCCCGGCAGCGACACCACAGACTACAAAGTCACCCATGCATGGGATCAACTCCCCGTCAGACTCTACAACCTCAAAATCGATCCGCATGAGAAGAACGAAATCTCAGCCTCGCACCCAGACATCGTCAAATCCCTACGTGAAAAAATCGAGACCTGGCATCCCGTCACTGCTAAATCTACGAGCCAACCGTCCACCCCTCAAGCCGAAGCTCAACCCTTGCAACCCGCAGATCTCAGCAAGCTCCCCGCTGGCACAGAATCCCTCGACCTCTTCCTTCTCATCGGCCAATCCAATATGAAAGGCCGTGGCCTAGTTCCTCCAAACCAAAAAACAGATCCTCGCATCGCCATGATGCACATGAAAGACGACTCATGGTACCTTGCTCGACATCCGATCCATCTCGTCGGCGATGCCAAAACATTCCTTGGCAAAGGCAACGAAGGCGTAGGCCCAGGGCTCGACTTCGCCACCACACTCCTCGCGAAAAATCCCCAGACAGCCATTGGCCTCATCCCCTGTGCTGTTGGCGGCACTTCACTCACCCAATGGAAAAAAGGCAGCCCGCTCTTTCAAGATGCCATCCGCCGCGCCAAGCTGGCCATCCAAAGCACGGGTAAAGTCAATGCCCGACTCAGCGCCGCCCTCTGGCTCCAAGGTGAGTCAGACATCAATCTAAAACTCAATGCTACCTACGAGGCTCGCCTCCTCCAATTCATCGACGACCTCCGTGCCGATCTCCAACAACCGAATCTTCCCTTCATCGCTTGCACCATCGGTGAAATGGTCAAACCGCAAGCCCTGAAAAATACCAAAGCCATCAACCAACAACTCCTCGCCATTCCAGAAAAACGCCCATTCTGCTACTGCGTGGATGCCCGCGATGTCACATCCCACATTGGCGATCAACTGCACTTCGATACCGCAGCGCAACAAGAAATCGGCAAACGCTTTGGTATGAAATATCTCGAAACCCTACAAAAGAACTCGGCTAAATGAAATATCGATTCTATTTTTTTTCGCTATTTCTCCTTGTTGCCTTTCTCGCCAATGCCGGTGCTAAGCAACCAAACATCGTCTTTATCCTCACCGACGACCAAGGCTACGGGGATGTTTCTGCTCACGGCAATCCCATCCTTAAAACACCTAATCTCGACCAACTTCACGCGCAGAGTGTGCGCTTCGAGGACTTCCACGTAAGCCCCACCTGCGCTCCCACCCGCAGCGCGCTTTTCACCGGGCGACATGAATTTAAAAATGGCATCACTCACACCGTGCTCGAACGCGAACGTCTTTCGCTCGACTCCATCACCCTCGCCCAAGTCCTCCGCGATGCGGGCTACGCCACCGGTATCTTCGGCAAATGGCACCTCGGCGACGAGGACGCCTATCTTCCCACCGCTCGTGGCTTCAACGAGATGTTCATCCACGGCGCCGGCGGTATCGGCCAGAGTTATGAAGGCTCCTGCGGCGATGCTCC
>CAMAYN010000241.1 GCA_945862285.1 Akkermansia muciniphila | reverse complement strand
CATTCATCATCCAAATCCCACCAAACGTCGGTAGTTCCCTACCCCAGCAAAGCGATTTCCCCCTTGTTCCATCCCTTCCTGATAGACCAATTGTTCACGAAATAGACCTTGAATTTCCCGCCAAAATTCAAAGAATCACTGCGGGTCCTTACGCTGGATATAACAACAGAAATGGGGTGAAAATGAATTAAGTTATTCTAAAGAAATGGCATTACCAGAACCATTTGGCGGACTTCTTCTTCTGGCTGCGATTGTGGCCTCGTTCTTCTTTGGGCTGCTCATCATTGTCACCGGACGTAAGCGTAAGAAGATGCTGATCACGGGGATCGGGGTCATTGCCGCGCCATGGTTTTTACTTGTTCTACTTGCCATTCTGTCACCGGGAATTGACGAATGGAACCCCATGCTTACTTCGGATTCTGCTGCTTGGGGGACATGGGAGGGTGACGGTAACTCAATCGTTTTGAAGCCCGACTCCACATATACCGCGAATCTGAATGGTGCATCTGTGAGTGGTCGTTGGCGGCGGACAGACTTTAACATTTACCTTTCGGGTGGCACCGTTGATGAGCGCTACATGAGATTTGTCGAAGACTCTGGAGACATACTTCTACTTGCCGATCCTCCACGCAATCAATCGCCCTACCCTGGCTCAATCATGAAGCGGAAATAACTAACCAGCTCTACTAAAGGGGGTAACGTTCCAATTTGCGCTCGGAACTTTCCTCCTCGCCGTGTTTTGCCCTATTCGCTAAAATCTATTTGACGCAATGCACACGGTGTGTAACGTGGCTCGGTGACGAGTAAGGACGTAATCAATTGACTCAAGGCTTAGGGTTGGAGTCTAGTCAACGTGCGAGGCTCACATCATCAATACAAACATCCAGACGGCAGCGGCAGAGTGACAATACCTCACCCGAAGAAAGATTTACCTAAGGGAACTTTGAGGAGTATTTTCCGTCAAGCTAACTGGAACTGGCCACCCTAAAATCATGAGATTTCCCATCGTTATTCATAAAGACAAAGATTCCGATTATGGCGTTATTGTTCCCGATCTTCTTGGCTGCTATTCGGCTGGGGATTCGGCGGACGAAGCTTTATCCAATGCTATCGAAGCCATTGAGTGTCATGTTGAAGGTCTGCTTGCCGATGGTGAACCGATTCCAGCCGCGAAGCCATTGGAGCACTATCAACACAAGAAGGATTTCGCCGGAGGCATTTGGGCTTTGGTTGATGTCGATTTATCAAAGCTCTCAGGCCGTGTGAAGAGAATCAACATCACGATACCAGAGCGCATCTTAAGCCAGATCGATGCGTATGCGTCAAGTCATGGCGAGACAAGGTCGGGTTTATTGGCTCATGCGGCACTAGGGTATGTCAGTTCCCAATCGAAATCATGAGGCGCACAAGCTGATGGTGGTACGCAAACTCACGCAAGAAAGATAGCCAATAACCCACTCATAAAAAATCAATGATACAACAACCGATTAGAGACGCCTTAAATCAAGTAGCTGGCTACGGGATGAAGAAGTTTTACCTTGGCTTTTTCGCTTTTGCTATTGTCTTGAATGGCATAGTGTCGGCACTTTCTATGGTGATAGCAGCAGACGGCGCAGTGTGGAAGCCGATTATTGCTTTACTCATCACAGCGACCGCGATTCTCATCGCTGGAACGATGGGGGCGATCCATTTTGCGATCGGGTCGACCCTTCAGCATGGAATCGAGAAGTCAGATTTGGTTCGCGTTACGGTTAACGCGATTTTTGTTCGGTTCGGGATTGATCAGAATATTGGCATTACCAGACCCGAGTTTGATAACCATCTTTCCGAAGCAGTCGAAAAGCTCAGAGGAGGGACGTCAGCGGAAGGGAAGCTGTCATGGATCGTTGAACGAGTTCGGATTAAGATTCTTACTCTATCTGCAGCACGTATTGTCCGAATCGCCGACAACACATTCAGGGAATCCGAGAGAGTGTCTCTTCAAACCTTTCGAGATGGCGCCGCAGATCGCATAAACACCCATATCTCCACGACGATCAAAAGAGGAGTGATTGCCTATTGCTCCACAATCATAGCTGTCGGAACATGCGTGGCATTTGGGATTTCTCTGATGATTCGACTTATGTAATGCACATCCCTGCGGAAGAAGGAGGGTGTTATTTTTGCGAACGGGAAAATTCTTGCACCGGATTTTTTCCGTGATACTCTTTTCTCCATGCAAGCAGCAACGAATCAACTTCGCTCATTTCTTCAATACTACACGGTGCAACTGATCGAGCACCCCGAGCAGGCTCAACTTCGGGTCGCGGAAATTGACCCCGGGAAACTGCGTTTTCGTTTGATTCTGAATGCCAGTGATGTGGCGTTATTGATTGGGAAAAATGGATTTACCGCATCCGCCATTCGCAGTGTCATGAAAGCTGCTGCGGATCGTCACAATATCCAATTTTCTTTACAAATTCATTCGCACGAAGAAGAGGCTGAGCGTGCCGCGCGTGAAGGGCAGTGATCGTGCACACCCAAGTTTAGCGTCGTTGATTCCATGCGGCTTCGAAAAAGTGGCGGAAATGTGAATCGAGATCGTTTTTGATGATTTCAGCAGAAGAAATTTCTATCACGTTTCGACTCAGATGCCGCGCCAAGGTGAGCGCACATAAATTTTCTTGATCGACGTTCGCAAGGATCGATCCTTGATGCAGCAGGCTATATTTCGTCCGCCGCTGGCCTGCCCCTGCGATTTTTTTGCCTTGCGCATCAATCAAGTCAAAGGCGACAGGATTGCGGAAACAAAGATTTCCCTCGGAAAAAGGCTCGTCATTCCAAAGCGAACATGCGATGCCAGATTCGATGAGCCATGCTGCTATGCATTCATGAATCATGCGATAACTCTCACTGGGCTTCATTTCTGCGAGTTCGCCTCCGCGCGGCACAATCAGCGAATATGTCCAATCGTGATCATGATCCACAATTCCGCCGCCTGTGGGACGACGCACAAATGCCCTTCCCCTTGGAATTTCATTCCATTTCCCAAAATACCCCAAACTCATCCACGAACCTTGCCAACCATACACTCGTAGCAACGGCAGCTTTGTTGTCTGCGCGAGATGCTCGTCCATCGCCATGTTTTCCGGTCCAGAGCGTTTCCCGTCCATCAAAAGCAGCAATTCATCAAAGAATTTCATCCTGACCCCATCGTGAAGAAAATCAACCATCTGGCAAATATCATTTTACAAATCCCTGATCCTGCACAAATTGTCAGCACTCCATTCGCCCATGAATCTTTCTCACGCTGCCTTATTTATTGCCGGTCACGGCTCTACGGAAAATCCCGATTCATCGATTCCGTATTTTGATCACGCCGATGAACTGCGCAAGCGGAATGTTTTTGCGGAAGTTCACTGCATTTTTTGGAAAGAAGAGCCATCGTTCCGCGAGGCATGGTATCTAACGGATTGTGAGGAAATTTACCTTGTCCCCGATTTTATTAGCGAAGGATATTTCACCCAAGATGTGATCCCTCGCGAGTTGGAACTCAATGGAGCAACGACCATCGTTCGCGGGAAAAAAATCCACTACACCGCGCCAGTCGGCGTTCATCCATCGATGACAAGCTTGCTGCTTGGCCGAGCGAAGGAATGCGCGCCGGATATTTCTCCCGCAGAGACCACTTTGATCATCGTCGGACACGGCACAAGCTTGAATGCGAATTCCACCAAGGCCATTAAAGACCAATGCGCCTTGCTCCGTGAGCAAAAAGAAGTTCCCTACGCCGCCGTTCTGGATGCCTACATGGAGGAGCAGCCCTTCATCGCCGATTGGCACACCATGGCGCAAACGCCTAACGTGATTGTGGTGCCATTTTTCATCGCTGATGGCCTGCACTCCTTCCAAGACATTCCCGTTCTCCTCGGCATGGAATCAGAGCCCGGCGCCGCCGCCAGCCAGCGTGAGGTATTTCGCCATAATCCCCATCACCTGCATGGGAAAAATCTTTACTACACTTCCGCGATTGGCACCGAACGGCTCATTGCCGATGTCATTCTTGATCAAATTCGCGATTTCCAAAATCTCCATCTTTCACCCGCATGAAACTCCGCGACCATCTCCAATCCCTTCTCCAACAAGGCTTCCATCGCATCGGCCAAATCGAAATTCTCCACGGCACCTCCTTGCCACCGAATCTCGATGCCTCCGTTCATTTTGTTCTCCTGCATCAGGACGATTCCTTTTCGGAAAATCTCGAGTCTTTTACTGATTCCGCAGCGGCTCGACAAATCTCCACACTCTCCGACGATGGTGAATATCGTTTCACGAAAGGGCAAACCAATCTCCGCACGGGCTGGGTCATGCTTCTCTCCTCACTCGATGATCTACTACTAGCCCTCGAAGGATTCTACCCCGCAGGTTTCAGCCTTTGGGCCGCGCAAAAAAACGGCACGCTGCAAGTCGAAAACCTCCGCGACAAACTCGCTCGTCAAACGGGGATGTATCGCTTCGCCAAGGGCATTAGCGATGCAGGAGCCCAAAAACTCGTGCAAAAAGTCTGTGGTCCCGAGCACCAATGC
>CAMAYN010000240.1 GCA_945862285.1 Akkermansia muciniphila | reverse complement strand
AAAATCAAACTAAGCGGGTTTCCATCAAGATCATTTTTCAAAGTTGGAGATGCATCATAAGCCATCGCCGCCATCGCAGCATTGCACAACGAATATCTATTAACTAACATTCCATTGTTAAGCGCCGACGCAGCTACTACATTTCCCATGCTGTGGGCAAAAAAGGTGCGACTGGTAGGGTTTGGCAGTTGATTTACGAATGAAGCGAGCGCTGAACCAGAAAGCCAAGCGCGATACTCGCTAGAATTGTAAGTAAATAGGTCTCCTGGACCATGCTCTCCGCTGAACGTTGGCCAACGAAATGAATGAAACTTACCACGGAAGCCTTGATGCCAGAGACGCTTGTAAGTAGTATCAGCCCAATTTATATATTCTAAGTAAGTCATTTTCCAACCATGAACGAATACTGTATTTTTATTTGTGGCTTCTGAATCATCTGAATATGGCCAATCCCAATCGTCTTTTACCCAAGTTTGTGCTGGAGGGTTAGGATCACCCCAAGGATGAGGTATTTGTTCCGCTTCACTTACGATTTTCGCTCGTTGATACATTTCACGCACGTCGAGCAATTTTAAGTTGATTTTAGGGCCAATATTTTCACCCACCACATCATCCACTTTAATCACAACAGTGAGTTCCCCCGTTCCTGCTTTCGTGCCTTCAAAAATGAAATATCCGTCTGCGCTTGTTTGTTGCTGCCAATACGATTTCGGAATGAATTGGGTGCCGTCATCTGTATCGGTATAGAGTAAAGGCCATTTTGCAATTTGCCGCTGCCCTGCTTCTCCATTTGTCAAGTAATCCAATGAGCCAGTAGAGGACTCATTCGCCCAGATGCGAATATGTGGTCCGGTAGCCGCAGCATTCATAAACTTAAAACCTACTTCAATTTTCTCGTTTTTTAATAGCTCAAGAGGTAGCGCTGTTCGCAAATGCAAGCGAGTGAAATCTTCCAGATCCCTTAGCGTTTTAATGCTGGCATCTAAATAGTCCCTTTTAGCGGGATCAACAAGAGCAGGTTCATCAATTTCGACATCGTCTTGATCGTTATTAATCCAAAAACGAAATGGCTTAGATACGGTTGATTTATCACTACCATTAAATTGAACTTGTCCATCACGATTTAAATCCACACCAATCGACACTGGAACAAGAATTCCAGTTTTAACAATGGAACCTGCTTTTGCCTTTGCAAGAATAATGCCATTACTTGCTATGTCTATAAGGCTAGTAATTGTTAATTCGATAGGTTTAGCAGTGATATTCGAGTCGTTAATATCATAATATGAACCATTCCGCCAGAGCATAGGCGGCTTATTTGTAGAGGGTTTACCTGATGTTATGGCTACCCCTTGTTTACTGACACGAATGAGTTCCTCGCCGTCCATGCTTGGTGGCTTGTGCCAGCGAGCGGCCTCGCTGCCGCCGTTACGTTTTTCGATATAACTATTTTTCCCTGTGGTGATCCACAGGCGCGGTGAATTGTCCACTTTATCTTTGGGGAGTTCGCTCATCTCTGCGATGTCTCCTTTCATAAAAGAAATTTCACTACGGCCATTTTGTTCTTTCAACCAAATTTTACGTTCATCTTCAGAATCTGGGTTTTCAACGAACAATGCGCAATTTTTGTTAAGAACCGCTCCTGCATTGCCAGATGCGATTTTCTCTTTAGTCATGCTGTGATTTGCAGGTATCGCATTACTTTCCTTTAAGCTCCATGCCATTTGTGCTTCTTCAAAATAGCCTTCGCTAGTGACAGCACTGATTGTGCCATCGTGCGCCATACGCCCTTTACCAACACCAATGCCATATCGATAAACTGGAGAACCATTATGTAGGCCTAAAGAGTTAAATGGGAATGTAGGAAAGAAATAAGAAGGAGCTGAGTAATTTTCAGAATCAGGTGCAGACTTCTTCCAGAGCATACCAGCACTAAGTGCATTCCCATTCGATGTGCCGAACACTGAACCTTCGTCATCGATTCCGTGATATTGAGCGGCTTTCAAATCAAATTCGAGATTCATGTATTCTGTTTCTACTATGAACCATTGTGGACTGCTTAGCGGTAATGTTCCAACTTGTGGGAGCGTGAGCCATTGTTTTGATTTACTGCTCCAGAGAAATTGATTTTGTGCAGAATTTTGATCACCCCATGGATTGGGATTTGTGAATAAAATTTGTGCTTCTTTATTAATTGCTATCGGTTCACCTATGTTAGGCGTATGCGCCACTTGCTCGATCCAAACGTATTTGGCTTCAGGGGTTTTTAGCCAGTTGATTTCGGCATCGTTAGGAACGGCATCTTCAACATCGGGAACCCCATCGCCATCTGAATCGGTTTGTGACGTTGCCGGGACATTGGGATCGCTGTCGATTCTATCAGGTATGCCGTCGCCGTCCGTATCGATCTTCGCAGCAACGGCGGCTAATCCGATGCTGAGTAGGTCATCAAGGAAATGGGTGGCAAGCCAGAGGTCGTTGATGCCTGAAAGAGTATTGATACTTGCGGCGTTAAGTCCGAGGGCAAATTCTTCGGCGGTGGTTAGGATGTCGCTGTCTTCGTCACGATCTACGATTTTTACGCGGTAAAACAACTTGGGTGGTGGCGCGGTGGTGTTGGTGTTTTCTGGGTCGGTGGCTTGAATGGCGATGGTGTGGGTGGTGTCGGTAGCTGCCGCATTAATGATCGGGCCAATGTTGACCCAGAAATTAAGGTTGGTGCTGGCTTGGATGCGGTAGTTTTTTCCTGGCACGACAGGCCAAGTTAGTTCGTAAGTGGCAGCGGTGGCGGTGGACTGGATCGCGAGGGCGGTTTTGCCGTTCGGGCCGTTGGCTGAAAAAGGATCCGTTCCCGCTAGGGCTTCTTGGGCGTTGGTCCAGCCGTCTTGATCGGGATCGGCGGTTGCGGCGTGGGTTGTGTTAGTTTCTGAAAAAAGTTGGCTTGTGTTGTATTGCTTTTCCCATACATCGCTTAGGCCGTTAGCGTTCGTGTCAAGGATGGCAAGGAGTGGGAAAATACTGAAAATCTGAAAGGCTAAAAAACGGAAAATGGATTTCATTGGTCACCTCCTTGCTTAGTTTGAGCTTCTTGTTGCTCTTGGAGTTTTTCTGCTATCGTTTTTTCGGGAGTCCAATAGCGGATGATGAGGTTAGGAGTTGGGTCGGGTGGATTCGCGGCTAGTTCGGCGGCACGGCGGGCGTTTTCTGCTTTGAGGGTGGCAGATTTCGCGATGAATGCGGCGTGGTGCTGTGGGTAGAGTTCGTGCAAACCATCGAGCGCGGCGAGGTCGGCTTCGGCGGGGTTGCCTTGGGTAATGGCGTAGGTGGGTTGCGTTGTGGAATCGGCTGGGAGTTCGGGAATCGTGGGTGGGGAATAGGTTTTTCCTGCTTGTGCGGCTCGGGTGGCGGCTTGGGTGCTCGATTGATCGCCTATGCCGAACATGACGTTGTGGGTGATGTTGGCTTTATTAAAGGCGTGGAGGTGTGTGAGGTGATGGAAATTCACGTTCGACCATGCTTCGTAAAATTCAGTGGGCGTTTTCCCTTGGCTTGTCCAGCGGATGTGGGTTCGAGTGGTGCCGTTGGCCTCGTCGGAATGGACGGTGCAGGAGAGCATCGTCATACGATGTTCGGTTCGATTAGCAATCCTCGCCGCGCGAGCGGCTTGTTGCTCGGGTGTGACAGGAGCGGGGGTTGGAGCGGCAGGTGGAAGTGGGATGTCTTGGGGGACGACTTCTTGAATGGTGATGGTTTGATCTGGGCGAACTACGGTGCGGGAAGAAATGATTTCATCGGGGGTGATTTCGAGAGTCGGTGCGGCGGGAGTGGGCGAACTCGATGTAGCTTGCTCGGGAATGAGGGTGGCGGTGTCGTCAGCGAAAGAGAGGAAAGTGAGGCTCATCGCGAAGGTCGCGAAGAAGGAGGTGCGGTAATTTTTCATGGTATGGGAAGATTGTTTGATGAATAAAAAAAGGGCGCGACTTGAATCACGCTCACTACCAGGTACCGCTAAGCACCCTACAGACTTACGTGCCAAGCCGCGCCGATGGGATGCGGTGGCATGTAGAAGCTGGATGGGTCGTTTTGAATTTTAGCGGTTTCGGTAGTGACCCTTAATTGCCTTTGTTACTCGCAAAAGCTTATATATAGATTTGATTACTGCGTGATGTTTTTCGTTAGTTAAGGTTGAGAGAAAATTACTGAAGGCGACTTGAGAAAAATCAAAAATGATCTTGATGTCAAAGTATTTACTGTGGAAATTTTCCAAATCGGGGGGAGAGTGTGTGATCGAGGTCAGTCAATGAATTTTGTATATTTTGCTCAAAATTACAAAGTTAAATGATTATCCCCATTCATGGGGCTGATCGATTTAGGGTGTGGGTGGCGCTGATGGGGGTTCATTTTCCTCCTTTTTTCTTGCGCTAGTGCGGTGGATGCGGGAGGCGGTCCTCCACTCCTTGAGGATCAGGGGATTGCGGCGGAAGAGGTTTTTCACGGAGGTGTTGAGGCTTTTGATCAACTCGCGAGCTTCTTTGATGAGGGCGCGGGTTTCTGCTGTTTCGGTAATGTCTTCGAGC
>CAMAYN010000239.1 GCA_945862285.1 Akkermansia muciniphila | reverse complement strand
GACCGTGCTGAAAAAAACCACCCTGCCCGAGGATGTGACTGTAGTGTTCGATATGGACGCCTACAATTTCTCATAAGGAGAAGGGACACTCCTGTCCCTTTATCCTCAGTTGACAGCAAACCAGCTAAATTCCTCAGATGAAAACCACCATCGAGCTCCCGCCAGATCTCGCCCGCGAAATCAAACTTCTCGCCGATCACGAAGGTCGGAAACTCAAGGATGTCGCAGCCGATTTGCTCTAACGCGGCCTCAGCGCAGGAACCGAAGAAACCAATCCCCCGGCCACAGAAGAATTGCTCCTCGTCGCCCCTCCCAACGCTCCCGAAATGACTCCGGAACGCATCCGCCAAATCCTTGCGTAAATCTAAAGCGCTGTTTCCCCGCATCCTAAACCCAGTCCATCCTCCAAAAAAACACCCTCCCCGACGATGTCACCTTCGTCATCGACATGGATGCCTTCAATTTCTCGCAGCGGCGATCAATATCCGCGGATTGGTCCCCGCCGCTTGCGGCGTTCCGAATGGCTGGAACAACGTCAACACCCGACTGCTTACGGCGGCCCGTTTATTCATCCACCCTGATTCTCAAGAAAACCGATCCATCACCCCCATTCTTGCACCGCATAAAGATTGTTCATATGAACAATCTTTATGCCATCCATTTACCAGCCTCGACGTCCCCGCGCCTCGCCCCTTTGGCAACTCGTCAATCACGGCTGGACTTCTTTCCTTGCCGATTACGAGAAGAAGCACCGTCCGACACTGGGTCCGATCCACTCGGCCACCATCGCAACCGTCGAATCCTTTCTCCGCTGCGGCGACCTCGCCTCCGGATTCACCCGCCTCGAATGCTCCGATTGCGGCCATGAGCGGCTGCTCGCCTTCACCTGTAAAACCCGCCACTTCTGTCCCGCGTGCCACCAACGACGCGTGCGATCCACCAGCGAATGGATCACCGGATCTGTATGCCATCAAGTCCCGCATCGACAGGTGGTTTTCACCATTCCCAAAGTGCTGCGCGGCATCTTTCGCAAACGTCGTCAGTTGATTTCTCTTCTGTTCCAGAGTGCGATCGATACCCTGACCCAATCATTTCGTCTGCAGCTCGGACTTGCCGAGGGCAAACTCGGGGCCATCGCCGCCGTCCACACTTTTGGCGATTACCTCGTCTTCCATCCCCATCTCCACGTGCTCGTCGCTGACGGCTTGTTTACTCCCGACGGACGCTTTCACTGCCTGCCGCAAGGAGCCATCGGCCCTATGACCGAGTTGTTTCGCCATCGCTTCCTCGCCATCCTCGGGGAAAAGAAACTCATCAGCCCTAACAAACTGAGCGATCTGCTCGGTTGGAAGCATTCCGGATTTCACGTTCACGACGGCCGTGACGACCTTATCGATGCTAACAACCATGGCGGCCGCAAACGCCTCGCCGAGTATCTTCTGCGCCATCCATTCTCGCTGCAGAAAATCACCTGGAACGCCACCAGCAAAACCGTCATCTACCGCTCCAAGCGCCATCACAACACCAAACGCAATTTCGAAATTTTCAAGGCTCCCGATTTCATCGCCGCCGCCCTCCTCCATTTGCCGCCCAAGGGACAGCAAACGGTGCGCTACTATGGCGTTTATTCCAACAAGGTTCGGGGTCGGAAAACGGACAAATCACCGTCCTTGATCGCCGGGGCAACCGGAAACTCTGCAATTGCTCCGGAAAATTCAACATTGGAAATCAGCAACCTGTCCGTCGTAGCCTCGGCGAAGTCGGATCATCAATCGGTGTTCCTACTCGTCGAACCGCCACCCAAGCGCAGCGCTCGACTCATGCGCCCTTTGTGGCGTGATCTCATTCTGCAAGTCTGGGGCGGCGATCCTCTCGAATGTCCCTGCTGCCACGGCACGATGAAAATCAAGCGGCCTGTGCTGCGCCGCGAGGAAATCGAATTCTTTCTCCGCCTGCATGGACTCTGGGAAGGTGTGGTGCATTTACCTCGACCACCGCCGCCACCCTTTGACATCGAGAATCTCCAGCGCATCGTGCCGCCTTGGCGAGCCATCAAGGAATGGATCCCCGACGAAGAACCCGACCTCGATTGGTTCAACCGTTCAAAGAATCCATCGAATCCCGACCCCGATGGCTTCGATCAAAGTCTAACATGGAAGCCTAAGGAAATCCATTTGGAAGACGGCAGAATCTTGGTTCTCGATTAGAACTTATAAGAGTAGGACAGGACGCTCAGAACTAGACCCCGCAGCAAAACGAAAGCCGCAGCAGGGCGGGGGAGCTGTGCCCTTAAGTCTGCAATCCGTGACCAAATGAACGGAAATGAGCGTCTTCGTATCTCGAATTTCAGCTTTTTTTGATTTTCAGCATTTCAGCATTTCAGCTTTTACCAAAAAATCTCCCCTTTTCCCCCGCAACCCCCTTTTCCCCTTCCCAGACCGGCTCCGCAGTGTATTCTCCGCCCTAGATGAAAAAAGCAAATTCCTAGCATTCAGTTCGCGCAGATAATGAGATCTTCGGTGCTGGCAAAATAATGGATCAGGTATGGGCAGGAATCAATGCGGCTAAAGTTCTTGTCGCAGAGCTGACGACAAAAAATCCCAATGTCTTCTATGAACTCGGAATTGCCCACGCTTTGCAAAAGCCCGTTGTGCTAGTTTCCTCCAATGAAGACGATGTGCCTTTCGATTTGAAACACATTCGGGTCATCTACTACGACAAGAACGATCCTTTTTGGGGGCAGAAGCTGCTCAATAAGGTTGCGGAGAATATCATTTCAGCGCTGAAGAATCCGGAAGAGGCTGTGTTTAAGATGGTTGACATGCGCAAGAAATAGCATCAAAATAAAGAGGACAGAACAAGCCGCGTCATGACAACCACTACCAGCCGCCCTGTTTCAATGATTTTCCGTAATTACAACATTAACCCCGTGATCGACGTGCGCCGCCGCTGGTAGTGGTGCATGCGCTCTACGTTCTCCAAAGAAATAATATGCACTGGCAAAACATCGTAGAAAAGCTCGCGCCTTACCTCGTTAAGGTGGAGACCCCCAATGGGCATGGCACAGGCTTCCTGTGTCTTGCCAATCACGACAAGAGCATCCTCGGTGTTGCCACGGCAGCTCACGTCGTTGGGCATGCGGAGGAATGGCAGCAACCGATTCGGCTTCGTAGTTTTCACACCGGACAGGATGCGCTTTTCAAGGACACTGAGCGGGCGATACGGATCGACTGGGCCACAGACTCGGCGGTGATTTTGTTCTCTGCTGGTGAACTTGATTTTCCTGATAGCCTTATTCCGCTCCTCCCGACTGCTGAGACTCTGCCGATTGGTGTTGAGATTGGTTGGCTCGGATTTCCCGCTATCGAGGCGTTCACTCCCTGTTTTTTCTCCGGCAGCGTCAGCGCTAGGAGGGAGGATCAGAGTGCTTACCTGATTGACGGCGTGGCCATTAACGGAGTCAGTGGTGGCCCCGTGTTTTATTCGACTGATGCAGACGGTGTTAGGATAGTTGGTATCATTACAGCTTACAGAGCCAATCGTGCGACTGGTGATGTGCTCCCAGGCCTTTCTTATGCCCAAGATGTTTCGCACTTTCAGAAGGTCATCCAAGATATTCAGATGATCGACGAGGCGAAGAAAGCCCCACCCGAAGAAAATGAAGATGGAGAACAAGGCGTGCGAGGCAACGCGGGATAACGTCCTTCTTTGAATTCGAGCATTCATTTCCCGCGTGCATCCACTTGATCGTTCGATAATTAAATTTACCAACTAGACACAATGTTTCAAAAGTTTTTCAGGAATATTGCGCGCAAACAAACGGAATCTGAACTAGATAACCTCATAAGTAGGTTTTTAAGTAGTGATACAGAAGAAATATTGATACTGCATCAATGCGTAAAAATAGGTCCACAATCTTGGAGATTACTACTGACTGAGGATTATGCTGAATTCTTCGACAAAATGTGTCATATTACAAATGATGATTTAGATGAAGAATCAAAAATGAAAATCGCCACTTATACGTGGGCGTTCATTCAGCTTCAGAAAGAATCGCGTGAAGATCCTACAATATTTTGCTTTTGGTTTTGGAAGGTAATATTCAATACCATGCTATATCCAGAACTGGATAATAAGGTCAGAGATTTTTTTAATTTAGTACAAAGTCAATCCGTTTTATGCCATGTTGAAATGCTGCGAATGGCAGAGGAGGTTATGGGACAAAAGCCTGAAAACATCCAATTAGATGAAGAACACACGCTATACTATGTTCTACCAGAATATTACAAATAAGAATCGAACAAGTCGAGACACAGTAACCCCTATCAGCCGTCCTGTTTTCATGCCCTTCTGTAGTTTCAACACCAACCCCGTGATCGACGCTCGCTCCCGCTGATAGGGGCTGCGTGCTCTTTGACGTTGTCCAAAGAAATTCCTTGCGACATAGACGGTATCGTGGATAATACCGCAAGTGTATGCAATTCTCGACACGTCAGTCCTTGTGGCGGGACTCCGATCCAATCGGGGAGCCAGCTTTCAGATCCTCCGGGCGATCCGTGCCGGGGATATCCGTATTGCCGTGTCTGTCGCCCTCGTTCTTGAATATGAGTCTGTCGTTCTGCGGCCTAGCCTCCTTCCTCATTTCACGGCTGATGAGCTCCGCAGGATTGTGGATAGCCTTTGCCAGTTGGCCGATCACCAGCAAGTGTTTTTCTCG
>CAMAYN010000238.1 GCA_945862285.1 Akkermansia muciniphila | reverse complement strand
GTGGCGCGGTAGGTGGCGGCATCAATTTCATAGAGCACGTCGTCTTTTTTCACGAGTTGTCCGGCTTGAAAAAAGATTTTTTCGATCTCTCCCGAGACACGCGGGGTGAGATCGACACGATCCGTGGCAATCACGCGGGCTGATAGTTCCTCCCAATCGGCGTAAGGCGTGGTCTGGATGGTAATCGCCGTCACGGCAGCGGGCGGCATAGGTGGCGGAGCGGTGGGAGCTTTTTTCTGACATGCTCCGATGAGCGCGAAAAAGGGAAGCAAGAGGGCAATAATACGAATTTTCATAGTTGACTATTTGGTTAGTAAATCGGCGTTTTGATTTGTGTGAATGGGTTGAATCGGGCGAAGCATGTCCATAAATCCATCTTCGATTTCCGCGATATAGGAAAGGTCATTGTAAATTCTCGCCTGCGTCAGCATCCCTTCGGCGTAGGCCATCAAGCGGCGAGCCATCGGCTCCACGGGGCGATCATCAATGAGATGGAGGCGTTGGGCATCG
Organism: Akkermansia muciniphila; assembly: GCA_945862285.1. GTDB lineage: Bacteria > Verrucomicrobiota > Verrucomicrobiia > Verrucomicrobiales > Akkermansiaceae > UBA956. Next base: position 4,245 of record CAMAYN010000238.1, on the reverse strand, counting down.
CGCAGAGCGGATTCGTAGTATTGCAAATGCCGATTGAGAATCTCCTTCACTTTATTGGTGAGCGCCTCCTCGCTGGTGCCGACTTCGGCACCCAGTGCAAAAAGCGGGCAACCAAGGACTCTGCCGTATTGTTTTGCGACGTTTTTCTGATGTTCGTAGCCCCACTTGGCTTCATTTCTCAGGCGCTCAAGCGGATCAACCGTAGGTGCATAGATGTGGTCAAATTCCGCAAAAATTCCCTGCGAAGCTTGGTCGATGGCCGCAATCGCAAGATCAGTCTTCGAGGCAAAAAAATGATAAAAGCTTCCCTTTTTCACCTCAGCGCGTTCGCAAATCTGATCCACGCTGGTGCGGCCATAGGAGCCAAGCCAAATCAAGTCACTGATGGCCGTAAGTAAACGTTCTTTTGCATCGGAAGTCCTGCCCATGCGCAAACCTGGACAATACTAGACGATTAGTCAACTATTTTTTGCAAAAGAATTAAACACGGACGATTTTACGAAGCCGGTTGCCCCGCTTAAGGAGTATAAGTGAAGCGGTAAAAGGCTTGGGGTGGCACGATGTTGGTAGAGAATGTGAGGTTGCCTTGCGCATCGGGCGTGGCGGTGTCGATGCTTGTCCATTCTTTAAGATCTGTCGATTTCTCGACGGTGTAGGTCAGGCCGGGGGCAACTTTGCAGGTCATGTGGCATGTCGCCGTTTGTGTGTTCAGAGTCGATTGTACAGAGCTTGGTAAAATGATCATACTGAGTTCGTTGTTAGCGTTGAAGGGGTTTGACCATTTGACATCGGAGTAAACGGCCGTGCCAGTGAGCGTGCGCATGAAAGCCGCAAGATCATTTTGCTGTTGCTGGGAGAGATTGAGATTCTGCGTTTGATTTCCGGGACGGCGGAGGCGGTTGTCGAGATTGGTATTCGCGGGATTGTTAGGGACGGCGTTGTAGTGCGCGATGACTTGATTGAGCGTGGCGAAGGCACCGTTATGCATGAACGGGCCGTTGCTCGTGCCGCCAGGGCCGACAAGGTCGCGCAGGCTGGGCGAACGGACGTTGGTGAGATCGATTCCTCCTGCCAGCGAGGCAATGACACCGTTGTTTAAACTATTGGGATCTATGTCAAAATGCGGAGGGGAATGGCAACCGGCACAGCCTGCACCGCCTGCTCCTGGTGGATTGAGAAATAGTGCTTTGCCATTATTTTCTGAGGTAGTGAAATTGGGGAAAGGCTGATTATCGTTCGCAACGGCACGTCCGGCGTCATATTTCGAGTCAAAGGACTGAATGCTGCGGACAAATTGCGCTAAAGCTTTTTGGATGTTGGTTTCATTGATCACGGGAGTGCCGTAGGTCATGGCGAAGAGAACGCGGTATTCAGAAATGGCATTGAGTTTGTTGACCAAGTCCGTGAATGCAGGGTCGCCGCTTGCGCCACTAAATCCCATTTCCACGTGGTCGCGGATGGGTTGTGTTGTTTGAGCTTCAAGCGATGCGGCGCGCTCGTCCCAGAAAAATTTTGCTTCATTGGAAAAGCGACTGTTAATGAGACGCATCGAATGCCGCCCGGTGGTTCCTGCAACACCTGTGCTGGCGATGGATGAATCGGCAAACCCGCGAGCCTGTTGATGGCACGAGGCGCAACTTACGGAGTTGTTCCGACTCATGCGTTTGTCATAAAACATGACTCGACCAAGGGTGGCACCAGCATTGGTGATAGCATTGTTCGCGGGCGTGTTATCGCGATTGGTGATGTAGGCGGGACGGCTTTGGTTGGCGTAGTTATGGAGATTTGTTAGATCGATGACACCTTCTTGGGCATGGCTAAATGATGTTGAAAAGGTGAAGCTAATGACGAAGAGAAAAATGTTCGTTTTCATGGTATTTCGTGAAGCTGGTTGGAACTTCGGCATCACTGTAAGAAGAACATTTTCACGAATCGAGGCACTTTACCTTTGCTTAACAATTCTTTACGCAGGCTAAAGAATTTGCCACAGGTAAGCGGCTCGTTTGCCGAGTCAGACAGGATGTATGATCTCTGATTTTGACTCGATCATCGCATAGGCATTATGATTATGGATGGACTCGAAATTTTCTGCTTCTACACGAAACCATGTAATGAGTTCTTGGGCGTAGGTCTGTGCGGCGACGTTGCGGACGAGGTCTTCGACGAAGACGGGATTGTCGTAGGCTTTTTCGGTAACAAATTTTTCATCAGTTCGCTTGAGCAAGCTGTATAACTCGCAGGATGCGGAGCGCTCGACGAGGGCGATGAGATCCTCGATCCAAATGGCCTTGGAAAATCGCACGGAATAGGTGACTAGACCGCGTTGATTGTGAGCGCCGCGGTCGCTGATGGCCTTGGAGCAGGGGCATAGAGTAGCAACAGGAACCATGACGGTAAGAATAAAATCGGTGCCGTGATCTTTGGTTGCATCGATTTCAAAGCGCACTTCGTAATCCATCATGCCGTCGCCCTTGCTAATGGGGGCTTGTTTTTTGATGAAATAGGGGAATTGGTAGGTGACGTGGGCGCGACTGGCGTGCAAGCGAGTAAGTAGCTCATGAGGCACGGCATGGATGGAACGGACATCGAGGCTGGTGCCGTGGGAGTTTAAAACTTCTACGAATCGGCTCATGTGTGTGCCTTTGAATTCTTGAGGCAAATCAACGGCAAGGGAGACGGTAGCGATGGTGTGCTGGCAACCACCGGACTTTTCGCGCACTTGAACAGGAAAGCGCAGGTTTTTTACGCCGACGCGGTCGATGGGGATATTCCGATCATCTTTTTCATTCTGGGTATCAGTGAGTGAGCGCATGGATATGAGATGAGAAAAAAATCTGAGTCGATTCGAAGAAAAAATAAAAACGAAAAAGCGTGCCTTTGCGACAAAAGGCACGCTGTAAAAAAATGAGCGGATCTGCGTTACGGAACGAGATTGAGCGTGCGAGCACGTTTGATCTCACGAGTGATGAGACGATGTACCTTAGCTGGCACACCAGTGACGCGGCGTGGCAAGATTTTTCCAGTGGTGGAAGTGAATTTGCTGAGCAAGTCAGGATTGGTGTGATTGATCTTATCGACGGGGACGTCTTGGCGGCGGCGGGTCATGCGGCGATTCGCTTTGCGGAAAGCAATGCGGCGCTCAACTGTTTTTGGTTCTGTTTCTTGCATAATGCGTGAAAAAATGATGGGTGAATGAAATTAGCGAAGCTCGCGATGAAGAGTGCGGCGTTTCAGGAAAGGATTGAATTTAACTTTCTCCAAACGTCCAGGAGTGCGCAGACTTTTCTTGTTGCGCGTTGTTACGTAGCGGGAAGTTGGTTTGCCCTCAGCTTTGGCTTCGGTGCATTCGAGAATGATGATGTCGCGTGGCATGGTGCTTTGTTTTTGATGTGCGGGGGGCGGAGCTTACGAATTTTTTCTCACCCGTCAAGTAAATTTCTGTTCTGAGGTAGATTTTTTTAAAAAAATCATGAATTCAGATTTTTTAAATCATTTTTTATGAGGCAAGGAAAAGGTCAATTAATCCTCATCGTCATCGACAGGGAGGGAATCCGAGTCTTCGTCATCTTCAAATATGCCTCCTCCGGAGAAGCCTACGCTTCCGCTGGGACGGAATTTTTTCGTGCCGAATTCTTTTTCCCACTGGGCTTGGCAATCGACGGTGAGGCGAGCAAAGGGAATGGCTTCGAGGCGAGGTGTGGGAATGCGCTTGCCGGACATTTCACAAATGCCGTAGATGCGTTTTTTGATGCGATGGAGGGCTTCTTCGATTTCATAAAGCGCGTCTTGTTCTTTGGCGAGCATGGAAAGCGCGAAGTCCCGGTCGTAGGCATCGGAACCGGCATCGCCTTGGTGCATACCGCTGCCGGAAGCTTCGCTGCCTTCTGGAGAACTGCGAATGGCTTCACGAGCGGAGCCTGTCATGGCATCGACGATTTCATCACGAAGGTCGAGGAGACGTTGTTTTTGTTTTTCGACGAATGCTAGGAACTCGGGGTCAGTAATGGGTTCGACGATAATGGTGGGAGCGTCTTTGATGGAAACGGTTGACGATGACTTTGCTGGCGGGACAAAGGGCTTTTTCGGGCTGGTAGTCTTCGTGGCGGGCGGCAGTGCGTTTGCGGATTTCGATGAAGACGTTTTAGGAGCACGGGCTGGAGTTGGAGGTGGAGCGATTTCTTGCACGGGTTCAACCTCAACCACCTTCACAGGCTTGATTGGTTTTTCGAGTTTCGCTGGTTTCGC
>CAMAYN010000237.1 GCA_945862285.1 Akkermansia muciniphila | reverse complement strand
AAAATCGGTGAATTTTTGATTCTTGAAAAATGATTACTTCTTCAATAAATCCCGAATTTCGGTGAGTAGAACCTCTTGCACTGGAGGTGCGACTGGAGCAGTTGGTGCCGCTTCTTCTTTTCTGCGGAGTTTATTGACTGCTTTTACGAATAAAAAGAGAGCGAAACCAACGATAAGTAGGTTGACCATGCCGCTGATGAGTGGCCCTACGTCGATCTGTGCTCCTTTGTCGTTTTTCGGACCAATGGGCAAAGAGCCAACGGTTGCAGAACCTACGAAATAAGTAACAGCACCAAGCAAAAGCTCCGTAAAAGCCGAAACCACTTTCCCAAATGCCGCGCCGATGATCACACCTACGGCAAGATCAAACATATTCCCCTTGATGATAAATTCTTTAAATTCTTTTAGCATAGTTTGTGTTGGATCTGATAAAGATCGAGATCTCTGCCCATCCGTCAATGAAAAAAATAGGAACGTGATTACAATTTGCCAAACTTTCCTATCAAGTGAGATTCTTGCAGAACATTCACCAACCAAGCAAAAAAGTACTTTGACATCGTAAGCCAACATGGATTGAAATGCGGCGTGTTATGTTTTCGCAGAAACCCAGATTGTGCGCATGATACTGCCATATAATCGTAAGCGTGCTTAGCTCAGCGGTAGAGCACATCCTTCACACGGATGGGGTCGCAGGTTCGAACCCTGCAGCGCGCACCATTGGCTGAACCGAAGGCAATCGATTTAAAAAACAGAAAAACTACTGGCAAAAAAAACCAGAAAAATCGTTTTTCATCACTTGCAAGTCCGTTTCAGCCATGCTTAGTTCACCTCGGCTTGTTGCCTTTATACGATTCACATGAATGCCCTACTTCGTCCTCTTTGTGCCCTTTGGAGCACCTCCATTGGTAAAAAATGGCTCGTCGCCATTACCGGCCTTGGTTTAGTTCTCTTCCTCTTGGGACATCTCGCAGGAAATATGCTGATTTTTCGCGGGGCTAAGGACTTCGATGAATATGCAAAAATGCTCCATGAAAGCCTCCACGGCGCAGGCATCTGGATCGCACGCATCGGTCTTCTAACCATCGTCACCATTCACATCGTCGCAACGATTTCGCTAACCCGCAAAAATCGACAAGTTTCCCCGAACTACCAGCACAACGCCACCATCCAAGCGAAAAAATCCTCCCTCATCATGATTTGGAGCGGCTTGACCATCCTCGCTTTCATCATTTTCCACATTCTCCATTTCACCGTTCGCACCGACGCAGAACTCGCAGGATTAGCTCTCACTAGTCCACATGCGATGGTCATTAAAGGCTTTCAAAGTCTCCCAGTTGTCATCTTTTACATCATTGCCATGACCTTGCTTTGCTCGCATGCGTCCCACGGTGTGCAGTCCATGTTCCAAACCCTCGGCTTGCGCTCGAAAAAATCCGCACCTCTCATCGATGCCATTAGCAAAGGCTACGCTTTGCTTGTCTGGCTAGGCTTCATTTCCATCCCCATCGCCATCCTTTGCGGTTTCCGCGGTTAAACCATCTACCTTTTTCTTTATGTCCACCACACTCAATAGCAACATTCCCGCTGGTTCATTGGCTGACAAATGGTCCAAACACAAAATGGACTCCAAGCTCATCAACCCAGCCAACAAAAGGAAATTTACCATCCTCGTAGTCGGATCTGGCCTCGCTGGTGGTGCCGCCGCCGCTACGCTCTCCGAGCTTGGCTACAAGGTGAAATGCTTTTGCTATCAAGATAGCCCTCGCCGCGCCCACTCCATCGCCGCGCAAGGGGGCATTAACGCCGCAAAAAACTACCAAAACGATGGCGATTCCGTGCGTCGCCTGTTTTACGACACCCTCAAAGGCGGTGACTTCCGTTCCCGCGAGGCCAACGTCCATCGACTCGCCGAAGTCTCCACCAACATCATCGACCAGTGCGTGGCGCAAGGCGTCCCCTTCGCTCGCGAATACGGTGGCCTACTCGATAATCGTTCCTTCGGCGGCGCGCAAGTATCCCGCACCTTCTACGCTCGGGGTCAAACCGGACAACAGCTTCTCATCGGCTGTTATCAAGCTCTCGAAAAAGAAGTCCACAAAGGCGGCGTGGAAATGCACACTCGCACAGAAATGCTCGACCTCGTCATGGTGGATGGACATGCCAAAGGAATTATCGTTCGCGATCTCGTAACAGGAAAAATTTCCTCCCACGCAGGCGATGCCGTCATTCTCGCCACCGGTGGCTACGGCAACGTATTTTTCCTTTCCACCAATGCCATGGGATGCAACGTCACTGCTGCATGGCGCGCCGCTCGCCGTGGTGCTCTATTTGCTAATCCTTGCTACACGCAAATTCACCCCACCTGCATCCCTGTTTCGGGCGATTACCAATCGAAGCTCACGCTGATGTCCGAGTCTCTACGCAACGACGGACGCATCTGGGTTCCCAAGAGTGCCGAAGTCGCCGCCAAGCTGCGCAAAAAAGAAATCCATCCGGATGCCGTAGGCGAAGAGGATCGCGACTACATTCTCGAACGGAAATACCCATCCTTCGGCAACCTCGCCCCGCGCGATATTTCATCCCGCGCCGCTAAAGAAGCCTGTGATGAAGGTCGTGGCGTAGCCCCAACGGGCTTAGGCGTTTACCTCGACTTCCGCGACGCCACCAAACGTCTCGGCGAGTCGGTCATTCGCTCTCGTTATGGCAACTTGTTCCAAATGTATGAAAAAATTGCCGGTGAAGATCCCTACTCCCGCCCGATGATGATTTATCCCGCCGTTCACTACACCATGGGCGGTCTGTGGGTGGATTATAACCTCATGTCGAACATCCCAGGCCTCCACGTCCTCGGTGAGGCAAACTTCTCCGACCACGGTGCCAACCGACTCGGTGCCTCCGCACTGATGCAAGGCCTCGCCGATGGCTACTTCGTCATTCCTACGACCATTGCCAATTATCTTGCCACTCAAAAGCCCGGCACAATTACTACTGCCCATCCCGCCTTCAAGGAAGCGCAAGAGTCCACCTCCAATCGCACTAACACCTTGCTCAAAGCGAATGGCAAACGCACCGTCGATTCCTTCCATCGCGAGCTTGGTCTGCTGATGTGGGACAACTGCGGCATGGCGCGCAGTCCCGAAGGTCTTCAAGAAAACCTCCGCAAAATCCCTGAAATCCGCGAGGAATTCTGGAATAACGTCCGCATCCCCGGCTCTGGCGATGCCGCCAACATGGAGCTCGAAAAAGCCGGCCGCGTCGCTGACTTCCTCGAGTTCGGCGAACTGATGTGCTACGATGCCCTCGCCCGCAATGAATCCTGCGGCGGCCACTTCCGCACCGACCATCAATACACCGAGTCCGACCCTGAAGTGCAAAGAGGCTACACATCCACAGGCGAGGCCAAGCGCGATGACGAAAACTACGCCCACGTTGCCGCCTGGCAATACAACGGCAACGACCAAGCACCCACACTCTTCAAAGAAGACCTCAACTTTGAAGAGATCAAACCATCCGTTCGTTCATACGTTTAAAAATTTAAAATTTAACCACATCATCCTATGTCTAAACTCAATTTCACCCTCAAAGTATGGCGTCAAAAATCTGCGAATGACGCGGGAAAAATCGAAACCTACGACGCGAAAGATATCCCTGCCGAGGCATCGTTTTTAGAAATGCTTGATATTGTGAACGAACGCATCGTCATCAGTGGTGGCGAGCCGATTCATTTTGACCACGATTGCCGCGAAGGGATTTGTGGCATGTGCTCGCTCACGATCAACGGCGTGCCCCATAGCAAAGAACGCGGCATTACCACTTGCCAAGTCCACATGCGCAAGTACCAAGACGGCGACACCATCTGGATCGAGCCATTTCGCGCCCGCGCTTTCCCCATCATTCGCGACTTGATTGTCAATCGCAGCGCCTTCGACCGCATCATCGCCGCCGGTGGTTACATCGACGTTCGCACCGGTTCCGCCGTGGACGCGAACAGCGTACCCATCAAAAAATCCGATGCCGATGCCGCCTTCGATGCCGCCGCCTGCATTGGCTGCGGTGCTTGCGTAGCTGCTTGTAAAAATTCTTCCGCCATGCTTTTCACCTCGGCAAAAATTTCTCACTTGGGACATTTGCCGCAAGGTCAACCCGAGCGCGACAAGCGAGTTCTTGCCATGGTGCGCCAAATGGATGCCGAAGGCTTTGGCAACTGCACCAACCAATACGAATGCGAAGCCGCCTGCCCGAAAGAAATCAGCGTTGATCACATCGCCCGCATGAACCGCGACTTCGCCGGTGCCCTACTCCGCGAGCAAGTCATCGGCGGGTGATTTAGCACGACACTTCCGTCGTTCGCACTCCCTGATTACATTTCCAAGTTTGGTGTTTCTTCCGCTTCGGAAATGTCTTTATGCACAGCACGGGTGATGATGTCTTGAGTGGCATCTGCGAGGTAATTGTGCAACAACTTCGATAGTTGTTCATATTCTGGCCACAGCACTTGCTCCATGTATTTGTTAGACACCTTGATCATTACCGAGGAAAAACGTTGCCGATAACGTCGGTAGGGCTTGAAGCCATGACGACGCGCTAGTGCAAGGAATAATTGCCTTTTCCACGGATCGGCAAGGCTGAGTTGGTATTCCACAAGTGGCTCGGGGGCGGCATCCAGTTGTGACCGTAATTTTTGCAACGCCGTCTGAGCGGCAGTGGCTTCGCCTTGCGAATTTGTAGCATGATAGAGGGCTTCAACCTTGCGGAT
>CAMAYN010000236.1 GCA_945862285.1 Akkermansia muciniphila | reverse complement strand
CGTAGCAAACTGATGCTTGAGTGGGTATTGGCTGATTGCGAGCACGCTTGGGGGCTTCATTCCGTATGCTTGCGCTATTTCAATGCGAGCGGTTGTTCATCGGATGGAAATATCGGCGAAGATCATCGCCCCGAGACGCATTTGATCCCTCGTGTGATGATGGCATTAAATGGCGAGGCTGGTCCCGTGGATCTTTTTGGCACAGATTACCCTACGCCGGATGGTACCTGCATTCGCGATTACATTCACGTAGAAGATCTCGCTGAAGCACATGCCCTAGCACTGGATTTCCTGACGAACAACAAGGAATCCTTACGCGTCAACCTCGGCACGGGACAAGGGGTTTCCGTGCAAGAAATCATCAACGCTGTGGAAGAAGTAACAGGATTGAAGGTGCCACTTCGCTACGCTGATCGCCGTCCTGGAGATCCGCCACAACTCGTTGCCGATCCAACTTTAGCCGCTGAAAAACTTGGCTGGAAGGCGAAGAAGCTTAATATAAGTGAAACTGTCGATTCCGCTTGGCAATGGATGAACGGACCTCGTAAAGGTCGCTACAACGACTAAGCTCGTTTTTCTTCGGGAAATATTTTATCAGGCGAACTTAGAGTAGCGTGGATTTTTTAGAGAAAATACCCACGCTGCTTTTCCGAGATCGGCATCGCTAACTTGCCCATCACTTCTAACATATCCTCCCACAACTTGCGTTTCTCGGTATTGGAAGACTGCGTGCGTAATAAATACGATGGGTGAAACGTGACCCTCACTGGTATGCCCATGAAGTCATGCCATTTACCGCGCAACTCGCCTACCGGTACTTGATTCAATCCAAGTAACCCATTCGCAGCAGAACCGCCGAGAGCCACGATGCATTGCGGCTGAATCACCTCGATTTCGCGACGCACGTAATTCATACCCACCGCCATTTCCTTAGCTGTTGGTGGGCGGTTGTTCGTTGTTTGCTGCGGCATTGCGGGGCGGAATTTCGATACGTTGGTGATATAGACGTCGGCTCGCGTGAGCCCCATCGCTTTGAGAATTCCATCCAATTTCTGCCCCGCAGGCCCCACGAAAGGTTCCTTTTTGCGCTCCTCCTCACTTCCCGGTGCCTCGCCAACAAAAACGATACGTGCTTCGGGATTTCCCACAGAAAAAACCATCATATTCCGCAAGGTGCCGAGAGCCTTAGCCGCTGGGCAATTCTGCGCCTGGCGTTGCAAGGAAGCAATGCGTTCTGCCTTAGAATTCCCCTCAATCGTTAGCGTCATCTCCCGCACTGGCAATTCTGGTGAGGTCTCCAGTGATTCCGCAGAAACACTCGCGTCAATAGCAGGCCGTTTTGCAATGCCCATTTCACGTATTTGCGGTTTTGGTGCCTTGCGTGTGCTCCATTCTCGCAAAACATGTCGTGCTCCCTCATCTAAGCTCACATGCGTGACCCCTTTTTCCTGCTCTTGACGCAAAAAGACGATCAAATTTTCCAACACACCATGCACAACAGCAACGTATCTGAGTTCGGAAAAATCACCAGCGGAAAAATCCCGCAGCTGCATGCGCCGTATGATCGTATAGTTCCGCCGCACTTTCACCCCGCGCCGCCGCGATGCAGTCCGCCACATTTTTCACAAAAGCCGGCTCATTTCTTTGTCCACGAAACGGCACTGGTGCTAAATACGGCGCATCGGTCTCCAGCGTAAATGTCCCACGCGGCAGGCTCGCAACCACGTCCAAGACATTTTTGGCATTTTTAAAAGTCGCCACGCCACCAAATGACATGATGCCCCCGAGATCAATTATCCGCTGTGCATTTTCGGGCGAGCCAATGAAGCAGTGAAACATCGCCTTTACCCGCAGAGCATACCGACCATAAATCTCCAACGCATCCTCGAACGATGTCGTGCCCTCCCGATCTCGCGTATGCACCACCACGCCTAAACCTGACGCCGCCGCCCAAGAAAAATGCTGCTCCAGCATCCACCGCTGCCGATTGCGGAAATCTTCCTCTGCCCACCCCTCCGGTGCTGGATGATAATAATCCAATCCCGTTTCTCCGACCCCGCAGACGCGAGGATCATCGCCATAGACCCGCAAGCGCTCCACCACGTCATCCGGTTCTTGATGCACATCGCACGGATGAATCCCTAAACACACCCGCACCGTCTCAAATTCATCTGCCAAGCGCAAATTTTCCTCCACATTCTCCCAGCATGTCGCTAGCGAAACAATCCGCCCCACTCCCGCCGCCGCCGCACGAGCCATGATCGCCCCACGTTCTTCACGGCTGTATTTGTGCGAAACCAAATGGCAATGTGTATCGATCAACATCTCGCGTTCCAGGTTAAAAGTTCCTGATATTTCACCCCATTTCCGCCAAATAAATCCAAGGCACTGCCCACCGTCACATCTACCGTGCCGCCACTTAAGCGTTCTACCAATGCCACATCAGCCATCGTCGCCACCCCGCCAGCGTAGGTCATCGGCAATTTCCCCCATTTCCCTAGCAGTTCCACTAGTGCCCCATCGATTCCACCACACAGACCTTCTACATCTGCGGCATGGATCAAAAACTCCGCACAACTCCCCGCCAAGGCATCCAGTGTGTCCAGCGAAACCGCCAAATCAGTCAAAGTTTGCCAGCGATTCATCGCCACCTGCCAACCCGTCGCCGTTCTGCGACAACTTAAATCCAGCACCAAGCGCTCCCGCCCCACACGCGCCACAAAAGCCTCGAGCATGGCAGGTAAAAATCGTCCATCCTTGGAAAATAATGCCGATGTCACAATCACATGACTCGCCCCCGCCGAAAGCCATTCCTCCGCATTTTCTGGAGAAATACCACCACCCACTTGCATTCCGTCCGGCCAAGCGGCAAGTGCCCGTTTCGCCGCCTCCACATTTCCGGGTCCAAGGCAAATCACATGCCCCCCCGTAAGGCCATCCTCCCGATATCTCTCTGCAAACCACGCAGCATCGTACTCGCTCACGTGATTTTCTCGCGCATTCCCATCGTCGCGCAGAGTTCCGCCGACAATTTGTTTTACCTTTCCCTCATGCAAATCGATGCATGGCCTAAACTTCGTCATCTCGCCCGCAACAAACCACTTCACCGACGCATCTTCCAGCAAAAACGCAGACAAATGAATTCGCACAGCGAGAAAATTCACTTGCCCAAGGCGATGGATTCGTGATGTTTTGCGCGTCTGCATTTATGAAATCCGCACAAATCCGCCAAAGCTTCCTCGATTTTTTCCATGAAAAACTGCATACGATTGTGCCATCGGCGTCGTTGTTGCCCCAATCGCCGGGATTGTTGTTCACCAATGCGGGGATGAATCAATTTGTGCCCTACTTTCTCGGCACGGAAAAAGCCCCTTACGCGCCGCCACGTGCCGCCGATACGCAAAAATGCATTCGTGCGGGCGGGAAGCATAATGATTTGGAGGATGTCGGCTACGATACCTATCACCACACGATGTTTGAAATGTTGGGAAATTGGTCGTTTGGGGATTATTTTAAAAAAGAAGCCATCCAGTGGGCTTGGGAATTGGTGATCGAGCGATGGGGCTTGCCCGCGAATCGACTTTACGCGTCAGTTTACGCGCCGAAGCCCGGTGACCCTGGCGAGTTTGACCAAGAGGCATGGGACATCTGGGCGGAGCTTTTCCTCAGCAAAGGAGTAGATCCAGAAATCCACATCGTGCACGGCAATGTGAAAGATAATTTCTGGATGATGGGCGAGACGGGACCCTGCGGGCCTTGCTCGGAATTGCACGTTGATCTCACGCCGAATGCCGATTCGCAAGGCAAGCTTGTCAACAATGATTCGGACCTTTGCATCGAGATTTGGAACTTAGTATTTATTCAATACAATGCGGAAGCTGACGGCACATTCCGCGAGCTGCCCGCTAAGCATGTTGATACCGGAATGGGGTTCGAGCGGGCGTGTTCGATCATTCAAAATACCAAAGGATTCACCGATTTCACAAAAAAACCCGCCAACTATGCGACGGATGTCTTTACCCCGATTTTCAAGAAGTTGGAGGAGCTAAGCGGTAAAACGTATGTGGATATTTATCCTGCGCTGGGGGCAGATCGTGGGGCTTTTTCGGAGGAAATGAAAAACGCCATCGCCTTCCGGGTGATTGCGGATCACTTGCGGACGCTGAGTTTTTCCATCGCTGATGGGATTATGCCTGGCACGAATGGCAGAAATTACGTGCTGCGTCGGATATTGCGTCGCGCCGTGCGTTACGGACGGCAGTTAGGATTTTCGGGCGAGAAAATTTTCTTCGCCGCTCTGGTGCCGACATTGGTGGCGGAAATGGGCAGCGTTTTTCCTGAATTAGTCGCGCGGCAAGCGGTCATCGAGCAGACGCTCACGCAGGAAGAAACCAGCTTTAACCAGACACTGGATCGGGGCTTGAAGCGCTTCGACGATGCTTTTGCCAGCCTACAAGGAACGGTGCTTGCGGGCGATGTTTCTTTTGAATTATATGACACTTACGGATTTCCGTTGGATCTCACGGAGTTGCTCTGCCTAGAACGAGGCATCACGGCGGACAAGGCTCGCTTTGAGGAATTGATGGAGGCGCAGCGCGAACTTTCACGGGCGGCGCGAGTTTCTACGGTCGTCCGTGCTCTTGATGTTTCCACGGAAGCAATGACGGAGTTTATCGGCTTTGAGCAAGATTCCTGCGAGGCAAAAATCCTCGAAATCCATCCACAAGACGACACGCTTTTTGTCATCACGGATCAAACGATTTTCTACGCGGAAATGGG
>CAMAYN010000235.1 GCA_945862285.1 Akkermansia muciniphila | reverse complement strand
TGGAACGACTCACGTAGAAGTCCCTGCCTCATATTGCAGGGCGCTTCACGTGTTGGGTGACTTACGCCGGGAACGGCGTCGGGCACCGATGATCCGGTAAAAACTACCGGATCATCTGATGATACCCCGTCGCCAACCATGCAAACCGAGCCATCCCTACGCCTAGTCACCCGCCGCACGGACACCAACCCTAACCACCACATCTGGAAGAACAACGGAACCTGGTGGATCCGTTTCACACTCCGATCCACCGTAGGACAGACCATGCGCCACGCTTATTCCCTAAAAACCCCCGACCTCGATGCCGCCCGCCGCAAACGCGACCGCATCCTCACCGCCATAGAAGCCAATTCCGGTAAAATCGCGGCATGAAACCTGCCAGCAAGCCTTCGCACCATCGCCTTCCCGAGCCTATACCAAAAGCAGCTTTTCAGACGAAATTCCAAAGCCACAAGGTGATCCCAGTCCCTATGACACAAGCAAAACCGAAAAAACTTGACATTTTTTTATTTTGTGCTTTACTTTTCTCCGTGACGCACATCCCGCCTTCTTCCATCCGGCGCGGCCGACATGATTCGGCCGATCAGGACGGAGCCAAAACATAGTTTTCCCCGGCTCCCTCGTTTCCAGTCTTCCTCGCGGAACCAAGGCCCTGCACGCGGCTTTTAGTCCCGAGATTCCCCAAGCCCCAAACCCGGCTTTGCCTCAGGCATTCCCGGGATCAGCCCCGCCTTGCCCAAAAATCACTCGCTAGCCCATGCCCAAACCCGGATTTCGCCTCGCCACCCGCAGCACCAAAAACAACCCCGATCACCACATCTGGAACAACAACGGCACCTGGTGGGGCTGGGTCTCTCTCCGGAACGCCGAAAGAGTCTCCATACGCCACCGCTTTTCCCTCGGAACCCCCGACCTCGAAACCGCCCGCCGCAAACGCGATCGTATCCTTGCCGCCCTTGAAGCCGAATCCGGAAACATTGCCGCCTAAATCTCCGCCAGCAAACAAAACGAACAAACGACAGAACACCAATATGAAGACACAACAAACATACGCCAACCACCCCTTGCTCCCCTTGATGCAACTCCTTGATGGCATCGACTCGTCCAAAGAGTTCCAAGACCGCCGGGTCGAGATACTGGATGCCATTCACCTTGCCGCGCCGATCCTGAAAGATCGCACTCCCGAATGTTGCAGGCTGGCGAAAGGATCCTATTACGCATCCCATGGCACCGCGACGGTTCCATTCCGTATGGCTCGATTTGTCGAAAGCAGGATCAAGGAGACTCTCGATCTCGCCCGTCCCAAGGCTAAGTCCGACCCTCGCTTCCGCCCATCCAAGCGCAAGCCATCACGCTCCGGAAATTCCATCCGGCAATCCGCTGCACCCATCCAGGCGATGCCCTACAAACAACTCCGCGAATTTCTCCCCACCATCAGCACCATCCCCACTCTCGGCGGCAGGGCGGAAATCGAAGTCCACAATCCAGCCGGGGGTCATCTCATGGTCATCAACAGCAATGGCGGCAGGTATCACGTGACAGAAACCGATTGGAACAACGCCTGTGCGATCCGTGGGCGAAACCCACGCAACCCCTGGGCATCCAAGCACTACACGAACTATCACGATTACACTTCTTACGGCCTGATCCATGCTGCCGCCATTTTGCGCGAAGTCGAGGAAACCACCCTTGCCGCATCAGACGCTCTTGAAGCAGCTTAACGAAAGCGCGGGGTAGCTTGCCCACCGTAACCTTCGGCGTAGGTCGGGTTCCGCCCGCTTTTTCCATTCCTACATTTAAGAATTTCAGTTTTTCAGCTTTTCAGAATTTACCCATACACCCCCATGCAATTCCGCTACAAAATCAACCTCGAAGTCGATGTCCTCATGGGCGTCCCCCTTCTCGGAGCAGACACCACCGTGTTTGGCAGAAGAAAGGCCAACGACATTGCGAAAGAATACTTGGACACTCTGCTTGCCTCTCAGCCCTGACTCTACCGTCTCGCCATCTTCGCCCACTTGCCATACGCGCGCAAGGCAATTCGGGTTAGACAGCTGCTCCTGCGGGTCGCATTGAAGCGCGCGACATCCCACTGAATCCACGCGATCAACGTTCCAGCAATGGCTGTCACAACTTGGATCCACCGGGGTGCCGACCAAGCGGAAGCATACACCATTCCCACGATCACAGCCCAAAGAACCATCACTAAAGCCAGCCCGCCGGCGAACCCGACCTTGGCAAACAAGAACCTCGCCAGCGGATTCGTCTCACCATACCGCCCCACATGATGAACCGTCGTCCACAAATCAGCCAACTTGGAAGCGGACAGCAGGATGAGGCTGATGAGTAGGAGGATCTCGCTCATGGGAATGCAAGTTGTGCTAAGGGGGCATTCCCGGCAAATCGCCATCCCTCGAAGACCCGCGCTTCGCGTCGGTATTTCTCTCCAATCTCAGACGTTGCCTCTTTTCCTCACGCAACTTCCACTTGCGCGCCCAATCCGGATTACTCATGCGGTGTGGGTCCACCGGCAGATGCGTCACCGCGACCTGGTCGAATCCCCATCCAGCATGCTCCGGCAAATCGGGCCGCCACGATCCATCCACCCAACTCATCAGAACTTCACCAGCCTCATCCACGCAGACGCCCCGGGCTTGGTCGATGATCACCGCATGGAATGCGCCGATGCGAACCCAGCCCTCACAGCGTCCCCAGAGGTAGGCGGAGGGCGTTATTGTTCGATTTATCGATGAGTGTTCCACATTTTTAGAGTCCTTTCAGCCTCCTGAAGCGCTCGCGCACCTCTTCAAGCGTAACAACATTTCCGTCCGAATCTTCAGTTGTGCAGACTCTCCACTGATTGAAAACCTTGCTGAGGGTTTGGCGGACGGCGTCGTGCGGAGACCGGTATAATTCAACGCCGTTGCCCATGTCGCACCGGAACTTGCCAGAGGCTGTGAGCTCGCCTTGATAGTTTTTCCCTTCACAGGAAAAATAAATGATTGAGCCCTTCACCAAGAAGCCCGCATCCATCAAACTGGCCAGCTCAATCTGCGGTTGCTTGCCTCTTTTGGGTGATGGATCTCTCTCACACATCCATTGATTTGTGAACCGAGTTGCTCGACTGGCCTCACCGAGCCATGCGGCAAATTGCTCAGGTGAAAATTCACCTCGTTCGAGATGTGGGTAAAGAATGTCGCGGATACGTTGCTGGACTTTCAAAGTATTTCTGCCGAACTCGGGAGGATTCAAATGACGTGGTATGCACGACTGAACGTAATCCATTACGGGAAGATCCTTGGCCCAATAGCCGAGTCCCTCCGGGTGAGATTCGTTAAAATCTTTGATGATCGCGATCACTACCTTTCGCGCCTTTGCGTAAGCTTCGTTGATGACAGGAAATTCCTCGAATGCATTGACTGGTCGTGGCATGTTATTTGTTTTTCTGGTTATTCAATAAGATCCCACCGGGTGATGATCCCAAGTGGCTTTTGATCCGGCTTCCCGGCCTGGGTGATGATGGCGGCTTCGAGGAATGGATTTTTGGAAAATTGCAGGCGGATTTCATTCAGCTCCCGGAGCCTGCCAATCAGGATCATGTTCTCTCGTTTTTCCTCATGTCCGAGGATCATGTTCGCAGTCGCAGCCGAGAATTCGATCAAAGATTCGGACGATACGGCGGAGGATAGCCACCGCGTGATGCCGTTCTCGGTGAGAAGGCCGACGATCTTCCCTTCGTGAATGACGGGGAATTGTGAGAACTGCTTCTCCGACACCATCTTCAAGACCTCCTTGAGTGTCTGGCCTAAGTGGACTGTGAGAACCTCCTCGGTGACAAAACGTTTCTCAACTTTCTCCGGCGCTTCGAGTTCTCTGGCAATCCGTTCGATGCGCTCCACCACGTTGAACACCGGCGTGGCGAGTTCTACCACGGGATCTTTCTTGTCGTGGACAATCACGTTTCGCAGCCGACTTGCCAGCTGCAGGAAGTCACGTTCCGTGAAGTAGGTGCGCTTTTCAAATTCGGAGAGCACTGCGGAGAAATCGTGTTTTTCAATTGGCATTTGGCAGCGCTTGCGCATCACCTCGTCAATCCGGTTGAAGGCGGCGAGGGTGGGGTCGGATTGGGGCATACCGCCGTTGTGGATGCGGCAGGCGGTGACGAGGAGTTCCATGCGCGGGTCATCTAGGTGGAAATGGCCGGCTTGGCGGAAGTCGATGGATGGCTTTTTCATAGGCTTCGTCCGGGAAGAAACGCACCCCTATCAGAACTTTGCGGCTTTGTGAAGGGGGCGTGATGCCGTTGTGTCATAGTGCTTTGCTTTGGGAGAAGAATTGCATCCACCAGCTCCCCTTGGGCTTTCATGGTGTGCAAGGTTCTGGGTTCTGTTTGCGGCATCTCGTTCAAAGTTCGGAGAGGAATGGTTGCAGCAGTTCGCAGGTGCGGGTGAGGCCTTGGATGCGGAGGGTTTCGAGATATTCCGCCGCCGTGGCGGGCGGGCGCTGGAGACTCAGGCGGGCTTGGCGGAGAACAAGGATCAGGGTTTCCGGATGTGCCTCAAGAATGCGGCTGATCAGGTGATCGGGGGTTTCCGTGTGGATGCCGTGGGGTTTCAGCTTTGCCTCCGGGAAGTCCTTGGTGTTCCAGGTAAGGATGATTTCCGCCTTTGCCTTGATCGCGGCGGCAAGCACGTGGCGGTCGTTCGCGTCCGGGAGTTCGAGTTCATGGATCTTTGGCTCGTATCCCGTGACAAGGCTGTCTTCCGCGTGCAAATCCATCAGTTCCCGCGTGCGTTGAAGCTTTTCA
>CAMAYN010000234.1 GCA_945862285.1 Akkermansia muciniphila | reverse complement strand
AGGTTTCTCAACACCGCCTTAACCAGGGCAACCGAACACCTCGAAGATCTAAAAGCCAAGAAATTTAAGGCATTGCAGCAAAGCTATTTTGAATCGGGGCAGCACTTGATCCAAGAAACGCAAAAGCTGAATGACATCATTCAAGAGCTAGGTGAGATCGGCATTGCCATTTTTGGAACAAGAATCCACGCGCTTGGCTTGGCAGAATGGCAAGTCAAAAGGCTTTATGCAGGAAGCGCGGATTGCCAAAAATATTCGCACCAGCTTCAAGCCCTCGAACTTGTATCAGGCGGATTTGATGAGCACGGCGTTCAGATCACATACATCGACCGACCCATGATCGAAATAGCAGGCCACTTGGTAAGAGTCAACGAACGAATTGCCGAGCTTGAACCACTTCTGGAAGAAGGGCGCAAGGAGCTAGCCAGAACCCGAAAAGCCTCAGCAGCATAAGAGTTTTTCTTGTAGTTCGTGCCTCGCCGTTTGTAATGAGCGGCGGGGCATTTTTTAAGTGCAACTATGTCCGAAGAGCAACACGACGAAACCCGCGCCAAGAAGATCATTGCTCAGGGTATGGAAGTGATGAAAGCCATCGCCAAGACCATCGATCAATCGGAATTGACGGGCGAGGAAAAGCAAGAACTGCGGGACAAGATTCTTGCGCTAAGGGAGGAATGACATCACCACCGACATCGAAAGCCGTGCTACTCAGCGCGGTTTTTTTGTGTCCGTAACGATTCAGCGTTATTCGTGATGTTACGCCGTTACAAGCCGCCTAGGAATTGAATGTTGGAAGCTCATCACTTGACCGCGCAAGGCGATTGCAACGTGATGGCACCGCCTAGGACATCGGCAAAAACACGCTTACAGATTGCTTACAGATTGCTTACAGAAAATAGGCACTTTTTGGCGCATTTCGGTGCATATTGGCGCATTTTGCTTTTTACCGAAAGAATGGGAAAAACCGCTTAAATCATTGATTTATCAACGTTTTTATGGCGGAGAGGGTGGGATTCGAACCCACGGTAGGTTTCCCTACTTCAGTTTTCAAGACTGACGCCATAGACCACTCTGCCACCTCTCCAAGGTTTGTGGTGGGCGATCTTTGCTATTGTTTTTGCATTTGATCAAGAAAAAACATGGAATTTTTTTAGTGCCCAGTCATTTCATTTTTGTCCCGCTTTGGTGATCGTAGCGGTTTCGCCTTTGTTTACAGGGATTGCCAATTAACTCGCAGGCGCAACTTTTTGTAAAATACCCGCAAGCAAAAATGCCAGAAGCGGTATCGTCAAAATGATGAGGAAAGAGCCGCTAATCACGGAATGATCCATCATCGTCAAGGTTAATGCAGATGATATTCTAATTCCATCAATCAGGGGAATGCCCATCAATAATCGGGAAACTCGTTGCCCGATGGTGCGTTCTTTCATTACGGCCCAATACGTCCATCCGCCGAATACGACTAATGCATGAAAAAGGACATGCAGCACTGAAATTTTCGATCCTAACAAACAAGCAAATAATAGACCGTGGGTTACGATTGGAAGAAATACCAGCAATCGCGGAAGGAATAATGATACTTCGGCATGTTGTGACTTACTTTCCTGCTTCGCAAGTAATGAAATACCCGCGATATAACAAAGCATGCCTACCATGGGTGTCACGATCACTACAAAAAAGGGAGAAATTTCTCGCAAAGCCCAAGCCTGCGGCAAGAGTTGAGTGATCGAGGCTGAATCACGATGAACGGAAAAAATGCCGACCGCATAGAGCATGGCCCGGCAAGCTCCCATGACCCAAATGCCGTAAGCACTTTTCTTGTGAATGATGGTGTAGATGATCACAAGTAGCACGATTAAGGTCAGACTTGCGCCTAAGAGAATGCCTGCGGAAAAACCTAAAAATAGTGATATTGCGGTGAATGCTAAGGCGGTAAAAAGATAGGTGTTTCTGGGAAATAAGCCCGAGGGAATTCCGCGTTCGGGACGATTTTCTCGATCCCACGCCGCATCATGCCAATCGTTAAAAAAGTTACCCGCCACGTATAGCAGACATGCCGCAATCGCTGCCGTGAAGGCCATGTGGATCTGTTGCTGCCACTGTGAACCGATCAGCAATGCGCCGAACATCACATTCGAAATCACGCTCGGCACGTTAGCGATGCGAGCCGTGGCCAACAGAGCGAAAAGGTGTTTCATTCAGTGGAATGTCGATCTCGCGTATCAGGCTTAGCCGCGATTTTTTTCCAGCAGTACCATCATCAGTAGAGAAAGAATGATGGTCAGTGTCTCTTGCTCTGTGCTATCGCCAAAGCGTTCGATGATGAATCTACCTTCCAAAAAGGCACTTTGTTTGCTGAGACGTAAAACAGGTTCGCCCGTGGAGCGACGTTTGACCATGTAGCGCGGATGGAACATATATCCTGCAAAAATGCCCAAGATGGGAATTTCACCGAGTAGGCTATCGCCGATTTTCGCCCATGGGTTTTCTTCGCGAATTTCGAAATCACTATTGCTGTCACCCGGGTTAAAAACATCGTAACTGGCACGCCAAATCGACCGCATGCCTTTACGTCCCACTGACCCCAGCGATGAGCCATCGGCAGAAGTGAATAAATAGCGTGCTGACCAATCGATGATCCGATCTGCGCCAATCGTGCAAATCAAATTTTGCCTTGAGGAGTCTTGATAAACTTCGATTTTTTCCCGAAGTTTAAACATTTTTTGTTTCACATAAAAGAGCGTGTTGCCCGCCGCATCTTCCACATAAATCTGGGGGGTGAGGGCGAGGATTTTGAAACGCAACGTCAGTGGCAAGTTCATAGCGATGAATTAGCACCCAGCATGATCGACGGCAAGCGGATTCGTTAAGGAAAAAATGATCAAGTCGGCCTAACAGGAATTCCGCGCTCGGAGAAATAGCTCTTCGCTTCGCCTACCGTGTGTTTGCCAAAGTGAAAAATGGAGGCAGCGAGCACCGCATCTGCGTTACCTCGCTCAAGTACTTCTACCATGTGCTGTAAGTTCCCAGCACCACCACTGGCAATGACGGGAATCCCTACCGCTTGTGAAATTGCCGAGGTTAATTCGATGTCATAGCCACTTTGTGTGCCATCGGCATCCATGCTGGTGAGTAAAATTTCTCCTGCTCCCCGATTGTAGCATTCCTTCGCCCATTCCACCGCGTCCAAGCCCACAGGATTACGTCCACCGTGCGTGTAAACGCCCCATTTTCCAGGCCCTTCGCGCTTCGCATCAATCGCCACCACGATGCATTGACTGCCAAAGGCCCGCGCTCCGGTATCAATCAAATCAGGAGTTTTCACTGCCGAGGTATTAATCCCTACTTTATCCGCTCCCGCGAGCAACATCGCCCGCATGTCTTCCACCGTGCGAATCCCTCCACCCACGGTTAGGGGAATAAAACAATGCTCCGCCGTCCGCCGCACCACATCCGCCATCGTTGCTCGATTGTCAGAAGATGCCGTAATGTCTAAAAAAACCAGTTCGTCGGCCTTTTGCGCCGTGTAAGCAATAGCGCATTCCACGGGGTCTCCCGCATCGATCAAATCGACAAAATTCACGCCTTTCACCACCCGGCCACCAGTCACATCCAAACAAGGTATAATTCGCTTCGCTAGCACGGCAGAAGTGAAACGGAAATTCCTCGTTCTGGCAAGAATTCCCGCTCATCTTTGCGATTCATCGACGGGCAAAACGAAAACCTGGCAACGAGCGCACCAAGCGTTTCATCTCCAGCTTCAACAGCGTCGCTGTCACCACGGAAACTGCCAAGCCGGAGCGGCCTACGATCTGATCCACGCCCATTTCATCCGTTAAAATCGAGAAAATTTTCTCTTCATCGCCTTCCAAAAGCGGCATCTCTCCCACCGTCTCATTGCCTCCAACCAATGCGGATGTCCCTGCCAGAGCCAGCGTCCCTAAATCATCGAGAATCTGCGAGGGATCAAACACCAAGGTCGCCCCGTCGCGGATTAACTGATGGCAGCCCGTCGATGTCGCCTTATCCACTGGCCCAGGCACGGCATAGACCATTTTTCCGTATTCGTTTGCCAAGTTCGCCGTAATCATTGCCCCCGACCACGCTGGACATTCTGTCAAAAGCAAGGCACGACACCACGCCGCAACAATCCGATTCCGCTGCGGAAAGGTCTGTTTATCTGGCTCTGTATTGAGAGGAAATTCAGAAATCACTGCACCAAATCCCGAGGCAATTTTTTGTGCCAATGCCAAATTCTCTGGCGGATAAATCTTCCCCAGCCCCGATCCAATCACCGCGATCGTTCGCCCCTGCGCCGCCACTGCCGCCTCATGCGCCGCTGTATCAATTCCGCGCGCCAAACCAGAAATGACCGTGTAGCCAGCATGAGCTAACTGAAAAGAAAATTTCTTCGTCACCTGCATGCCGTAATTCGTGCTCCGCCGCGATCCGACAATCGATACCGCATGCTTGTCCCTATCTAACAAATCCCCCCAAACATACAACACATTCGGCCCATCATACGCCTCTTTCAACGGTGCTGGATAATTCGCATCCGCCTTGGTCACTAGCTTTAAACCACGCGATTTCACTTCATCCAATTCCTTCACTAAATCGCAATGATCCTCCCATTGATGTAAAATCCTCGCTGTTTCCTCGCCCACTTGATCGGCCCGCAATAAACGATCCATCGGCGCGCCTAAAACATCCGCCGGTGAGGCAAAACAATCTAACAATTTCTTCACCCGCACAGGGCCGATTCGGGGTAATAAATTTAAGGCAACAAAAGCTTCAGCGTCAGTCATACAGTCCATTGGGTAAGTTGTTCAGGAAACGGACAACGTTCGCAGTCCGATGTATCCTCCAG
>CAMAYN010000233.1 GCA_945862285.1 Akkermansia muciniphila | reverse complement strand
CAGCTAGCTCTTCGACATCACCGTATTCCACCTTGATGAACTTTGTTTCAACCTTGGAGGAGGGAACATCGATTTTTTTCTGAAGATCGATTAGGAAACGAATCAGAGCCACGTTATCGGTAATCACCAGTGATGCGGCATTTGGTACGGCGACGATGGAGCCGTAAGTGTTAAATTGTCCACCGAGGACGGTTTGGAAAACGCGCACGGCCTCATCGGGCTTGATGTGATCAAGGCTCATGACATAACGCACGACGACATTGTCATCGGGCAGGGAAATTTCACTGTTAATGAGGGGGATATTGCCGTTCAGAGGAGGTTTTACCGTGCTAGCGGCAGCGGTAAGAATGTCCCAGCCATCGCCGCCGGGGGAAAAAACAAAGCCATGGATAAGGCAAGCGGCCTTGAGGAGTTCTGTGGCCTCGCCGTAGGTGATGGGAGGTTTTTGCTTGAAATACATTTGTAGCTCTTTCACTTCGGCAGACATCACGACGCGGCGACCTGTGAGCTGGCGGTAAACGTAGATCAGCGTTTCGGCATCCATCGCTTCAAATTCCATTCCCACGGTGCAGACATCATTCGGGTTGGGCGCATTGATGGCGCGGTTGTCTTGACCTGCGGGAATATTAGGCAATCTGCCATTGATAATGCCATTGGCTTCAGGGGTAGCGTTACTGTTCGGCTTGGTAGGCGTGCCACGAGAGGGAACGCCGGGGACACCAGGAATGCCCGGAGGCGGCGGAACAGTGTTTCCTGGAGTAGTCGGTGTGGGTTGAGGCACTTGGCCTACCACCCAGACGATGAAGATGGAGGCAAGGCTGGAGAAGTAGAGAATACGTTTGGTCATAATGGAAAGATTTTCAGTGGGTTATTGAACGGGGAGTATGTTTTGAATATTTTGTCCTTGTTGGTTTTGTGGGATTTGAGGCGCACTGGTTTGTGGTTGTGGAATTACGGGTGGTGGGAGAGTGCGAACGCGCGGTTGGCGGAAATTCGGGTTATTCCCCGGGCTAGGAACATTCACTCCGGGTGGCAGTATGGGACGGTTCTGCCCGTTATTACCATTGTTATTGCCGTTTGCTCTACCAGGATTCGAGGCTGCTTTCATGGCGAGGATTTTTTCGTCGTATTTGACTTCGCCTTGCATGGAGCCAGAGGAAAGCAACACGGACGCGCCTTCGTTCACGAGTTTGCCATCGACAATTTTTTCGACGCCCTCGGTGACCTTAAGCACCTTAAAATCGCTATGACTACCGGGCTGAATGACTTCTTTTTGTTTCGGATCTTTTTTGTTGATGAGGACCACGAAGTAGCCATCGGGGAATTTCGTGAATCCGCCGAGAGCGTAATTGTCCATTGGATTTACAGGAGGCGGGCCAGTGGGGATATTCGGTGGGGGCTTGACGGTGAATGGTGAATTTGTCCACAAGGGCGTGTAGCGGCGTTTATCAGGCTTTTGTGGCGGCGCGGCTAATGCGGGGATAGCCAGGAAGATGGCGAAAAACAAAAGAGTTGTGGGTTTCATGGGGATTTTGGCGTGGGAATGACGAGTCGCGGTGCGGTGCTAACGGGAAGAGTTTGATTTTTGATCGATTGGGCAATTTTTTTCTTTCTGGCATTCGGATCGAAGCCAATTTCTGCGGTGGAGCCGAGGTACCTGACTTTAAGGGTTATGCTCGGGGCTTGTTGGTTGACTTCGAGGATTTCGATGGCGTTTTCCACGCCGGGTTCAATGATATGTTTTTTTTTCGGGTCATCGCGCTCAGTGAGGGTGACGAAGTAGCCATGGGGGAATTGGGCAAAGCCAGTGATGGCGAGATTTTCGGCGTGGTTGCGGACTTTTGGGGCTTCCGTGTGACGGTTGGCGGTAAAGGGCGAACGCCATGAGAGGTATTGGTAAACATCCTTCGTGGTGTTGCGCGGAGCTTGCGCGTGGAGTGGCAAACAGGACAGCGCGGTGAGCACGGCATTGAAACGGAAAAGATTCATGATGGGGGTGTTCATGGTGTGGCTTCGGTTTCGGCAGGAGTATTTTCCTCAGTCTGTGGAATGAACCATTGGTCGAAGATCACGGTAGCATCGATGAGGGTGTCGTCTTCTTTGTTAGGAAACATATTGATGTTCGAGATCACGCGGAAAAGATCGGGATTGTGCATGGTGCTGAACCATGAGTAGAGCTTTTCCTCGTTGCCGGAGACTTGGAACTCGACTTGGGCAATCGAGTAATTTTGAGGGGCATTCTCGGTGCCCATTTCGATCGTTGGTAAGATTTTTTGATTTTTCACCGTCATGCCCGAGCGCACAGCTTCAGCGGCGGCAATCTTTTGCGTATCACTGCCGACGTTTTCGCTAATGCGTGGCTCTGGTTCATGTTCGGCAAGCCAGGTGATCTCATCTTCGATGATCGCACGGGAATCGAGCGCCATGCGAGCTAGATCGAGGTTTTCCATGGCTTTGGAACGGTTTTGGAGGAAACTGTTTTTCTTCGATTGATAGGTAGAGAAACCCCAGAAGCCGAGCAGGATGACACCAGCGACGGCAAAGAGGTTCAGGAGATTTTTTTCGCGTTCGGACATGAAGCTGGTTGAGGTGGATTATGCGTTCGCAGTGATGAATGCCGCTTGGAGAGGAATCTGTCTGCAAATCATGAGGAAAAATTTCATTGGGGATTCTGTGGGACGTTGCCTTTGAGGACGAATTCCCAGCCTTTGGCGGTATTATTTGGCACGATGGGATCGAAGGTGAATCGGCTGAGTTCATCGTTGCGTTTAACGTTGCTACCAAAGGTGGTGGCGTGGCCGGATTCTTGTGCTTGGCCCTTGATGTCGATTTCCTGGCTATTGATACGAGCCTCCTTGAGACGCATGCCGCCGACGGGGGGCATGCATTTGGAGATGCTGAAGAGAATTTCCACAGGCCATTGTTGTGGATCGACGACGGGACCGAGTTCGCCCCATTTTTGTTTGTGATTGGAGTATTCAGCGACTTCTGGCTGTACTGCTGTGGCAGCGTCAGTGAGTTTATCGGTCTCTTTTTTCAGTTTCCAGAGATCCCAGCCCGCCCAGCCGATGGCAGAGAGCACGGCGATAGCGGCGATGCTGGAAAGGGCGATGATGCGTTGGCGTTTTGCCGCTTGACGGCGCAGGGCTTGAACATCGGCGGGGAGAAGTTTCGTAGGTGTGGCGGCGATGGCGGGATCGGGTCGGCGGGTGACACTGACGGTTTTTGCCAGACCTTCTGCGAGGGCTCCCGCTTCACCGAGATCACCAGAGGGATGCCAAACTTTGACTTCGTCAATAGGGACTTGGATGCCTTGGAAGGAGAGCTGCACCATGGCGAGCTTGATATCGCGCAGTAATTCTTCATTGGGATGCTCGCTATCGTTGGAAGTGGATTGGGCGTAGAGCATTTTTCCTGCTTGATAGAAGGCAAAAACCCAGTAGCCGAATTCTTTCCAGGTGGCGATTCCATTACCCGCAAAGGCGAAAGCGCGTGGGGAGTAGTCGAATTCCTTAGGGCTGCGGTGGGGTAAATCACCCTCTTGTGGGGCGCGGAGGGCGACGGTGGCGAGGATGGCGCTGTCGGCAGATTTCTCGATGATGAAGCTATCAACAAGTTGGCCGGCATTCGGATCGGTGCGGATTCCCATGCGCTCGCAATGCATCTGGGCGAGGTCGGCAAAAAGCGCTTCATCGGCTGATGCGGCGCGGAAGGGTAAAACGGTGGCATCTTTTACCGCGAAAAAGAGGGCGATATTCAGGTTGGGAAGATCTTGTAATTCACCCACGCGGGTGACATCAGCGATTTCCTTGCGCACCAATCCTGCGGCGGGATGGCCTTGCCAGATTTCCCAACCAGAGGAGCCTGGGACGAGGGCGATGATTTCTGCTTTTTTACTCACGGTATGATTTCTTCTTTTTTCTCTAAAATAGCGGGCTTGCCTGCGCGGTTGCGGAGGGTGAGGATGATTTTGCGTTTTGAGGCACCAGCGATTCCAGTGCTTTCGATGCGAACGGTAGCGTCATTCACCGCAAGGCGAGCGGAAATGACTTGAGCGTAAAAATCAGGAACGCGCAAGACATCCATGACGCTGGGGCCATTTTCATTTTCGCCTAGACTTTGAAAGGGAGAATCGTCTTCCGTGCCGCGAATGCCATCGGGGCCGCGCACGATCTCGACAAGCGAATCGGCATCTTCAGGGTTGCACTCAGCAGCGATGGAAATTTTTTCTGCATCGGCCTCGTTAATGTCTAAGCCGCCTTGGCTCCAGACGGTAAACCAATCGCGCCAATCGGGGCGGGCGCGCTCAATGATGTCCCATCCGCGGACGAGGCGGACTTCATCGAGGGAATAAAAAGGTCGATTGAAGGGCTGATTGAGGCGGCCCATTTTTTCGTATTCTTCTTTTTCGGCACCATTGGCTTGGACTTCGTCATTCGGATCCGTCCAGTCCATGAGCGCATCGGAGATTTCTTGGGCTACGTCGTTATCGATACCCCAACGGATGAAAATTTCCTTAATCAAGCGCTTGTCATTGCCGCCGGCTTTTTCAGCGAGGAGGAAATTGATATTAAATCTTCCCCCTTCGGTTTTGATTTCCACGCTGTAGCTTTCACCATCCTCGTTGGCATAATTGAGCAGTGGGTCATCGCGCTCCACGGCAGGATTTGCCCCTACGGAAATGCCCATTTCCGCCGCCATCCTAGCGCGAAAGCCATTGATCTGAGAATCGGCGACATCTAGTTGAAAATTGAGTAAACTGACGGCAGTGACCACGGCGAAACTCAGAATGACAATCAACCACAGCACGGCGACGAGAGCCATGCCACGCGGGGATGTTCGATTTCTGCCGTTGGTTTGTTGGTGGGCGATGCGCATTATTGTTGGGGGGGTGGAATTTGAATGTTTGTGCCG
>CAMAYN010000232.1 GCA_945862285.1 Akkermansia muciniphila | reverse complement strand
AAAGGAGATACACCTTCACCAAAGAATTTGCTGAGAATTGACTGACCCGCCGGATTCGGCGCATTGGCGATCACTGTCAATCCACCGCCGGTCACGGCCCCCGCTAGCACAGCATATTTGAGTGCAGGTTCTAGGCCGTTCACTTGGCTGGCAAGGTAGGTGATGGCGGCATTGTCATTAAATCCGGTAAGAATGGTTGCGCCCATGTAGAGCGGCCATTCGCTCAGTGCTCCGATGATTGGCGCTAGCCACCAACCTTGCAGTCCGCCGTGGGTGACCAGCGAGGCGAGGAAGAAGCCGACGAGGATAGGACTGCGCAAATCGATGGGATTTTGGTGATGTTGCGTGGCTTTTTTATAGGCGAGGAAAAACAAAAATCCGCCCATAAACAATCCTGGAGTATGCGCTGTTAGAACCGTCCATGCCATGAAAAACAAATGCATGATAGTAATCGAAAGCGGAATTTCATCCGTGCGTTCACGCCAATCACAAGTGCCATCTTGATCGGTATCGGCAATTTTGCTCTTCGCCATCGCGACCAGCTCTTTGCGGAAAATCAGGAAATAAATCACGCTACTTACGACAACTGCCGCGATTGCTTTGAGGCCAAAATGCAAAAACATTTCGCCCGTGGTCAGTTGCCATATATTCGACACCATGATCACTGGTGGAGCCGCAAAATGCGTCAACACACCACCGATCGACACATTCACAAACAACAAGCCAAGTGTTGCGTAGGCGAATTTGGGCGATGGATTCAAGGAATAAAACTTCCGTGCCAACAACATCGCCGCGATCGTCATGGCCCCAGGTTCCGTAATAAATGATCCAAGTAAAGGGGCGCAGATCATGATCGATAGCCACCATGCGGCAGGTGTTTGTTTGCCGAGCGATGCAAGCAAACTCAAGCAATTTTCCGCAAAGCGCAAAACGGGGCGCGTGGAAGCAATGGCCATAATCACAAACACAAACAACGGCTCCGTGAAATTCACATGATGGCCGATGTAATATTCCACCGATGCTTTATCGTAAAACGCCAGCATGACAGAAATTAGCACCACGACCCAAATCCCGAAAACGGCCTCTACCTCGCCAAAGAAATGCAAAATCGTTCCCTTGAACGAAACCATCCGTTGCTCCTCGGGCATTTCATGCTGCTCCTTCGCCTCGGCTTTGATTTTTTCATCATGATCATGCTGCACCTTGTGTGCGTATTTCGTGATCGGGATTGCCACAAAAGTATGCAAAATGGCCAACAAAAAGATCACCGAAGCAATCGCCAAAAACGGTTCTTCCTTGGCGCGGAAGGCGATCTTATCCCACACGCCAGTGATATTTTGTGCCGCTTCTTGCGCGTCGAAACCTTTCATTTTCTGCAAAAACTCTGGCTCTTTGAGTTCGCTGGCAGCAAAGCTGAGCGATGGGATGACTAGAAGAAAAGTTGTTACAAGGATACGGATTAAGGAACTCATGCGCAGCGAATCAATCAGAATCATGTGACAAAGCAAGAACGAATCACCCGCTGATTTTTAAATGAAATTAACCGAATGCGACAGCCATCATCTTCCGGTAACAGGAGAAACATTTTTCCGCATAAACTCTTGCTATGCCTTTGAAAATTGAAAACCAACAAGAAGAGCTGCTTCATAAAATTTTGGTGGCAGAGGGCGGATTTGAACCGCCGACCAAAGGCTTATGAGTCCTCTGCTCTACCCCTGAGCTACTCTGCCGATATACCAAATGTGACTCACTACTGCGAGCGGGGGCGCGAAAACTGCCTCAACTTGTGCTCTTTGTCCACCAAAAAAGTCATTTCTACGAAACATTATTCGATTTTTCTCCGGTCACCCCTTGCGGGTAGGCTGCGCCAATTCATCTTGGGGGGATTTTTCAGCTTTTCCGCATTTCAGTTTTTCCACTTCAAACTTCCTCCGTTTTGAATTCGCTGTAACCTTCATAATAGTAGCTCACATCAATTCCTTTCATAAACAGCACTCGATCATGGATTTGATCGCTGAGGGCGATGCGGAGTAGGGTTTTGATTTCTAGGTCTTTGACCACGCTGCGCTGCATGGCGGAGAGGTATTCTTCTCGATCTACTAGATTCCAGTCGATGACTTGCTGTATTTCTTTTTTGAGTATGAGGTCTAGCCAGATTCGAGTAGCACGTCCATTTCCCTCGCGAAAAGGATGGGCGATGTTCATTTCGACATACTTCTCGATGATTTCATCAAAATTCCTTTGTGGCATGGCATCGATCGCTTGGAGTGATGGCTGTAGGTAAATCTGTGAAGCGAAGCGGAAGTTTCCTTTTGCCATATTCACCTCGCGGATCTTCCCCGCAAAGGCATAAATTTCCCCAAAGAGGTAGGCATGAATGTACGCAAGCCCGGCGAAGGTGCCGACTTCAGCAGCGGCTAAATCGCCGGAGTCATAGAGTTGTTTGGCTTTCTGTTTGCTGAGCCTTTCTTCGGCGCGTGCCAACTCGACTTGATCAGTAATATTGAGTTTATTTTCCAAGATCATATTTGTCCGCGCGAGGCTCGCTTTTTACGCGGTTCATGTCGAGTTTTTACCCATGTTTCGCGGTGAAAACGAATGCGTTATGTGCAGGAGCGTGCGAGAAGCGGGATTGTCAATTTTCATGGCGTAGGTTTAGTTTTTCCGCTTCAATCGCACGTCGCCAGAGGAATGTTACTTGACCGCAGAGACAGAATGAATTGATGTTGGCGCGTGTTTGCTGTTGTTCACGATTTTGATCCGGTGATGTTTGAGCTTTTTGGGCCGCTGAAACTGCGTTGGTATGGTTTATCGTATTTGATGGGCTTTGTGGCGGGCTTCTACCTGCTGCGGTATCTTTCGCGCCGCGACTTGTGGTGCGTGGAGGAGAAAAAAATCAGCGATTTTATGGCGATGTTAGCCATCGTTGGGGTGTTTCTTGGTGGTCGGCTGGGCTATGTATTTTTTTACATGATTCCGGCAGAAGGATGGGCGAAAATTGCCAGAGACCCCATGCAAGTCTTACGCGTGTGGGATGGCGGAATGGCAAGCCATGGAGGAATCCTCGGCGTGATGATTTATACCTTCTATTATGCTTTGAAAAATAAAGTGCCATGGACGGCTGTAGGCGATGGGATTTGTGTGGTCGCGCCGTTAGGATTGATGTTCGGGCGAATTGCCAATTTCATCAATGGCGAACTTTACGGGCGCGTGGCGCATGGATTGGCGTGGGGGCGGCAATTCCCGCAATCAGTGCGCCAAGAAAAGGAGGATGTTTTCTATGCCGTGCAGGATGAATTGTTTCAGAAGGCGCCAGAATACTTGGAATCCATGCAGAATCCCGAGAGCTTTGCTGCGGCGGTGCGGGAATCGGATGTGGTGAAGGAAATTGTCGGGCGGCATTTTTCAGAGCGACACCCGTCACAACTGTATGAAGCCTTGGGCGAGGGCGCTTTGCTGTTTGCGTTGATGTGGTATTTACGTATGCGTTATCCCAAGGCACCACATGGGATGATTACGGGTGTATTTTTCATCGCCTATGCCGTAGCGCGGGTATCTGTGGAGCAATTCCGCGAGCCCGATGCGGAATTGGTTTTCGAACTGATCACCAAAGGGCAGTTTTATTCGCTGTTTATGATCGTGATCGGAGTAGCGTTCTTGGTCGCGGCGGGGAGTAGAAAGCAAAAGGGCGCCTAGAGAGCAATCGAAATGCCGAAAATCCGTGGAGGGTGTGCGATTGTTGTTCGAATTACGAGTTCCGTCCCGAATTCTACAGAAACCGATCATCATTGACTGCGCTACGCTGAATCCCAGTAATTACGGGATGATCTTCGCGCTTCTTTTCATTTCCATAGAAAGATTCATCTCTGCTTTGTCGCCACCAGGAATGGGGATATCGGCCTTGAGACCCATGCTCATGGAGATAATCTCCTTTACAGGCTGAAGTTTGGTATTGAGGGGAAAGTCACCTGCGTGGGTTACTTTCATGGTGGCATTTTTTATTTCTGCAGCAGCGGGAAATCCCTCCATTTTCTCTATTGCCAGTTGAAATATGCCAGACAGCTTGGCTATTTTTGATTCGCCATTGCCCGTAACTTCTTCGAGCTTTGCCTTGCCCGTGCAGGCATCATTTTTGAACTCGAAAGGCATTTCGTCGGGGATGGTCGAAAGCATTTCTTTGCCATCGATATCCCATTCTTCACCGATCTTGCGCGCTTGATCTACTCCGAAAGCCTTGTTTTCGTCACCCTCGCCTTGAGTCAAGCCGAAGCCCGCAGCCAAAATCTCCGAGACCTCTGACTCCACTTCCTCACCATCAATTTTATATGATGTATCATTGGCAGTTCTCGAGGCTTTTAACACGGTGTCAGCAGGGAGTTCCTCATTGGTATCACCATTACGGGTAACGGCAAATTTCTTGAACTTCAGAGTCAATTCCGTTGGTTCACCCTTTTCGTCAACCTTATCTACGGTGCGCATGACGTCGATTGATGCTGACCAACCTTGCGCTTGGTCTTGCAGAGCATTACCTCCAGCGGTTACGGACATTTTCATCGAATGCTCTAACTCGATGAGTTGGTGAGAAGTAGTGCCTACTAGCTCTGGGCGATCGACGGGCACGAGATAGGTTTCCTGCGCATGAGCAAAGAACAATGTGGAGAAAACAAATAATAGACCGACGGCGATGGTTTGATTTTTCACGGGCAAATTATGCTATGTCATTTATCCTTTGTCGATTCCTAATTTCTCTTGCGCGCGAAAAATACGGATCTTCGCAACCTGTGAAAATCAGCGAAAACCTCATAAATGCGTTACAATCAGCCCGCCATCAATTGCCACGCTTGTTTTCAGAGTGAAAACAGGCATCTCAACAGTCGCGGCGCCTGTTTTAGATTTCAAAAAATCATCGGAGTGACTCCGACGCGTGTT
>CAMAYN010000231.1 GCA_945862285.1 Akkermansia muciniphila | reverse complement strand
AACCTAGCCAAAGTAAAAGGACAAAACTACCGAAGACAACAAAGGTTTTTGAATTCATGTGTGTAGGATGAGTGAACGCGTAATTCGTGTGCGGCTTTCCTACATCTTAAATTACTGAATTGTCAAGAAAAACGAATCAATCATTTTCTTGATTCAGGGGCGCGCGAGAGATTTCGGGGCGAAGCTGAACATGTCGCGTATTATGGGTCTAGTATATGGCTAGATTGCTAGCGCTTTTGAAAATTCGAATATGCCACAGATCATTAAAGCAATTTTAGTGGTCATATCATACCTGGTTGAGATTTCTGATGGCCTCGTTCGCATTGGTTTTGAACATGCCGCTCACCAGCAAGCTTAGTAGCACGGAACAAGTGAAATACCAGGCTCCAGGCTCGATACGAACTTCGCTGTCGCCGGGGAGTTTTTTCAGTAGCAAAATCATCAGACCAATGAGCATGACTTCGAGCATCGCATACTTGGAACTCCAGCGCACCGCTTGCCATATCGGTCGCGATAGGGGAACAACTCCAAGTCCCTCCGCCCACAATACCGTCAGTTTTATCACAGGCAAAACCAAGGAAAACAATGCCATGATCAGTGCCAAAAGCTTTTCGTTATCCTGCCATAAAACTTTAATACCGCCATATAGCGTGATTGAGATCGGCTTGAATTCATTTGCTGCAAGCAACTTCGCGACTCCTGTCCATTGTCCCGCTCCAGGTTGAATGGACAACAAGGGTAAGTTCAATGCCACACCGAATGCCACCGAACTGATGACGATGGCGGTCATCGAAATCCAACGACTCGCATTCATTTTCCCTCCAGGTAACGCTTGAGATGACTCACGCCTTTTTGGACTTGTTTTCCAGCTCCGTCCATCGCTTTACTAGCATCGTCAGCCACTTTACCCGCATCATTCATCGCCTTTTTGGCAGCTATGCCAAGCTGATCTGCGATCTGATCCGTATGATTGACCATAACCGTGGGACTGGCATCAAGTTCCGTCACGGCAGAATCCAAGCACGTAAGCTCGCCTGGCGCTTTTTTAGAATCTTCGCCCGATTGAACAAAAATGGTAAGATTTTTCAACACGCCAGAACCTCGCCATTCGTTTTTGCCTAAGCCGAGGGAAGTCATGGGAATTCTCAGCCCTTTGATAAATTCGCGGGTGATTAAATCATCTTCGAAAACGCCGATTTCGATGAACTGCTGTTGCTCCATACGAAATCTTCCGACTTTCTGCAACGACTTGGCATCGAGTTCACCTTGGATAATCTGTGAGGCTTCCACGGCCGTTTGATCCCACTGCGCGATGAGGCTATCATGGGAAACAACTGTCGTAAGAACAATTTGATCTTGCCAAGTCATCATCGCCAGCAGATCCGGCGCGTTACCTTCTTTGTCCCATGGTTTGCCCTCGTGATTCATGGGCGTAACCTCCGCTTGTTGAATCCAAATTTCATAGACTTGCCCGTTCACCAGCTTATTGTCGCGCGGGCTGTTGCTCAGCCCCATGATTACGGCGGCGGTGACAATAAGAGCCAAGGGAACCAGGGTGAGTAAGACTTTTTTAGCGAAAATTTTCTTCATGGATGTTTTCGATTCTTGCGTTCCTTTTCACGAGCCATTTTGTATTTCACCTTTCGTACGAACTTCGCTTCAGAAATCGATATTGCTAACGATCCACAGGATGACCGCGATGGCGATACCGATTACCACGTATTGCCATGCGATTGCCACAACGCCAAGTGAGATGGCACCGCTCGCTAAGTGGGCTTGTTCTTTCCTAACCCACGAGACCACGCCCAGCGCAACAGCAATCAGGCCGAGACCAGCATAGACGAACTCTACGGAATCGTATTTTTTGATAATCCCAGAAAAAGCACCGGGAACCTTATGCGGCGGCGGTGATGGCTTCACGGGTTCATCAAACTTCTCTCTGAGATAGTTCGTCCCAGCGTTGATCGCCAATTCTTTTATTGATTTTTTTTCCGGCGGCGGTGGAGCAGTAGTTTCACGAAGATTCTCTTGAAATAAGGCGACGCTAATCGAGAGGATTCCCATCACAAGACCAACGACACCAAATACGGGGTTTTTCAGCTTACTGTTCATGAACGGTTGCCGGAAATAGGAAAAGCAGGGTGGTTTATTCGGGAGGCGTTAGCCCAAGCACAATGTCGAATTTCGCGGCGAGTTCACCCGCTTTCGCGTCGGGGATGGGGACGAATGCAGCGGTGCAATTTTGTCGGGCTTTTTCATCCTTGATCCGCTTCCATACCATATCCTTAGCATTCGCGGCTTCGGCTTGATTGTAGAGCTGTGTCGTTAGGATTTCTTTGCCTGCATGCTTGATTTTAAAATGGATATGCGGTGTCCGCCCTGGGTATGCTACTGGTTTAATGGTACGAAAAAGATACTCGCCGCTCGCGCCAGTGAGGAATCGCCCGAAGCTCTGGAAATTCCGATCCCGTTTCTCAAAATTGCTACTCCCTTGATGCAGGTAAGCTCCTTGGCTATCACATTGCCAGATTTCTACTGTGGCATTGCGCACGGGCTGACCACGAGAGTCGAGAATCTTGCCGGATACATACGCGACTGTGCCGACGGCAGGCGTGATGTTATCGTTCAGAATCAGTAAATCATTATCGGTATCGAGCGGTAATTCCTTTGGGTAAAATGGTCCTTCGGTCTGAGCAAGAGTGGGTGTTAAAGCCTCGGCAAATGCACCGCTAGTGCCATAAAACATAGAGGCTAATGTTCCTGCGAGAAGATGCCCCATGGACTTGCGACGTGTGAGAACGAAAGGGGCAACAATTTCATTTTTCATCTAAAGGAAACGCCACTGCCATGAGGATTTGTTCACCGCTTGCGGGATTATTTTTCATTGGCCTGACTCGCCTCTGCTGCCGCAGCTTCTGTTTCCGAAAGAGTCTTGGTAAAATGAATCTGCCCCACCATGCGCTCACCGAGGCTGGTAACGCGGGCTTTGTAGCCGAGAATTTCTAAGGTTTCGCCCAGTTCGGGGAATCGCCCTAAAACCTGTGTGATGTAGCCGCCCACGGTGGTGACTTCACCGCTTTCGATGTAAAGTTCTTCTTCGTAATGAGCAAGATCGAGCAAGGTGGTGGTGCCTTCGATCACGAATTCGTACTCGTTGATGCGGATAAACTCGGGCTTTTCGGTATCGAATTCATCTTGAATATCGCCGACGAGTTCTTCGATGACGTTATCGAGGAAAACGATGCCGCCGATGTGGCCAAATTCATCGGCAACGAGGGCAAAGTGGGCTTTTTCTTTGAGGAAAAATTTCAGCAAAACATCCAAGGGCATGGTTTCTGGCACAACCTTGATCTCACGTTTGATGCGCATGAGGTCGGGTGCCGGGTCTTTGACTAGCTTGAGGATGTCTTTTATGTGAATGAGGCCAAGGGTGTTTTCGAGGTGACCGCGCACGAGAGGAAAGCGGGTATGCTTGGTCTGCATGGCGAGTTCTAGGTTTTTCTCGAAGGATTGATCCGCATCAAGAAAGACGACTTCGCCGCGATGGGTCATCACATCGCGCACCCAGACTTCGTTGAGTTCTAGGGCATTTTCCATGATTTCGCGCTCAGTTTCAGTAACCTTTTGGTTTCGTTCACTTTCGGCAACGAGGTAGGCGAGTTCTTCCGCGGTGTGCGCTTGCGCGTGCTCGGTCACGGGCTGAACGCCAAAGATCTTTAAGAGAATCCAATTTGCCGTTGAATTCATCATGCGAATCGGCAACGAGCAAATCTTGGAGAAGGCCAACAGTGGGCGGGAGAGTGCGAGCGAGGTTTCAAGAGATCGGCGAATGGCGAGGGATTTTGGCACAAGCTCCCCGACCACGACATGGAGGGCAGTGAAGGAAATCATGGCGATGGAAAAAGAGATCGCCGAAATCCAATTAATGGCAGTGAACGGAATGAAGCTTTCTTTGAGGTCGGGGAAAATTTTTCCTAATGTTGGCCTTGCGAGACTGTCCACAAGTGGTTCGCCGAGGAAGCCCAAAATGAGGGAGAAAATGGTAATGCCGAATTGGCAGGCGGAGAGAAAGGCATCGAGGTGAGCGACGACAAACTTTGTTGCCTCGCTGCGACGGGGCTTGGTTTTGGCGGACTCTTCGAGTTGGCTCGGGCGAACACGTGCGACAGCAAATTCTGCAGCAACAAAAAAGGCGTTCCCCAAAAGTGCAATGACGATGCCAATGACAAATAACACAATGCGCCATCCTTCAGGATAGTCCCATGAGGTAGAGGAGGCAAGGTAGAAATTCTCAATCATGGGTTAGAGTTTTTCATAGACTCCTTGGTCACGCCTTTCCAGAACGGTGAAACCCGCTTTTTTGGCATCCGAAACCGAAAGTGGGTTGGTGATGGTGGGGGTGCTTACCCGAGAAATGAGTTTTTTCACGGGATTCTTGCACAAAGGGCAAGCGAGTAGAGGCGGACGGTCTAATGGACGCATGAGATCGAATCCTTTGCTGCATACGCGGCAAGATCGACCTAGTTCATTCGGGGCTTCTGAAATGTATTGGTAGATGGGCATAAAAGAACGCGGGATGGACGATTCATATTCCAATCACCGCGTTATAAGTAGCACAGTTTATGCCAAATTGGCAACTCTATGCTGGTGACAAGATTGTGCAGGGGCAAAAATCTGGTCACTGGAAGAAAAAATTACCAACTAGATTTGGTAACGCCAGGAATAAGGCCAGCGGATGCCATTTCGCGGAAACTGATACGTGAAAGGCGGAAACGGCGAAGGAAAGCACGACGGCGACCGCTGAATTCACAACGATTGACGACGCGGGTAGGGCTTGCGTCGCGAGGAAGCATCGTTAGTCCGATGTAGTCTTTTTCATCCTTGAGTTTCAAGCGTAGCTTTGCGTATTTTGCTACGGTTGCTTGTTTGCGTT
>CAMAYN010000230.1 GCA_945862285.1 Akkermansia muciniphila | reverse complement strand
CTGAACAACGCGAGCTTTGAAAACACCCCCATCAATGTAGCTCCCTACAATTTGCCCTACAATGCATCTACCAATCCTAGCGGATTTACCAACGACTTTGGCGGCAACATCAGGTTGTATCTAGAGACAGCAAATCAATTGGAGTGGTTTACCACCGCATCGGATGCCAAAATCGAGATTTGGAGGAATGGACAGGGCACGATTCCTGGTCTGATCGCACCGGATGGAAATCAATGGGCCGAAATCAACGCGACACAAAACGCAGCACTCATTCAAGAAGTCACCATTACTGGCGCTGGATTGGTGGATCTTGGCTTCTATCACCGGGGTCGCGCTGGCAATGATACACTTGCCGTAAAAGTTACCTACCTTGGTTTGGACAACACGTTTGGCACATTTGACGACATACTCGCATTTTCACAAAGTTACACCACAGGAAATAGCGCGTGGGCTCTGTATGCCGAGCAAGATGTCTTTACATCAATCGATGGCGGTAAATATCGCTTTTCTTACGAAGCGGTTAGCACAGCCAGTGGTAGTCCATCGATTGGTAACTTTATTGACGCTCCCTACTTCGGTGTCGATGCGATTCCCGAGGCGTCATCCTCCCTGCTCGGATTGATTGCAGGAGCGATATTTCTTCGCCGCCGCCGATAAGATGGATTTCGGGAAAAATTCAATTCATTCGAAAAGCCAGATTCTTTGCAATCTGGCTTTTTTGTGACTGCGAAATCCGAAATGCCTATCTCCAATGGAAAAGTGGAATCATCCGCAAGAAATTACGTGTATTGAGAAAAAATATGCCAGAATTTCCTCAGTTGGGGGAGCACAAAGTTATCCTACCTCAATCGATCTAATCATCCCTATCGCAATCCGCGCAGGCCTTCGCCGCTACTACTGCGGCCACTGCCAAAGGCACTACCCCCACCGAAGCTGCTTCGACTGCCGCTGCTGAAATCGCGATCATTACTGCTGCTACTAGTGCTACGTGTTGCTGGTCTTTCCACACTGCTGCTCGAGCTACTGCTGCGGTCGCGGCTTAATGAGCCACGCATGCCGGAGATGCCACTGCTTTGCGGAGTAGATGTTGTTTGACGTGAGGGCGTGAAACTTTCTACACGCGGTGTGGTGGGTTGGGACAATTGCCTCAACTCCGATGAATTGAGGCGACTCTGGCGTGATCGTTCCAATCCACCAAACAAGCCACCACGGGACGGGCTTTGTTCTACGCGAGAAGAGAAAGTTGGTGCAGGCGGCGGTGTGGTGCGTGACGAACTGAAAAAGCTCGGTGAGGTATTTTGGCGAAAGCTGCTTTGGTTGGCTCCGCTAAGCCCACGGCCATTCATCCAGCCATCGACGCGGCTCGGTTGATTGGGGGCGGCAGCACGTTCGTAGAGGCGTTCGCGTTCGGAGCTGCCTAGCCAGCGGGGCGAGCCAGAGGCTGTGACGCGGCGCGCCCAGTGGTATTCGGCGGCAGCGTAATTGCTCAGACGTTGATCGTAGCGGCTAAGGGTGCGCACGTTGATGGAGCGCGGCGCGGGGCAAAGACCCGAACCTCCCCAACCATAAGGATGAGGGCAGCCCCGCAGCGCCACAGGTACATAGCCCACGGGGTAGTAACCGAAAAGGAAGGGATCGTAATAACAACGGCGTTGTAGGTCAAAGTAGCAATAGAGCGATGGATCATACGCCCAACGCGGATCGCCTGTGCTAACAAAAACCGAAGAACTAAATCCACCGCCGCCGAAGTTGGAGTAGCCCACGCTGTAACCGACGTTACTGGCGTAGGGATCCATGTAACAGGAGCTGAGGCTGAGGCCAAGGAGGGAGCAGGCAAACAAGAGTTTCTTTTTCATTGCAGTGAGTGTGACGGAGGAGAATGTGGTTTATTCAAAAGATGGCGGTAATTTTTTTAGTTGGGCAATTTCCCCAACTTTCGAGTTTTTTGTAGCTCGGATTCGGGCAAAATGAGATAGCAAGGATGAAGTTGGGGATCGATGATGGCGATGAGATTTTTGAGGGCTGTGGCATCCATGGTAGTGCAGCCTGCAGTGGCGTTTTTCCCGCCATTACGCCAAATATGGAAAAAAATGGAACTGCCCGCCTGGGGTTTCGGCTTGGGGGGAGCATTGTGGGCGATGAAGAGCTTGAGGGCGTGGGCGGCATCGTTTTGTTTCATTTGTTGCTGCTTTTCCCATTCTGTTGCTGGTTCATGATCGATAATCACATGCCGATTGTATTTGTCAGAAGTGGAGTCCTCCACCCACAGATCTCGGGAGGTGACTTGTCGATAGGGCAGTGTGTCTTTTTTCTGGATCTTTTTGTCATAGCCCCAAGCGCCGCCGATGCGGAAAAGGCCAGCGGGAGTGCGAAGGTCGCCTTCCTTTTTGACGGTGGCGTTTTTGGGATTGTTGTGAAGCCCTACTCCCCATGCGAGACCGTTTTTACCGAGTCGTCCTTGCCATGGTGCGATGGTGCGTTGCCATGTCTGATCCTTTTTTTGATAAACGGTGAGAGTGACGTAGGAAGAATTCCAATCTTTCGCAGAGCCAACTACAAGCTGCTGGCAATCCTTGGGGAGATCGATCGCGTGAAGTTGCGAAACAAGACATATAATGAGAGCGAAGATTCTGCGCACAGGAAAAAGCTAGCATCGATTGTTTTTTCCGACAATGCATCTTTTCCTATTGTCATGAAGGAAATCGGTAGGCAATGTCAAATGCATGGCAGATACGAACGAGCAAATCAAAGCAACAGGTTGGTGGGGACAGTTGAATCGTTACCAAAAATTTGTCTTCATCGTGGCGACGGCAGCT
Source organism: Akkermansia muciniphila (assembly GCA_945862285.1). GTDB lineage: Bacteria > Verrucomicrobiota > Verrucomicrobiia > Verrucomicrobiales > Akkermansiaceae > UBA956. The sequence continues at coordinate 2,181 of CAMAYN010000230.1, read as the reverse complement.
TGGCTCTTCGATTGCTTGGATCAGCAGTTGTTTAACTTGGCGCGGATGCCGGCCTTGAATGCGTTAATGCAAGGTGAGACTGATGCGGCGATCAAAAAAATGGCAGGAATCATGACCTCGGTATTCGTGCTTGGCTGGGCAACGGGGGGAATGATTTTCGGCAGTTTGGGAGATCGATATGGTCGGGCAAAAATGCTTGGTGTCACGGTGTTGCTCTACTCGATTTCCACGGGATTGTCTGCCTTATCAACAGGCGTGACCGATTTTGCGATCTATCGATTTCTCACAGGGCTTGGAGTTGGGGGCGTGTTTGGCTTAGCTGTAGCACTTGTCTCGGACACATTACCGAATGATGCGCGCCCGCGGGCACTCGGCGTGTTGCAATCGTTTTCCGCTGTGGGGAACGTAATGGCGGGCTTGATTGGCATAGGCTTAGCGATATCACCGATAGAAAATTCATGGAAGTGGTTGTTTTTAATTGGAGCATTGCCTGCGATGTTGACGGCATCGATACAGTTAAAGCTGAAAGAGCCAGATGCATGGGTCGCGGCACGGGATAAGGCGGCAGCGCAAGGACGCAAGGCTGGATCGTATAAGGATTTATTTGGTCAGCCACGCTGGAGGAAGCATGCTTTGCTAGGTATGATCCTATCTTGTGCGGGTGTTGTGGGGCTTTGGGGGATCGGTGTATTTTCCACCGATATGGTCGGCGATATCATTGCCAATAGTTTAAAATTGCAGGGAGCCACAGATGCCGAAGTCAAATCAGGCCGTTCGCTATGGATGTCGATCAACCTACTCTGTTTCAATGTGGGAGCTTTTGCGGGAATGCTGGTCTTCACTAAAGCGGCTGTCCAATTTGGTAGAAAAAAGGCCTTTGGTTTCTTTTTCCTAGGAGCAGGCTTGGTTACGGTATTGGTTTTCCAAAATTTGAATTCTACCACGGATGTCTTGTGGATGGCGCCGATAATGGGCTTTTTCCAACTCTCCGTATTTGCAGGATTTTCTATCTATCTCGCGGAACTTTTCCCGACCAGTTTGCGCTCTACCGGCGTTTCGTTTTGCTATAATGTAGGCCGGTATTTAGCCGCTGCTGGTCCGCTAACCTTGGGTTATTTAGCCTCAGAAATGGCGAAAAATGCCAAAAATGTTGAAGAACGGATCGACGCTTTCCGCGATGCGGCTTCTTGGATGTGCTTGATCTTTTTAATCGGTATCATTGTACTGCCATTTTTACCTGAAACGAAGGGTCAACCGCTGCCAGAAGACGCATGAAGTGCTATATCTACTCCAAATGTTCAACCTGCCGCGATGCGTTAAAGTGGCTTGTCGCAAACAAGATTACAGTAGAAAAAGCCCAAATTCGCGAGACACCACCGTGTAACGCCGAGCTAACCTACGCCCTAGAAAAACTCGGCGATGTTCGCAAATTACTGAACACATCCAGTCAGGATTATCGCGACTTGGGATTAAAGGAAAAGGTGGCAGCGATGACAGCGGATGAGATTTTCGCGTTGATTCAGGAGAATGGTAATTTGTGCAAGCGTCCGTTTTTGATCGATCAAAAACGCGGCATTGTGCTACGCGGCTTCAATGTTGATGAATGGCAAACGGTGCTCGCTTAGAGCGTCTCAAACATCGTTCCTATTTATCAGCTATGACATAAGCAAAAATCGATTCATTGACGGCAAAGTAACGTTCCGGTACACGGGCGCACCAAACCTTTGGCCCCACACAGGTTCAACATGCATTTACCACCAATAAGCATTCTATGGAATGGTTCAGTAAAGAAAAATTTCACAATGATGCCGGCGAGCCATGCACTATCACGGTTGGCTCCGTGGGGCAACCGCGCGAGGAGGACAATCGCAAGGCATCTTGGGCGTTGTGGGATCCGCAGCATCGCATCGTGGAATTCCGTCGCACGGAATATGATCGACTCAAAGCCGCGAGAGACATTGTCAACGCGGGTTTGCCATTAGACGCGGCTTTGGGTCTTCTGGAGCCGGAGGAAATGAAACTATTTCTGCGCGAGTGTGCTGCGAATTGAACACCATAACTTCATCTTCGGATTATTGGCCGAAGCTGGATCCGATATCGTGCATCCATCCACCGGGTTCGGCAGTGCTGACCTTGGAAGATTTCGATGGTGAGCATGAGATTTAAGATTTGAGATTTCGC
>CAMAYN010000229.1 GCA_945862285.1 Akkermansia muciniphila | reverse complement strand
TTCGGTAGCTCGCCCACCCAAGTCGATATCGACCCCGGACGCCCCGTCGAATTATTCGGTGTCGGCTTCCGCAATGGCTGGACGGCTACCACATTTCAGGAAAATTCCCCTCATGGCAGTAGCACACCTGGCCAGCGCAACGCCTTTGCCCTCGGCTTCGATGCCGCAGCAAATCCTCGCGATGTCAGCGATAACGTCACGCAAAGGTTTGACCCTTTGCCGTGGGCGATAGGCACCTGTAATCTCATCTCTGGCACACTCGTCCCCGAGGAAACCGTCATGGAATTTCGCGTCGATCTATCCCGACCTGGTGTGCGCCAATACATCCACCAAGCAATGAATGTCGGCTTCCTCTGGCTCTCGCTTTCCTCCTTGCAACCCGCCATTCAAGAAGGTGGTGAATACGCGGATTTTCATCTCAAAGAAAGTGCTGCGCACCAACTCCTCGGCGACTTTGCACCGACCTTAGAACTGGAATATGCCATCCCCCACCCCAGCCCCACCCTCACGCGCAACATGCAAACCAATACCGTCACCCTTGCATGGCAAGCTCTACCATCCTTCCGCTACGTCATCCAACACAGCACCGACCTCAGCCCTAACTCATGGGTCAATCAACACACAATCACCCCCACAACGGTTCAACGCGTCCAATGGCAACAAACCAACGCCGCCAACCGCGCCTTCTACCGCATCATCCGCACCAAACAATAACACAAACAAATATGAAAAAGAAAAATGGCTTCACCCTAACAGAAATTCTCATCTGTATTTCCATTATCGCCGTGCTTAGCTCCATCGTTTTTGGAGTCACCGCACGCATGAAAAAACGTTCTCTCTCACTAACAGAAATCAACGCTGCACGAAAATTGATGGTCGCCTATCATCTCTACTCCGCCGACAACAATGGAAATTTGTTAGAAGGCTATCGCACCGATCCCCGCACCGTCGATATGAATGGCATGCCCCTTTCTTTTCCCATGAATGCCCGTTACCCGTGGCGTCTTATGCCCTACCTTGGCGACCCTCGAAAGGAACTCACCGTCAACGGCAATGAAAAAGCATGGGATGCCGGCGAGAACCAAGCGTATCAAATTTCCGTCATGCCGAATCTAGGCATCAATGCCGTCATGGTCGGCGGCCATTACGGCAGCGGCAGTCCCTTGCCGCCTACGCAGCGGATGATCAGTGCCTTTGGCAAATTCTTCGTCTCGAACAGCGGCGAAGTCGATAACCCATCCCGCCTCATCGTCTTTGCCTCGGCGCGGAAAGATCATGACTCACCAGGCTATTTTGAAGTCCGTCCGCCACGTTTGACCGGCCCAGTTTGGTCAGATAAATCCTACGACCCCCAAAACCCCGGATCCTCGCACGGCTTCGTCGATTTCCGTCACGACGGTAAAGCCGTGATCGCCACCTTCGACGGCGGCGCCAAGCTCGCCAGTGAACAAGAACTCCGCGACATGCGCTTCTGGTCCAACCAAGCGAGCATCACCGGCGATCCAAATTTCACGATCAGGCGGTGAGCAATACGTAATAATAAATGACAGACACTGCATTTTCTTCGCCGCCATTGTGTAAAGATCGTTTTCGCCTATGCTAATACCATGCAAGCAAAAATACTCATCACAGGTGCCACTCGTGGCATTGGCTTTGCAGCCGCTCAGGCCTTAGCAGATCGTGGGGCTCGAGTGATCATCGCGAGTCGCGACGCGCAACGCGCGCAACTTGCCGCTGAAAAAATCGGCGATGCAGCAAGTGCTATTGCTCTCGATCTTACTGGCGAACACAGCGTTACTACCGCAACAGACCATATCGCTCTGACCCATGGGCATATTGATGTGCTGATTAATAATAGTGCTATTTTGTTAGATCATTACGAGAGTTTGCTCGATCTTTCGATCGAGACATTGTTAGAAACGTTTAACACGAATGTAGCTGGAACCTTGCGAGTCACCCAAGCAATTTTACCTCTTTTACGAAAAGCCCATTCACCACGAATCATCAATGTTTCGAGCAGCGCAGGACAACTCGATGGCGAAGCGCAGGCATGGGCCCCCGCCTACAGCATCAGCAAGACCGCTCTGAATATGCTCACACAACAACTCACTGCCGCGCTTCCTGATATGATCATCAACAGCATGTGCCCAGGCTGGTGCCGCACCGAAATGGGGGGAAACGATGCACCACGCAGCCCAGAACAAGGAGCAGATACCATCACATGGTTAGCTCTGGATGCGCCCGATTCTCTAAAAGGAAAATTTATCAAAGACCGGAGTGTCATCCCATGGTAAGTCCGCTACAAGTCCGTCACGAAGCTACGAGCCATGCGTTATCCCGGGTCCATTCTTCCAGACATTTCCATGCGAAATGACTGGGTTCTCGATTCCACCTTCCTTTCATTTGTTTTACTTCACGCGTCTCGCGGCATACTTGCAAAGTCAGTCGTTCTTCTTCGCCATTTTGCTGAATCACTAAAGAAAGGATCGACCACTTATTAAGACTACACGAACGTGTCATCGAGCCTACACAATGCCGCATCGCTCTACCTTCTGCGATCAATTCCGCAGCACTCGTTAATTCACGTAAATGAATTGCCCCATCACGTATAACATATTTTTTCTGCGCAGAAGTCGGTAGCAAGGGTCGCCAACGCTGGCGCATCAGGCTGCTCATCTGTAATCGACAACTAGGGTGAAAAATCCCGATGTTCTTCCACTCGGGCAAATGGACAGCCACCGCGACACAGACTCGCGACCAGAATTTCTTCGCATAAGCGTGCAGTTCCCGCACAGGCAGCTTGAGCAACAATTCCACTTGATCCTCATGCTCTTGATGAAACATTTCCACAAACATGTCTGACACAAGTCCAAACGATGCCGCCCTTCTTTCACCCGCAGCTGCGAATTTGGCGATCAATCTAGACCAGTAAGCGTCATTGCTCATGTCATCAGCCATACGACTACACACGACTTCTCTTGCCAGTGATTCCGTGCCATTCGCTGCGAGAACTTGCCCCCAACGCAAGCCTTGCGCGATAGTCAAATCATCCGGTGCTTTGCGGCATTCATGAAGTGCTGATCGGCTAATGCTACGTGGCAAGCCTTGTAAATCTCGCCACGACGCCCCCTGTGCCAACTGCACAAACCAGTCTCGCTCTCGCCATCGCAAGTCACCACGAACCTGCCAAGCCTGATAGAGAAACGCGGGAACGTCATACCGGACAAGCACATGCTCTAACAATGAACGCATTATCGCTTTCGCACTTTCATCATGGGGTGCTTGCCAGTCTTCCGGCGCACGAATCCAATTCTCTTCATACGCCGCTAAACGTACGAGAATCGGAACTATCGGATGCCGCCTCACAGGCACCTCTTGCCAAATCTTGGTTTTATTTGCCAAGACCTGAACCAGTCGGGTCAATTTCGGTTGTAAGCATTTTTGCCAATCTTCCGAACCACGCAGGTTTCTCCCCACTAATCGACACTGCTTTCGCAGGATGGGATTTTTAACATTTCGGGCAATCCATGGTTGGCGTAACGCGACGCGGACTATAATCCACGCAACATCATCTGGCAACAATGAATCCATCCCTGGCTCTTCAGAACCATTTAGGGTATTCATATCAGTAGTATTCTATTCGTAATTAATTTTTTGTTAGATCGAATCCGTTCTGGGACATACGCCCGCTGCGAACGATAAATAAACCACAGGAAATCCATGGCTTATGGGTTAAAACAAAATTACAAGTTACTGTCTTATTAAGAGGGTAACTCGAACCTTTCGCTTGAGATTCGATTGAAAATCAGGAATGAATATTGCACTGACGCATGGGTAGAGATTATAAGAGCTGCCGCCTCTTGCCAAGAGAAATTCTTATAAATTAAGCAACAGGAACCAGCGCCTAAGCCGACGCATGCATCGCAACCACACAGCAATTTCCGTGAGTTGATAAAAAACAAGCCCGGGATCTACCCCGGGCTTGTGAAATTCAATACGATGGTAAATCTACCATTACGCATTCTTACGACGGCGTGCCATCAGTCCTAAACCGATCAGACCACCAATCAATAGGTTCGATGCTTCTGGAACCGCCGTCCATGTCAGCGTCGTACCAGTGATGGAGAACGAACCTCGTGCTGAAACATTTTGCAGCGCGTTGCTCTCATTGTAAACGGCAACTGCCGTATCCGTCCACCCACTCGTGGTGGTGCCTGTCACGTTCCAGATGTTCGACCATGTTTGATTTGTATCCCAGAAACTATTGGCAAAATCCACGCCAGCGTTTTGGATCACGTTGAAAACGGCTCCACCGTCAATCGTTAAGTTACCCGTCACATTGACCGCATCAAAGCTAGTGCCTCGTGTTCCACCAGCACCATCAACGTTGGCCGCTAGATCCCACGCAAAGGTAGATCCGCTATTGTAGCTCAAGGCACTTGTAAATGATTGCAAGCCAGGGCTGTTTCCTGGAGCGTGTGTGCCGCCACTTTGGATCGTGGTTGCTCCGCCAATCGTTCCAGAACCACCAAGAGTTCCAGTGGAAGCCACTGTGACATCTCCTGTCGATGTGCTGCCGTTGACCAGCAAAGTTCCAGCATTGACCGATGTTGTTCCTGTGTAACTGTGAGTGCCGGCAAGAGTCTGGGTAAATGTCCCATTCTTCACCACATTGATCACGCCAAGTGGTGTATCTCCAGGGGAGCCTCCTAGAATGGTGATATTCGCTCCATTGGTCACGTTCGCGCTTGGATTCAGCGTTAATGTGGAAGCATTTTCTGTATCAAGGTTAATGATTTTCAATGTGCCCGATCCACCGCTCACCAAACCGTTTAAGGTCTGTTGTTTGCCATTCAGGTCAAACGCTGTCGAACTGCCGCTTGCACTCGAGAAGTTGCTTACGGTTAGGCTCGTGGGGTGCGCATTGTCTGCTCCCAAACGCAATCCTGCGTATTGCCCATCAACTGCTAGGCTGGTAAATACCGTAGTATTCCCTCCAAAGGAATTGCTGGTGT
>CAMAYN010000228.1 GCA_945862285.1 Akkermansia muciniphila | reverse complement strand
CCTCTGGTCGCCTCGATTTGTCCGAAGGAAAAAGTCCCTCCAAGACCGTGATGATGTTATCAAATGTGTGATCCGCCTGACCGCGTTCTTTGTCTTTGTCGTATCCCGCGATCAAGCCTCCGAGAAGCTCGTTGCCGTGGACTAGCACGCTTTGGTTCGATGTAATGAAGGAGCGCGCGGCGCAGCCACGTTTTCCCTCCCACAAAGCCAATTCAGTGTGGTGTGTGGGTAAGTCAAGTAAACGGGCGATCTCTGACGCGACTTTTTCTGCCCAATCTTCTCCCGTATTCTCTCTCGCTTCTTTGAATAGCCAATTTTGCCCCTCATGCTTGAACCAGAACTTCGGCTTGCTGCCAAGCTGCTCCACGTCGCTCCGCATGTCGGATGTGACTTGGATGATGGGGAATGGTTTTGTCATGAGGTTGTTTATGAAATCAGTTGCATGGAATTTGATCAAACTAGAGAACTTCGATTTAGTTCTCTTCTTGATGATCCTGCTTTGGTTCGCGGTCGCGATCAAGCCTTTCACAAACGTACTCCCACCATGCTGGTAATGGCAGTTCCAGGTTATACTGACTAATCAAAGTGTCGCGATACTGACGCAGGCTGCCAACCATTCTCGGATTCAGCTCGCTGGATACACAGTTGTTCCAGAGTGCTCCGATGAACTCTTTTTGCAATAAAATTTTCGCTGTAGCTTGCATTTCACTGCTGATGCGTGCGTTTTCCATGAGCCAATAAATCATGTGGTAGCAATTGCGTTGCATATGCTGTCCCGTTTTTCCTATGGCTTCTAAAAGCTCATTTTGATACCGGTTCCAAAGGAAACCATTCAGATCTAAAAACAAACTCTGGAATTGATAGCCGAAATTTGACTGTTCGAACAAATTCCAGCAATTGAGTTCCTCTGACTGAATTCTATCAATGATGTGCAATGTTGCTCTTTGCTGAAGCTTTATTCTGAGATCATTCTCAAATGATTTCCACTCTTTGCTTTCGCTATGGTGTCTTCCGTAAGTTGAGTATAAGGGAATGATTTCAAGCCAGTTCATCCAATCTGATCGATTGGGGTCTAATAGCTGGTTTAGAAAAATTTCTTCTTGCTCACGCTCTAGGACATAACAATCTTCATTCTTCCAGTTGTAGTATCTGGCGATTTGCTCTACTATTGCTTCATAATGTTTCGACACGGGAATTTTCTCGTCAGTGCGCAGCAGACGAATGACAATCGAGAGTATCTTCAAGAGTTTTGAGGCACGTTGCATTTGGGACTCCAACTCTTTTTTGTCGGCGCTGTCGGCAGCTTTGCTAAGCGCTCCTGAGCGCTTGCTGATTGCGGCGTTAACAATTTCGTCGTAGATGCGTTCTTTGGAATCTTCGATAAATTCCGAGTGCTTTGACACCCATTCGATGATTTTATCTTCATCAGGAGCGCCAGCGGATTCGTAAAATTCGTCAAATTCTTTCCAAGTGACTGCACAGGGTTCTTCGGCGATACTGAATTGATATTTCAAGGCATTCTCATCCAGTCCAACCCACGGTTCAATCGCTTCGGAAAGTCTATTGATGCATTGACGGAGAAGCTTCAAATTTTGTGGATAATTGTCATGGATCTCTCTCAGATATTGTTCAATTGTAGTTTTTATATTGTTGTCTTTATCTTTTTGATATCGGGCATCACTAGAAATTGATTTCCACAAGTCTTCATCACGCAGTAGGGCGTAAGCATGCTGGGGTAGGTGGATTTTGATCACGTTTGCCACAAGTATGACGCGCCAGTGCAATTCGCGGGGATAATGCCTTTCAATCTGTGGCTTTAAGAGCCCTAATACTCGAATGAATTGGCGGACGGATCTTGGGTTCTTCGGCAACAGGGGAATCACTTGCTGCATTTCTGAGATTGGCACGAAATTACAAAAATTTTGTATTTCAGATTCTGCCAAGCGAATCAGTTGTTGATTCGTTGGCTCTGGTAACCAGCGGGGATAGTCGATGATTTTTTCAAGGAATTTTAGACCATCCTCATGACCAGGATGGGCTTTTCCTAGGACTTTCCCGACTACGACTGGGTCGAATGCGCAAATGAAAGAAAAACAGGGAACATCCATGATCTCATTCAATGCATACAAAATTTCAGGAACAAGTTCGCTCTGCACACGATCTAGATCATCGACCGCGATCAAAATACTTTTTCCTTCTAATACCGCCATCAACTCTTGCAGGTCTTCGCTTGAAAAGGATAAATATTTTTTAACTAAGCCTATGCCACTCTCTGTCGCGGTTCCCGCGCCTTCATTGAAAGCTTTAATAATGCTGGGTAGTGTATTTGCTACGGCGCTGCCGATTGTTTTGCTGATGCGCTTTTTTCTTCCTTCAATCGTGAGACGAAGCTCATCCTCAACTTTTTTATATACACCTCTGACAAATGAAGACCACAACTCATTTTTACTTTGATATTGCCATGGATTAAAATGAAACAAGATGTGCCCATCTTCGAGTGCCATAGATTCGATGAAATTGAGGACAGATGACTTTCCCATACCCCATTCACCGTAAATTCCGATTCTCACTGACCATTCAGGCGGGCCATCTACGGCGATGCGATAAATTTCTTTGGCCAGCGGCCATCGGTTCAGATGATCCTGCTCTCTCCGAATGCATGAGGCATCATATCCGACTCGTTTTGTTTCGATTTTATCGCTCATATGAAGAAAATTTTGTGCGTTGCGGATTTGCATCAATTTTATCGATACGAACGCTCATGCATCACCTTCTTTCTTAATGATTCGCAGCCAATCTGAACTATCAACAGCTAATCGCAATAGCTGATTGCGCAAGGGGTGTCTCGGTTCGTTCATGATAGAATGGATTGCTTCGAGTTGATCAATTTCGCTGCTTACGCTGGGATGAATGCTATGGTTTGCCAAAACTTCAGCTACCTTTGCCGGGAATAACAAGTTACGTCTTTCCATGCTGGAGTTGATTGGAGAGTTTAAGGCTGTCCTCATTGCTCAGGAAAGCTTTTTTCTCGGTTTTGTTTGGATCGAGGCGATTCACAAAGGACGGTTCACCAAAAAGGAAATCCAGATTTTCCATGCAGTTAAGCTCCTCCTTGAGAGCATCGAAGGCGTAAATAGTGAAGTAGGCGGAGACGATGGAGAGATTTGAGCCGTTCTGTGTTTTTGCTCGAAGAAAATCGTCGACCGTTCCCCGTGTGTAGTTGTCGCGCAGGCCGGAGTTGTTTGTGGGTGAGAGCATTTAGTTGAGGGAGAAGTTTAGAGAGTAGTCCGAGTTGAAGAGCAGTTTGCCGCCGTGGGATTCGACCAACTTTTCCGACTGCACGAATGCCGAAAGTGCAGGAGCGAAGCCGATGGTGGCGGTGCAGGAGTCTTTAGAAGGCTTGCTGTTTTTAGTAATACTCACGAACGAGCGAAAACTAACGGAAAAGCTGCTTTAGAGTAAAGAGGAAAAATGGGAGGGAAAAAAGGGATGGGCTTGTGGGGCATGAAACTTGATGAATGCTCTGACCCCGCATTTGCTTGTGTTACTTAGGTGGATGAGGTAGCGTTGAAAAGTGATGAACCGAATCAAATTCGATGTCTGTCTTGCTCGCGCAAAGGAATGTCTTGAGGGACTTTCCGTTGGTGATGCTGTGGGAGAGGCGCTCAGTTACCAATCGTTCCATTTTGTATCAAACGTCTTGAATATAGCTTTATAGATAGCTTTATAGCTTTTGTAAATTTTATCCACAAGAAAGGCTAGCTAATCGATCGTTATGTGAAAATTTTTCTCAATAAAATCAATGGTTCTAGCCTGATGAAACAAATTCTCAATCAACTTGGCACGCTTCACGCAATGATGATTGGCGTAACCAAAAATTACGAATATGAACCTTAGCTTATTTCAATCCATCCGGGGAGCTTTTCTTCCCACCACTACCACCAACGATGCCGGTGCTCCTGCTTACGCCATGGATGACCGCACCGCCCTTGCCCAACTCGCCGTCACTGGTTGCTTCGGCCAAACATTCTACGCCGATGCCGAAACCCAGCTCGACCGCTTGCTGACTCACGCTCAAGCTGTGGAACCCGAGTTCCTCGCCCGCACCATTCTTTACAGCCGCAATGCCGCTCACATGAAAGACACTCCCGCCGTTCTTTGCGCTTTGCTTTCTCGGCGTAACTTCGGGCTGTTGGATGATGTTTTTCCTTGCGTCATCGACAATGGAAAAATGCTTCGCAACTTCGTCCAAGCAATGCGTTCTGGTCACGCTGGTCGCAAGTCGCTCGGTTCAGCACCACGCCGCCTCGTCCGCAATTGGCTCAACTACGCCAGCGATGCCGCCATCATTTCCGCCACCATCGGCAATCAACCATCGCTTGCTGATGTGATCAAAATGGTTCACCCCAAGCCTCTCACTCCCGCCCGCGAAGCACTCTTCGCCTGGATTATTGGCAAGCCACACGATCCCGCATTGCTACCCGCCGTGCTCCGGGATTTTGAAGCATGGAAAATTGACCGCAGCCAAGCCCTGCCTGATCTGCCCTTCGCCTTTCTCACCGCACAGCCCTTGAGCAATCGCCAATGGTCGGACATTGCCCGCCGCGCCACCTGGACAACCACCCGCATCAACCTCAACACCTTTCTCCGACACGGCGTCTTTAACGACAAAGCCATGGTCGAACTCATCGCCGCCCGCCTCGCCGAACCTGCGCTGATCGAAAAAGCCCGCGTCTTCCCCTACCAACTCCTCGTCGCATGGCTCAATGTCGCCAGACAAATGCCCGCTGAAATCAAAAACGCCCTACAAATCGCCATGGAACACGCCACCCGCCAAGTTCCAGAGATCAAAGGCCGCGTTGTCATCGCTGTGGACATCTCAGGCTCCATGCATGACCCCGTTAGTGGCTACCGCAAGGGAGCAACCAGCAAAGTCCGTTGCCTCGATGCCGCCGCCCTCATCGCCGCCGCCATCATGCGGAAAAATCCCCGCGCTTTCATCATCCCCTTCCACACGAAAACCGTAACCGCCACGATTAGCCCCATGGACAGCATCATGACAAACGTGAAAATCCTGCAAGCTCTGCCCTCC
>CAMAYN010000227.1 GCA_945862285.1 Akkermansia muciniphila | reverse complement strand
GGAGAAGGAGGTGAGGATTTCCGTTAGGGTTTTTTCGAGATTTTTTTCGATGACAGCGAGGTGAAAGGCTTTGAGGATTTCTTCGGCTTCACGGCTGGTGACGAAAGGTTTGTCGGAAAGGAGAGATTCGAAGAGGAACTTTGCGGCGGAAGGAATACGGCTGTTCGCGCTATCGCCACAACTGGCGGCGGCAATGTGGGCGGCCTCGGAGTGGGCGAGGAAATCGGTGAGGGCGAGTTCGAGTTCGGTCTCGATGTCGTGACGACCCGTGGGCGGGGAACCGAGGGTGAAGGAGGCGCGCAGGGCGTGGAGGCGTTTTTCCATATGAGGGCGCTTTTCCCATGAATGCCAGAAGAGCATGGCGAGGGCGCGGGTGTCTGGGCCGTGGTAGGCGGCACCGAGGGCTTGGCGAACGGGGAGGATGGCCTGGGCGATGGCGAGGGCATCGACGTCGTGTATGCCCTTGGTGTAGGCTTCGGCGGGGCGTTCTTGGATGAGGCGGGCGATGGATTTGGGGAGGTCGTTAGGGCCTTCTTCAAGGGCGCACCAGGCGAGGTATTCGGCGCGATAGACCATGGCGCTCTCGCTGGAAATTTCGCGATCCCAAAGGTCGCGGAACTCGTGGAATGCAGGGTCGTCAATGGGTTCAAAAAATTTCGTGCCAGAGAGATGGTAGGCCATGCCGCCGTCGTGGGGTAAGATGCTAAGTTCTAGAGCCTGTTGGTTGACGCTGAATTTGTGTTTGCCGAGTTGGATGTTGTTGCCACCATCGGCAAAGAGTTCACGTTTGTCCTTAAGTTGGCGCACGCTGTCCTCGCGGAGGGTTTTGAGGCGGGTTTGGACATCGTCGGCCTTGACGGTATCGCCGATATTTTGCAGTTCGGCGATGATTTCGCGGAGCTTCTCAATCATGAGATCGCCAGCGAAGTAGCCTTGGATCTCATCTTGTTCGGTAAAGGTGGCGACGCGGGATTTTACGCCATTGAGGATGCGTTCGGCGGATTTGAGTAGGCCATTGGCGCGGCGGTTGCGAGCTTCAAGGAGTTGAGCACGGCGGCCATCGAGGGCGGAGTAAATCTCTTCGCGCTTGACGGAGAGTTGTTCGACGTATTCTTCAAACTCACTGAATTTCCCTTCGAGTTCCTCGACGGTGACCATCAGTTTGGTGAGGGCTTCGTCACATTTCTGCGGGGTATCGGCGAGGTCGAGGTGGTTGGCCATGGCCTGACCGAGCAAGTTCATGCGGGCGGCGAATTCGGCTTGGGCTTCGCCACGGGTGAGCTCTTTGCGCTTGTTGCGCACGGCACCGCGCACGCCATTGAGGCGAGCGTAGAGGGCGGTAATGCTCTCGACGAGGGCGGTGGTTTGCGCGGGGTCTTTGATCTTGAGGCCGCCGACGACATCGATGAGCATTTCGAGTTCGTTCGCGGAGTGGTCGAGGGTGGCGAGTGAGGCATCGGCATCGACGCTGCCTTTGATGTTAGGGACGTTTTGGTCTTGTTCGTCGATGGTTTTTGCGTAGCCAGAGAGAGCTTTTTCCGTGCCGAGGAAATTGACGGTTTTTTCCGAAATGAGGTCGCTGGCTTCGATGATGCGTTTTTCGGAATTTTCGATGAAGAAGGCATCGGTGTAGCGGACTTCGCGCAGGCCGATGATTTCGCCGCGGAGTTTGCGCATGCCTGAGAGGATTTTTACGTAATCGGCGAGGTTATCGGAAATGGTAGTCTTCGAGGTGGCGACCATTTTCTCCACTGCCTCGCCGACGGTTTTCATGCGCTGCTTGGCGGTTTCGCGGAGGGCGACGACTTTCTCAAATTCGCTAATGGCGGATTGAGCCGCTTTTTTGATTTCTTTGATGGGGGCGGCAAGTTCTTCGCAGTCGGCAGAGGAAATCCAGAAATGGGCATCGAGGAGATCGCCGGATTTTTTCAACAAGTCGATGTAGAGACCAGAGTAACTATCGTCTTTAGCGAGGAGCGAGAGGATTTCGCGACATTCTGCCATGCCACGAACCAGAACAGGATTGCCGATTTTAAAGAGGATGTCACTTTGGTTTTTGGCGGTGCTGACGGCGTGGGTATCGTCGAAAAAAGGAGTGCTCCAGATTTGTAGGGAGTGGTATTTTTGTGGTTCTTGGCTGCCTTTGAAATAGACGAGTGTGCCGTTGGGGAAAATGGAGGTGCCAGCGCAGATGATAGGGGTATCAACCGCTTGGCGGATGCGGTTGTAGGCGAGCAGCACGTATTCGCCGAGTTCGCGTTTGTAGAAGATAAATAAAACGTCCTCGCCATTCGCTGAGGTAATGCGCCGTTCAAAGCGCATGGTGTCTAGTCCGTGGTCGAAGGTTTTGCACTCGCCGGTTTGCAGGCAGTAGCCGTTGGCAAAGATCACGCCTTGGTCATCTGGCAGCATCACGCATGAGGAACCGATGGCATCGATGCGTTGAACGAACTTGGTTTTTTGATTAAAGATCAAATAGCGGTGCATGGTTTCCCGATAGGGCAGCACCTTGAGGAGGATGAGTGAGCCGACGATGGCGTAGAAGATTTCTGCATCGTCGAGGGTTTGATCGGCATCGGTGACGGGCTCGCTGTAAATGCCCATGCCCGTTTGGGTATTGTCTTCGATTTTTACCGTGAGGTCGCCGCCTACGGTCTCGATGAAGACTTTATCCTCGATGGAGATGTGAGGGTGAATGCCGCCACGCTGCATGTCGCGATGGGCACGAATCCAAGTAAACTCGTGTTGTGGCGGATAGACGTATTCGTGATCGAAACGATTGCCTAGGTATTGCAGGGTGCCGTCGCCGTTGATTTTCCATTTGAAGACCTTGATGTCATCTAGGGTCTTGCCAGCGCGCATGGCCATGTAGAGATTCGGCCCACTGATGAGAAATTTTTTAAAGACGGTTTCGCGATAGAACTTGTAGAGGTAGCGGAAGTCAGCGAGGAAGTGCGGATCAGAATCGATGCTGCTGTTCGCGACGGGTTGGAATGTGTTAGTCGTTTCATCGAAGTCATAGACGGCGAAGACATCTTTGACATCGGTGGTTTGCTTGAGGCCAAATTGGATATTGTAGCCGAAAAGAAATCGGTTAGGGCCTATAGCAACGAGGTCGCGGGCGATGCAGTTATGCTCGGTAGCGACGCGCTCGGTGGCGAGCAGCTTGGTTTCTACGCCGCCGAAGACATCGAGGCGGCGAGTATTGAGTTTTTCAAGACGAGATGTGAGGTCTTGACCGTGCTTCTCTAACCGGGCGCGGATGACTTCGTAGGCACCGCCTTCGAGTTGCTTTAGGTCTTCGGACATGGGTGATGAGACGGATCAATAATCGAATTATCCTTCGATGATTTTTGCCGCTTTGGTGTCGGCTAGACCATGGCGCTCAGCTAATCCGAGCAGGCTGATGATTTTCGAGCGGGTGTCACCACTGGCATCGAGCAAGAGTTTACCAAGGATGCCGCTGACGGTGTAGTTTTTCACGTCTTCCGAAGTAATGCCGAATTGGCCCGCCCATTGCTTGAGTTGGGCTTTGAAAAATTCTGGATCACCATTGAAGAAGGTTTCTTTCACATCGCTGAGGACATGGCTGTTTTGCACGGCGCGATCGACGGCGCGTCCGGTGGAAATCGCATTCGCGATGCGGTCGAAGAACTGGGCCTCGCCACCGATGATCTCGATTTTGGCGGATTTCATTGCCTCGCTGAGGACGTTGGCTTGGGCGGCAGCGATTTCGGCTTGGATGTTGATCTGTGCGAGTTCGACGGCTTTTTCTTTCTCGAGGCGGAGTTTGAATTCTTCGTGATCTTTTCCAGCAGATTCGAGAAGTTTCATTGCTTCTGCTTTCTTGGTTATGCCTTCTGCATCGGCAGATAGACGTTGGCGAAGAACTTCTGCATCAATGAATCCACGCTTCTCGGCGGCATCGGCCTTGGCCATCTCGACTTCGGCTTCGCCCAGTCCGGGAGCGGCGGTTTCCTTGGTGACGGCTTCGGCGAGCATTTTTTTGGCGTTGGAGATTTTCTCGGCGGATGATTGCTCCGCGTTGGCACTAACGAGGATTTGTTCCGCGCGAAGTTCCGCGGTTTTTTTCTCCGCTTCTGCGTCTTTGGTGCGGGTGTAGAGGTGTTGGTCGGCGGCGAGACGAGCGGCTTCTTGTGAGGCTTCCGCCTCTTTGATTTTTCGTACCATTTCCTCTTGGGCTTTCGCTTCGGCAAGGGTGATCATGACTTTTTTCTCACGATCGGCACCCGCGAAGGCCTCGGCATCTTTGATGAGTTGTTGCTCGATGACGACGAGTTTCTCTACGGCAACGCGTTCTTTGATGACATCTTGAATGGCCTTTTTCTCGATTTCTAGTGCTTTTTCTTTTTCGATATCCTTCAGGCTGGTGACGCGCTCGCGCTCGATTGACTCGAGCATTTGATCGCGCTTGACACGCTCTTGTTCGACAACGTCCGTACGCTCTTTGTTGCGTTGGGCGACGAGTACTTGGCGTTCTTTATTTTGAGTAGCGATTTCGATTTCTTCGTCAGCGGCGATGCGAGCTTGCTCGGCTTTGCGGCGTTCTTCTTCTTTTACCTTGGAGGCATCAGCGGTGGCACGGGCTTCCACGCTTTCGACTTCACGTTTTTGTTTGGCTACGGTTTCGGCAAGTTGGCGTTCGAGTTCGAGCACAGCTTCGCGAGCTTCTACGTCTTGTTGTTTGATGACTTTTTCTTTATCGCGCTGGATGCTGTTCGCTAGCTTGGCTTGAGTAGCGGTAAGTTCGGTGATTTTCTTAATGCCCTCTGCATCGAGAATGTTATCGGGATCAAGCATTTCGATGGGGGTTTGCTCAAGGTAATCAATGGCAGCGTCTTCGAGCACAAAACCGTTGAGGTCGGTGCCGATGACTTTGAGGATTTCATCGCGAAATTTGTCGCGGTCTTCGTAGAGTTGGATAAACTCGAAGCGCTTGCCTACGGTTTTAAGACCCTCGGAAAATTTCGCATCGAAGAGTTCACGGATGGCTTGCTCGCTCGAGGCGCGTTCACAGCCAACGGCTTGAGCCACACGCAGCACATCATCTTCCGTTTGATTTACTCTTACAAAAAAGACGACCTTAATGTCAGCACGCATGTTATAT
>CAMAYN010000226.1 GCA_945862285.1 Akkermansia muciniphila | reverse complement strand
GTTGGGTCCCTGATTCCTGTGGGTTATTTCTTCGGCTCGATTCCAGTCATCAAAGAGAATTTTGAACTTGTCGTCTTCGGCATTATTGGATTTTCACTCCTGCCCGTCGTTTTTGCTTGGATCAAGGAGCGGAAGAAGGCGAAATAGTTGAATTGCCGATTAAGTGTCTGATGCCCCATCCGTCGTTGAGAGGCAAACCATATCATGGCCGCAATCGATGTTAACTGTTCTTTTTTTGCGTTATGCGTATTTTTTTGTTGCAATTATTTTGTGATAGCGCATTTTTGGCGCGCATGAAAAAACAAAATATATCGATCGGTTTGATTAGCGCAGTAATGATGATGGCAAGCCATGCCGCAACGCTTACATCGGGGCATGTGGATGTCATTGGTGTCGGCTTCGATGGTACGGATTTTGATTTGCACTCGCACGCTGAAGACGGTGCGGTTGTCGATGGGAATCCACTAGCAGCCAGCGAAGAGTATCATCCTGGGGATCTCACGATCCTCGTCACCACTGTGAATGCTCGAGAAAACGACTCTGCTTGGGCACCGATTGGCGTGGCATCAGGTATAAATTTTTATTCAACTCCCTTTAGCGATACTCCAGGGCAGCCTTACGTTGGCATTGGCACGGAAGAATTGGTTTCTTCAGAATGGACTGGAAATCTTGTCATTACTCTAAAAAATGTTTCAGGCCCGGGAATATTCTCTTTGTTTCAACTCGATGGAGTGAACAATCCCACCTTCTTCATGAGTTCGTTTGATGGTGTGAGTGATAGCGATAAGTATGAAATTCCTGCGGAAGCGCATCGCCACTTTAGCTGGGCCTTCACGCAAGAGGGCGATTATGAACTAACCTTTAATGTAGCGGGGAACCATAGCTCTGGGGCGAAGTCATCTGACGCGACTTATAAGTTTTCCGTAGTTCCTGAACCTTCAACCGGGCTGCTCGGGTTGTTCGGCTTAGTCGCTTTTGCTCGTCGCAAACGTTAGTTTGGCAATGATTTTCTAGGTATTTGTTTGTGCGTAATGAACTTCCTCACTTTCCGGTGAGGAAGTTTTTTTATAGTGCCGTTATTTTTACGCGGCAGAATCTACGCGTTGTGGAGGAGATGCTGATTGTATCGCGAATGGAAACTTTTTCCCATTTGCTATTTATGGGGCTAACAGCAACAATCTGTCCTCCTCCTTGCCAATCTGTGGCATCAAGCGAATTCGACCACTCAACTGTATAGCTAACATCAAGGGTGCTGCTAGTGACACGACGGTAATATTCCATTTGCAAGAATCGTTCTTGCCCTTGTTGAAAAATCCCCTGCTGCGGCATCAGTGGGCCAGTCCTTTCGGAGCTAATAGCCGCAGCAACGAGGGGGTTTCCTCCCATGGCATATTCCATGAGGTTATTCAGCCCATCGCCATCAGCATCCGCCAATTCTCCGGCAACAGCCTCGTTCATGACATTACTCGCTTGAAAATGCGTTGCCCTCCATTGGGCACGATCTCCGATGGCGAAATGCAAAGGAACGACGGGAGATATCGCCGTGGGATTACCCGTGCCAGATCCAATGAATCCACGCACAGTCATGTTGACACGCCACATTCCCTTACGAGAAAATGCCCAATTGATATGCCCATGGCTGAGCGATGGTCGATACATATCCTGCGAATCGATGCCGTCGATCGTTCTAAAGCGCACGGATGGGTTTGGAATAGTGCTGTTATAAAGTGAAAAAAATCCACCCGCAGGGCCAGCGACGCTATGCAAGGTCATTTCTAATGGCTGGGTGAACAAAGCAGGAGCAGAAGCAATTCCAATCCATGAGTATCGATTATCATTCTCGGTATAAATCCACACGGGCTGTCCAGCTCCAGCTCCCATGAAGTTCCATGTTGCCGAATTTGGCTGATTATGGCGTTCTCCCGTACGATTCCCAGAAGACCCAGATGGCAAATCACGCCCGGGGAAAAAACACAGGGCAGGGTCTTTTTGCACGCCATCGGCGATCAATCCCCACGTCCATGTATTGGTCGCCTGATTATAGCGTGGATCGATGTCAATGTGCGCAATCAGAGGTTCAAGCGCGATGCTGGGAGTCGAGACAATTAATGCAAGGAATGATACGCGAAACTTCATGGTCGTACGGGAACTGTTGCAATGTTGTCTCCAGATTCAATGCGAGATTTGACCTCCATAGCTGTCCAATTTTCTACATGACCGTCGGCAAATAAGTAATTGCTACTTCCTTTTAGTGGGTCATTTTTCACCGTTCCATGACGGTTCGTTGCAATATCAGCACAAACAGAACTCCAACTTGACCAACGATCAGAATGCGTATGGTCATCTCCTGATCGCACGCCGATGTTATCGGAGCAACAAAACGTCGTGATCGTTCGGCTTGGCTCATATAAATTGCCAGGTCGGTTATTCGCTGGGCCATCAGGTTCACCAAAAGCATCCACAGGAGGTACAAAGACAAAACTATTGAGGATGTAACTCGTTCCACCTGCGAGCCTGCGTTCTTTTCCTTTGGGGTCTGCGGGACAGATCCGAACTTCGTCAAAATTCTTTATGTAATCTTCAAGTAAAAAAACCCAAGTTTGATCTTCCGACGTGGAATGCGAGGTCAGAGGATAGACCCCAGAATTGTCGTTCGCATACAGTTGCAACGCCATACCGATCTGCCGCATATTGTTCATACAAGCTGCTTGATTCGCCTTACTTTTCGCCTTGGTGATTCCGATTATGGCAAAACTCGTTAACGCAAGAATAATCGCTATCACAACTAACAGCTCAACCAATGTAAATCCTAGGCGATATTTTTTCCTGTTGCTCAATTGCACTCACAAGTATATTGCGTTTACGGTTGGCAATCAAGAGCTAAAATCATGAACTTTCCCTTAAAATTTTAGCTTCATAAAGACGGTTTCAACCCTGTTGCCTCATAAATCGAAGACACTCTAACTGATAGGATATAGGGGCACGAAACTTTAGGTTCCGCTCAATCTTGATGAAGTAGAGGATTCGATTCACGATGTGCCGTAACGAGAATGCTGCTTAGGGTTGCTGGAAGGTGCGGAGTGCTACTGTTTTTGTCGAAGACTCGACTTGCTTGATGAGTTCGGCAAATTTTTCAGTCATCGGGGCGAGGCTTTTGGCTTCTTTGTGCGTTTTTAGCGTTTCTAATACCTTGCGGAGTTCGGGCAGAATGACTTTCGCGGAGCCTTCATAAGATTGCAGTGCTTTGATCACCCGGGGAATGCGATCTTTTTTTCCCCAATTGTCTAGCTCTAAGACATCTAAGCTGAGTTTCATTCCTTCGGCATAGTGATGTTTGGCAAGAATTTCACAGCCCGAGAGTCGTATGCCGCTGGCAAACATTTCTCCGCTTGGCGCTGGTTTTACAATGGCTTCGTGAATGGCCGGCAAGAGCGGTTTGAGTTGTTCATAGCTTAGTTTGTCATAGATCGTCCCTACCACACTTCGTGCGCGTCCGTCTTGGTTTTTGAGAGAGGCGATAATCGCCTTTTGCAAGAGTTTGGAATCGACGTTAGTCAGGGGATGATTGTTCAGCAATTGAGAAAAGACAACGGAGCAAAGGTAGCGTTGTTCCATGCCGCGTGGGTCATCTTTGCTTGGCGGCAAAGCGATGCGTTCTAGCAGTTTTGGCAAGGTCGGCATGGCCGCTTGACCGATGCCACCGAGTGCGTCTGCGGCTTGAATACGCAACCATAAATCGTTATGTGTGAGCAGTTTGCTGAGATGATCTACGGCAGGTGCTGCAGCCCCTTTGAGTTGCGCTAGAGCGGCGCAAGCACCGTAGCACGATGATAAGTCGCTAGCTTGGAGCATGGCGATCAGTTCTGTAACGGGTGGTGCGGATTTTCGCCGAGCAAGGGATAGGGCAGCTCGCTCGCGCACGGTAGGCGACCAACTGCGGAGTGTTTCTAATAATTCGGCGGAGGTTTTTTGATCGTAAAAGGAGAAGCGATCTTTGTTTGTCCAACCGCGGCCTGCGGCGATGATGGTCTCTACATCTTTTGCATTGCGTGGGGGAATGGACGCTGCTTTTTTTCCGGTAAGATAGATTTTTTTCTGCGGCATGGCGTAGGCCAATAGAAAAGTTCCCGAGGCATCCCATTTGGCAAAGCTATCATTTTTCGGCTCCGGTTGTCCTTGGTGGAGAAATGTTCCATCCCAGCGGCGCGTGAGATCAAAATTCCAAGCACCGAATTCTTTCATCCATGCGCCAGTAGCATTCGGGCCCGACAAGGCAATGGCGGGCATGGCCCATAGCATGTTGGTGTAATTTCCGGTATGTCCGCCATCGCGCTCGGCATCGTGGGAGGCTAATGCCATGGAGGAAAAAAAGTCTGCTCCTTTTGGTTCTCCAAGAAGGTGAAAAAGGTAAGCCGCCATACCGCTTTTGCCATTATCTTCGTGAGTTTGCGTCCACGGCGCATGATCGCCGTAGGGTATGGCTCCTTTGCCGATGTAGAAGCGAATCAACGTGGCACTTCTTTCGATGGCAAGGTCGAGCGCGGGGTCGTTAACGCCCGCCAAACGGGCGAGCACGAGCGAAGCAGTTAAAGGAACTCCCGGAGCATTCATCATGCCGTAACCCGATAGGCGTCCATCGGGTTGGGCAAATTTGTGTCCCCATGAGCCAACATTGCTTTGCCCTTTCGCCGCTTCCAGAGCCATGCGACGCATCCCATCTTGGTAGCGTTTATCGCCCGTTGCCATTTGGTATTCTGCTACGAGCATGATCGTGTAACCGTAGTACCATGTCGCCATCGCGTCGGTTTGGAAATTCGCGGCCCATTGTGCTTCGCGACTTACGAGTGGTAGGTATTGTTCATCGCCGCTTGCTAGCAGAGCTAGAGCGTTGAGGGCACGAGGAATGGGGTTGATTTTCTCATAATTGGCTTGCTGCATGCGCTTGGCTAATGCCGTGCAACCGAGTTGGAGGATTTTTGCTGATTTGCTGCATGCATAGGGTGCGGTGGCGCTGTAGGAGCCTAAAACGGGTAGCGTGATGATGGCATTGCTCTGTTGTCCAGCTCGCCAGCGCAAGAGCGAAAGTTTTCCATCCGTTGCTTCTGCCGCGGTGAGTGCCATGCCAAGCTCGCGCCGTGGGTCGGCGG
>CAMAYN010000225.1 GCA_945862285.1 Akkermansia muciniphila | reverse complement strand
GAGCCCGAAGGATACGATGTCGCGGGAGTAACCTGGGTAGCGAACTTGGCGAAGTGCTTCGCGGATGATGTCTTGACTCATGTGCGGGCAATAAACATGGGTTTCGTGGGCTGTGCAAGGATGGAGAGGAGAAAATGTTTGGCGTGATAGTTTCAATAATCGGTTCTAACGCGCGATCATTTGTGGCATAAGCGCGTTTTGTGAAGAGGAACACATGAAGTTTGATTTGGCAATGTGAGTAATATTTCCTAAACCTCTGCGGACATGGAAGATTTTCTCTCAGTCATAACATCCGTTACTGGTTTGCGGGCGGCATTTGTTTCGCGTGTACCGAATTTGGAAATGGATTGCGATCGCGATGAAGCGATGTGCCGCTTGCTCGATACGCACACTGCCGCCGTTCATGAACTTGGTTTTACTTCCGCGCAATGGTGGAGGGCGGAGCAAGTTCACGGGAATCGCGTTGCCGTTGCGGGGGCAAGCAGCACGATTTTGGCGGCGGATGGATTGCCAGTGGTGTCAGATGTGGACGGGTTGATCGCCAAGGATGCGGGGCTGTTGCTGGCGATTTACGTTGCCGATTGCGGGGCGATATGGCTGGCAGATCGGAGGACTGGGGCATTTGGGCTTTTGCATTCGGGAAAAAAAGGGACGGAGGGGAATATTTTACAAGTAGCACTGGATGAAATGCAGCTTCACTTTGGGACAAATCCACGCGATGTGATCGGCGTTCTTGGGCCATGCATTCGTCCGCCGCATTACGAAGTGGATTTTGCCGCCACCATTCGCGCTCAAGCAAAAGCCGCAGGGGTCATGGATTTTTACGATTGTGGGATTTGTACAGCGTCGGACTTGCAAGCCTACTACAGTTACCGTAAAGAACTCGGGCGCACTGGACGCTTAATGGCTCTCCTAGGCCGAACTGCACCATAATTTATCATGAGCGACACACCTCTACGAATCACCTCTCCTGCCAAACTCAATCTATCACTTCGCCTATTGGGCAAACGTGAGGATGGTTTTCATGAAATCGATACCCTCATGACTCCCGTGCCTGGCCTGTGTGACGAACTGACTTTTACTCCAGCAAAAAGCTTTTCCTTCACCTGCGACGTGCCGAGCATTCCCGATGACGATACCAATCTCGTTGTCAAAGCGACGAAATTATTTGAGAAACTCTCCAAGAAAAAATGCAAAGCGGCGGTGCATTTAACCAAAGTCATACCGCATGGCGCGGGTCTTGGTGGGGGGAGCAGCAACGCGGCGGCAACGTTGCGCGCATGGAATTCATTGCATAATGACGTTCTATCCGAGGAAAAACTCCATGCCGCGGCTGCTGAATTAGGTAGCGATGTTCCTTTTTTTCTTGGAACGACTACGGCACGCTGTAGTGGGCGAGGGGAAGTGATAACACCTGTTCCGGCATTGCCATCCATGCCCATCGTCATCTTGAAGCCGGCGTTTGCTGTGGCGACGGTTGATGCCTACAGCCGCACGGCAAATCCCGTTGAAATCGCCGGTATCAATTATGACCCTGTAGCATTTCCCTGGGGTGAAGTGGTCAACGATTTAGAAAAAGCCGTCTTTAGTAAATTTATCTACCTTGCCGAATTAAAAAAATGGCTCTATTCCCGCCCCGAAGTCGCCGCCGCCGGCATGAGCGGTTCTGGTTCGGCGATGTTTGCCATCCTTAAAAAACCCGATCTGGGGGAAAATCTGATATTGCAAGTGCGCGAACGCGTTGATCCGAGCCTATGGACGTGGAGTGGTAGTATCGGCGGATGAATTTTTCAGCGATTCTTTCCAGCGATAATGACCCGTGAGGGGAAACTCAAACAAGCGATCTTCTTCTTGTGTACCTGAGCCAATGTTGTGGATGATCATTGGGTGACCACTGGCACCTTTGCGCTCGCTGACGATCATAATGTGCGGCAATTTTCCCGCGACGGTGCAGGTGACAAAATCCCCTGGCAGAAATTTGCTGCCGTCTGTCGATATGGGCAGCTTGAGCGCGTTTCGGGTAAAAAATGTCATTAAATTCGGCACTCTTCGATGATCGATATTTCGATCTGTTTTCGTGAGCCCCCAATTTTTGGGATAAGCGGAAAAATGGTTTTTCATATCCTCATGCACCAGCTTTTGGAGGTCGATGCCATGCTGCCGTAAGGCGCGGATGACAACGTCAGTGCACACACCGCGATCCGTAGCGACATCGCCATTCGGATAGCTGAGGGCGACGTATTTCGGATCGTAGGAGGTAGTTACGCCAATTTGCTTGCGAGCGGCCTCAGCAATGCTGGCATTTGCCTGTGACGCAGGCGTATTTTGGGCAAACGAAGAGAATAATCCCACCGTAGTGAGTATCCCCACAATCAGACCACCAAAAACGCAAAGATTAAATTTCATTCTCCATCTTACGCATGGGTAACAGATGAGATTTCGGAAAATGTTCATTCCGCAACTCCGAAAGTGCAAAGCGATATTTGCAGAAAAAATAACCACAGCGAACCTCCACAGATGACAGCGCGTCACGCCTCACTCGGCAGGCGGCGCTTCCAGCCTGTTTTGCTTCTCTCCCCACCTAATTGTGTGAAACACATCCTGCGTAGCACTTCAGCCTAATGTGGCGGAGGACTCTGGCCTCCAAGCCAAAAAAACCGACACTCCCCTACGCAACTTGTCAGCCCAGTTGCGCAGCGTGTCAGCCCATTTGCTTAGCATGTAAGCCCTTTTGCGCAGCACGTCAGCCCAGTTGCGTAGCATGTCAGATCAGTTGCGCAGCATGTCAGCCCCGTTGCGCAGCGTGTCAGCTCGGTTGCGCAGCAAGTCAGCCCCGTTGCGCAGCATGTCAGCCCCGTTGCGCAGCATGTCAGCCCCGTTGCGCAGCGTGTCAGCTCGGTTGCGCAGTGCGAAAGATTGGTTGTGCAGTGTGTCAAACTGCCTGCCCAAACATAAAAACCTGTGTTATTCTGTGAAATCTATGGTAAACAAATTTTCATTACGGCTCATCGAAAAAACTCAAGTCTTGCGTCCTGCGTCCCTGTGTCTTGTGTCCTTAAGTGACAACACCGTCACGCAAAATTCATCTCAATTGGCACACGCTTTGCTACGAATAAGCGCGATTATGAATCGTCGCCAAATCAATCAAGCCCAATCTTTCCTCCGCGTCAGCGAATTCACCGAGAAACGCCTCGCCGACTTCACCCACGAGCCGCCGACTCCCGTTGACGCGAAATTCGCCTCCGCCCGCGCCCGCCTCGAAACCGCCATCAAAGACCTCGGCGGCAAGCAAGCCATCCAAGCCGGCGATGACTATGCCGAAGAAACAGAAATCCAACGCCAACTCATCGATAAACTACACGATGAACTCGCCGATGTTCGCGAAGCCGCCGAAGCCATTTCCAAGGAAATCGCCGATCCCTCCCTCATCAAACGCTTCCGCATGCCTCGCAGCAACGGCCTTGATGCCATCACCGGCAAAGCCCGAGCCTTCGCCAAGGCCATTCGCGAACTCAGCCTCAACGACGAACTCGCCGCCCACGGCCACCCCGCCGATACCGCCACCCAGCTAGAAACCCTCGCCAACGACCTCGACGGCCAAGAAGGCGAGCAAGGCACTGCCCTCGGCGAGCGCGTAGGAGCCACCGCCTCCATCCCCACCGTCATTCGTGCCGGCCTCGCCGCCATCAAAACCCTCGATGTCATCATTGGTCGCATCTACAAAACCGACCCCGCCACCCTAGCCGCCTGGGACACCGCCAGCCACATCCAACGCACCCCCCGCCGCAAAGACGAGGGAGAAAAAGTTGCAGAGAACGAGCCGCCAACCCCGCCCGACCACACCGCATAAGGAGTCGCCGCTCACATATCGAGGGATGCCTCAATCAACTCCGCAATATCCCATTATTCCCACTCCGCAAAGCATTTCAGCTAACACAACATGCTAAATTTATCATCTACCTTCGGCATAATGGATTTACGGCAAAAATCCTAGACATATCTGGCACGTAAACTGCTTTCTTAAGCTCTAGCAATAGTGATCAAAAATGACTCCTGTCCCTTCATTCCACCAGAGACAAACTCCGCCATTACCTCCAGTTCTAAGCAAGCACCAAGTGTCCCCATGGTGCTTGGTCATGTATCTCGCTTACTTGATTAATCTATCCCCATGAAATTGCTACCCATTGCTGTCACTGTAGGATTTTCTGGTCCTTGTCGCTGGTTCTCCGAAGAGGACTATCCCAACTTCGATCCAGCGATTTTTCAAGAAGCTGCTACGAAATGGTTAGTTGAAAGACTCAAATCATTGCCTCAAGAACTTGGGCTTGCGGATCACCACTTCATCTCTGGCTTATCGCAAATCGCTGTCGGAGGTGATCATGCTTTCACCCAGGCTTGCCAAGAACTTGGGATCCCACAACGCATCGCAATCCCCCAGCCAAGTGATGTATTCCTCGATGCGCAGGGTTCTAGCGGCCCCGATTTCTCCGAAGCAGAGAAGAAAAATGCCAACGATCTACTCGCCAGTAAGCATATCATCGAAGAAAAAGTAGTATCAAGTGCGGCAACGCGGGAAGGCCGCTTCGAGGAAGCCAATATTGAACTAGTCCGCCATAGTGATGTCATCATCGCCATGCTAAAACCAGTGGGGGGGAAATGGACACGTGATCTGATTCCGCGAGCGAAGCGCTGGAACACACCAGTTCTGGTAGTAAACGTGAGCATTAGTAATGGTCTTCCTCACTTCGAGGCTTCATGGCATGGCATCGAGTTTCCTTCGAGCAGTCATTTCGTTGCACCCCGCTTGCCCAATGTTCTCGCTGAGACTCCATTTACTTCACCAACAGAGATACCTCCACATGCCATTCCATCAAAGAATGAATATTTCAACGCAATCAAAAACCACTGTAGTAGTGAGGCGAGAAAACTGAACAAGTATTTCGACGAATCTGCCAAAGCCATCATTGGTCGCCACTTTTATGCCACCGTATGTGCTGTGTTTGCTTTGGTATTATTAAAAGATTACTGCATTAAGGGGGCATTTTATCCCATATTAGCAGTCTTACTTTGCACTGAGTTACTATTTCTTGTCCTAGGATACAGACGACACAAACAACTTCATCATCAACATGCCGCAGCAAACTGGGCGATGAATCGCCTGCTGTCGGAAGTCGCTCGCTCGGCAATTGA
>CAMAYN010000224.1 GCA_945862285.1 Akkermansia muciniphila | reverse complement strand
GGGAGGGTGGGATGGGAGTGATACACCGGGCCTGCACCATCGAGGAAGAGGCAGCGATGGTTTCACGCGTCAAGCGTTCAGAAAATGCCGTGATCCATAAGCCACACACATTTCGTCCGGAACATAGTTTGCTCGATGTCAGACGTGTCATGGATCAACAAGGTTTCTCTGGCTTCCCCGTGGTGGATGCCGAAGGGCATTTGTTAGGTATGGTTACGGGACGCGATGTTAGGTATGTCGAAAGTATAGACTTAATCGTTGCCGAAGTGATGACGCCCCGTGCAAAATTAGTGACGGCGCCGCCCGAAACTTCCATAGAAGAAGCACGGCGGATTTTATATCAAAATCGCATTGAAAAACTCCCGCTTGTGGATGAAGAGAATCGACTCGTAGGACTGATTACCGGATCAGACATTGAGAAAAGAATTACCTTTACCTCATCGGCAAAGGATCCTGATGGTCGCTTGCGCTGTGGTGCCGCTGTCGGAGTTGGACCGGAATTCATCGAGCGTGCCCAAGCTGTGATCGAAGCGGGTGCCGATGCGCTATTTATTGATGCCGCGACAGGACATACGCGACGCGTCATGGATGTTGTGGCGAAATTGCGTGAGCTGTCAGATCTTCCTGTTGTCGCTGGAAATGTGGTAACAGAAGCAGGAGCGCGAGACTTGGTCGCAGCAGGTGCCAATGCCATCAAAGTAGGTGTAGGGCCCGGATCCATTTGCACTACTCGCGTGATATCGGGTGTAGGCATGCCGCAGTTCACCGCGATTCGCAATGTTGCAGATTATTGCCGTGCTCATGGAGTTCGAGTCATCGCCGATGGTGGAATTCGCTATTCCGGTGACATCGTGAAAGCACTCGCTGCGGGAGCTGACCTAGTGATGTTAGGCTCCTTGCTTGCAGGCACGAGAGAAAGCCCAGGTCAGACCGTGCATTACCAAGGCCGAAGATTTAAAACTTATCGCGGCATGGGTTCACTCGGCGCAATGCAAAAAGGTGCTGGAGATCGCTATGGGCAAAATAGCTCCGGAAAACTCGTCGCCGAAGGTGTCGAAGGACGCGTGCCATACAAAGGGCCTCTATCAGATGTTGTCTATCAACTTATGGGCGGTCTCAAATCAGGCATGGGCTACGTCGGTGCCGCTAACTTGACAGAACTTCGCGAAAAAGCCCAGTTCGTCCGCATTACCACAGGTGGGTTGCGTGAAAGTCACGTGCATGACATCGTTCTTACCGAAGAACCTACGAACTATCAGCCGATGAGCTAATCCATCAAAAAACAATTTTTCTCTAACAATTTACATGAAGGAATCCCACCACGTAGCCGTTATCGACTTCGGCTCTCAATACACGCAACTCATCGTCCGAAAAGTTCGCGAAATCGGATTTTTCGCCAAGCTCTATGCACCCGAAGAACTTGCCCAAGTTGGTCAACCAGGCGCGATTATTTTATCGGGAGGTCCGCGCAGCACCAGCGAACCCGATGCGCCCGATATCGACTTCGACATACTAAAATCATTCGGCGTACCCGTTCTCGGTGTTTGCTATGGCATGCAATTGCTCAACATCAAATTTGGCGGTACAGTACATGCGAGTAATCGACGTGAATATGGCCCAGCGATTTTGAATCCTACCGAGCGCGCAGGGATTTACGAAGGTCTATCAGAAAAATCCCAAGTCTGGATGAGCCACTCTGATACCGTGGACGTTTTACCGGAAGGCACAAGAGTGTTGGCAGCGAATCAACACGGCACCCCCGTTTCGCTCCAATGGTGCGATGGTTTTTACGGCATCCAATTTCACCCGGAGGTTACGCATAGCCACGAAGGGATTCGCATTTTGCATAATTTCCTGTTGCTCGCCAAAGACTTGCAGCCCTTCCACATCGAGGATTTTAAACGCGAAATGATCGAAGGAATTCGCCAAACAGTCGGCAGCAAACAAATTGTTTGCGGTGTTTCTGGTGGTGTCGATAGCACTGTCCTGGCCGTCTTGCTAAAAGAAGCGGGAGTTAATGTTCGGGCGATTTTTGTCGATCATGGATTGATGCGTTTGAATGAAGGCGATGAGGTACGCAATAACTTTCACCGCATGGGTGTAGAGATCGAAACAGTTGATTGCGCTGATTTGTTTCTTGGCCAATTAGCGGGTGTTGCCGATCCCGAAGAGAAGCGAAAAATCATCGGTAATCTGTTCATCGATGTCTTTTGGGACAGCGTCGGCAATGCAGAAATGCTCGCGCAAGGCACCTTGTATCCTGATGTGATTGAAAGTGCATCCAACGCAAAATCCAAAGCCTCCAAAATTAAAACGCACCACAATCGAGTGGATCGTATTCTCGAATTACAAGCGCAAGGAAAAGTCCTTGAGCCGCTGGCAGAACTCTTTAAAGACGAAGTCCGCGAACTTGGAAAAGCACTTGGCATCCCCGCCGATATTCTCAATCGCCACCCTTTCCCTGGCCCTGGTCTCGCCGTGCGTTGCCCCGGTGACATAACCGAGGAAAAACTCCGCGTCATTCGTGAGTGCGATGCCATTTTCATCCAACAACTCAAAGAAGAAGGTTGGTATGATCGTGTTTGGCAAGCTTATGCCGGTCTGATCCCGGTGAAAACCGTGGGGGTCAAAGGCGACGAACGATCTTACGAATGGGCCACCAATCTACGCGCTGTGGTCAGCGAGGATGCCATGACCGCCGATTGGGTCGATCTCCCCTACAGCCTGCTGCGCAAGGCCAGTCACCGGATTTTAAATGAAGTCAAAGGCATCAATCGTGTGCTTTACGATATTTCCACCAAGCCTCCCGCTAGCATTGAGTGGGAATAAATCTAAAAAATATTTAATATGAGTTCAGGATTTTTTGCCATTCTTGATGACGTTGCCGCCATCGCCAAAGCCGCTGCTTCATCCATCGATGACGCAAGCGCCATGGCGGCCAAGGCAGGTAGTAAAGCCGCGGGTATCGTCATTGATGATGCCGCTGTTACTCCGCGCTATGTCGTCGGACTCGCGGCTGATCGCGAATTGCCAATCATTGCAAAAATTGCCAAAGGCTCACTAAAAAATAAACTCATCATCCTTCTCCCCGGTGCCTTGCTGCTGAGTTTCTTCGCCCCATGGATCATCACGCCAATACTCATGGCAGGCGGAGCATTTCTTTGCATGGAAGGATTTCACAAAGTCATGGATCTCGTTCGACCGGGGCATCACGAGAGTCACGACGACAAAAACGCCGAGCCCATGACCGCCGCTGAGTTGGAAGCGGCGCAAGTTGCCAGTGCCGTGCGCACGGACTTGATTCTTTCCGGCGAAATCATGGCCATCACCCTCGCTGGTGTGGCGTCTGCTCCCGTCTGGATGCAAGCTGTGGTTCTAGCCATCGTCGGCCTCGGCATGACCGTCGTCGTCTATGGTGCGGTGGCATTAATCGTTAAGGCCGACGACGCCGGAGTCGCCCTCGCCCGTTCTGGTAGCGGGTCGATTCGCGTTCTTGGTCGCTCGCTCGTACTCGGTATGCCGTATTTCCTTAAAACCTTGAGCTTCATCGGCATGATCGCCATGCTATGGGTCGGCGGCGGCATCATCGTTCACGGCCTTCATGAGCTTGGCGTTCACGGCCCAGAAGAAAAAATTCACCGTGCCGCAGAAGCCTTTGCCAACCTCATTCCAAGCGCACACGGTATCATGCAATGGCTCGGTTCCGCAGGGATCGCCGCAATTCTTGGCGTAATCATCGGCGGCATCGTCGATCTTTTGATCAAATGCCTCAAGCCATTGTTCAAAAATGCGAAGCACTAACGGAAAAATTTCCACAGCATTATGAAAAAAACCACTCATCACGATGCCATTATCGTCGGCGGCGGGCATAACGGACTCGTCGCCGCCACCTACCTCGCCAAAGCGGGGAAAAAAGTTCTTCTCCTCGAAGCACATGACGAACTCGGCGGTGCCACCTCGAGTGTGCGGCCATTCCCTGATTACGATGCTCGTCTCTCGCGTTATTCCTACCTCGTTTCGCTTTTGCCTGATCAAATTGTCGCCGATTTAGGAATTCATTTTTCCACCCTTGGCCGATCGGTTGCCTCTTACACACCGTATCGACACGATGATCGGGAAGATGGATTGCTCGTTGCATCTCAATGGGACATCGCCACGGAAGACAGCTTTAAACGCCTCACAGGATCAGCAAAAGAAGCTAACGAATGGCGGAAATTCTACGGCGAAATTGCCGAACTCGCCCAAAGAATCGCCCCAACCTTGCTGCAACCGCTAAAAACTGCGACTCAACTCAAACATGAAATTGCCCTACCCGAACTTTGGCGATCTCTCATGGAAGTGCCCATTGGCGAAATCATTCGCGAACGATTTTGCAATGATCTAGTCCGTGGCGTAGTTCTCACCGATGCACTCATCGGCACCTTCGTCTCGGCGGACGACCTCCAAGCGAATCGTTGCTTTCTCTATCACCTCATCGGCAACGGCACGGGCGAATGGCGAGTACCGCAAGGAGGCATGGGTGCGCTGGTTCGCGAACTGCATCGCGTCGCGATCGAGAGTGGCGTGGAAATTCGCACTCACAGCCCCGTTACCGCAATCGATCCTTCTGCTACCGGTGTAAAAATCGAAACCGCCGGTGGCGAATTGTACACCGCGCAAGATTTACTCTTCGCCGCCGCCCCACAACACCTCGCCAAGCTACTCGGACACGAACAACCGAAATCGTTAGATGGATCGCAAATCAAAATCAACATGCTGCTCAAGCAGTTGCCACGCCTGAAATCTGGCATCGATCCACGCCTTGCCTTTGCGGGTACCTTCCACGTCAACGAAAGTTACAGCCATTTGGAAAACTCCTACCACAGAGCACTTGCTGGAAAACTCCCCTCACCACTGCCCTTGGAAATGTATTGCCATACATTGACCGATTCCTCCATTCTCTCTCCTGAATTAATCGCTCGTGGCTTCCACACCTTGACGCTTTTCGGCCTCCACACGCCATCTGCTTTATTCGATGCTGACCACGATGCCACCAAGTCCCAAGCTCTCGAATTGGCACTCGCCAGTTTAAACGAATGCCTACTCGATCCCATCGAATCCGTGCTAGCGCCTTGCAGCGATGGTACGCTCGCCATCGAAATAAAATCTCCACTCGATTTAGAAAAAGATGTATCATTACCTCGTGGCAACATCTTCCACCGCGATCTCGATTTTCC
>CAMAYN010000223.1 GCA_945862285.1 Akkermansia muciniphila | reverse complement strand
CGCGATTGAAATCGCTGGTGTAAGGCTTGTTCCATGGATGATAGAGTTTGTTTCCAGTCGATGTGATTTTGAGAATAAGCAACAAGGAATGGCAGAGCGCATTCGGCCGATTGTAATGCCATGCTCATTCCGTTGCCAGTGAAGGGAGGAATGATGCTGTGTGCGTCTCCGAGTGTGTTGTGGGGAGAGGCTTGTTTGCCCAGTGAGAACCCAGCGATGCCGCAGAAGGACTGGGGGCGATATTCTGCC
The DNA here is from genome assembly GCA_945862285.1 of Akkermansia muciniphila. Classification (GTDB taxonomy): domain Bacteria; phylum Verrucomicrobiota; class Verrucomicrobiia; order Verrucomicrobiales; family Akkermansiaceae; genus UBA956. Next base: position 5,004 of record CAMAYN010000223.1, on the reverse strand, counting down.
GCTCGTACTTTTTGCGCTAGTGAGCTAAGTCCGCAGGCGGCGAGTTGTGCGGGGAGAAAATTTTCTTTACTGACACGTAGCGAAGGATCAAGGCGAAAAAGTCCACACAAATTAATCCAGTCCTCTTCTATGGCGGTTAAGCCGGCGTAGCCAGAATTCCCTAAATGCATTTCCAAGCCTGCTTGCATATCGATCCCGCGCAGATGGATTTTGCATCCGATCCACTCGCCTTTTCCTTGATTCACCTTGCGCCCTGCACACCACATGCGACCTTCTTGGGATGATGAACTGGTGAAGTCGCTACGCGTGTTTTCGCGAAGCACGCCGCCAAGTTTTTTAAATTTTTTGGCAAGTCTTTCATCGAGTAAATAGCGCGAAACAGCAAGGGCAGGGTCGGGGAGTGTGAAGCGGGTTAATAAACCGTCATTGTCAAACCATGCAGTGTCGGAGTGTTTTTTATGGTCGTCGAGACAATCGCTAATTCCGAGAGTGACCCATGTGTGATTTGAAGTCCCAGAGATGAATTCCCCGCAGACGCGATGTCGTGGATACCGCATCGCTTCGAAAATCGTAACTGGAACATCCTGGTTGCGTAGTGCGATTCCCAGCGCAAGTCCAGCTAATCCTCCGCCACTGATTTCAATCCGTTTCATGGCGTTGTAGAATTAAGCGATAAGAACCTAGCCAGTGGTGGATGATTTTTTTTGACCATGAAGGAGGAAGTGTGAGTTGATTTGTGAGATCTTCGCCACAGAATCCCGCCTCGATGCTAACGCGCATATCGTGCTTGGTGACGGAATTGCAAAAGGGATAGATACAAAGACTTAGGAATTTTACAAAATGGTTTCTCCATGGTTCAACAATTATAGCGGCATCACAATGTTCGATCCATTGGCGAAATAAGGATAGTTCTGCATCTTCAAAGTGATGCAGAAACATGCTACATATGAAAATGATCGGCGTGTTTTCCTCTCGGTGCGGGAGGCGCGCGTTCCGAATATCGCCCGAATACCAAGTTACATTCGCAGGTAAATGAGCTGGCTGAGGCTGTAAATCGTATCCAAAACATTTCGCTTGGGGGTAGAGCCTAGCTAATTTCCGAATCAGCGATCCATCTCCCGCACCGATTTCGAGAATTACGAAATCAGAAATCGGTGACAATTGATTGATTTCACGGTGCAGCCAACGCTCATTTCCCATTAGAAAATGAATCAATCTTAGATCGCTGCGAGAACGCAGTGCATCTGGATGACCCGCGGGTAAAGAGTCCAATATTTCTGGTGTGAGCTGTCTCTGAGGAATACTATTTTTCAACGGCGTAAGCTAAATCAGTCCGTTGTTCTTTCAACTGCGGAATTATGTATTTCTTTACTTGGCGATTCACACGCCGAAGTTAGCCGCGCTGGCGATAAAGTGCAATGCCTTCGGCGATGCCATCGGCACATGCTTGGCGGTACCATGCACGGCGCATTTTGTTGCGTTCACTAGTATTGCTCACAAATCCGCATTCGACGAGAATGGCAGGCATTTTTGAATTCCGAATGACGTAATAGCGTGCCTGTTTCACACCGCGGTTATCGCCGCGGGTTTTGCGCAGCATGCTTGATTGCACATACTGAGCCAAAGATCTGCTTTCGGCAGAGTGGTAAAATGTTTCCAATCCAGAGGCCTCTTGGCGCCAGGTGAAATTGTAATGCACGCTGACAAAAATAGCGTTGCGGTAACGCGATGCCATGGAGACTCGTTGCGGCAGTGAAATGAAATAATCACTTCTGCGCAATACAGCCGTCTTGTAGCCTTTTTTACGCAAATTGCTTTCGAGGCGAATGGAGGTGTCGAGACACAAGTGTTTCTCGTAAACACGACCCCACTGGCATCCTTTATCGTGACCGCCATGACCAGGGTCAATGACAACCGTATTAAAATATCGAGCCTGCACCGATGTGCATGAAAGCCATGACAGTATCAGCGATAGAACGAAAAATAGGTTTTTCATAAAATAGGTAACTTAAACGAAGGAAGCTAAAGCACTTTTTGTGCCATATTGCGGAAACTGCAAGAAAAAAAGTTCAAAATGATTAATTTATCTTAATTATAAGTATATTTTGGTCGGTCGGACAATTTCCGAATCTTACTTTTCTGCTGCGCTACGGCATCAGGGTCAAATTTAAGTCCGCCCGCTACTTTTACCGATCCATCAGCAAAAGTCATGAGGCGTGGATCTCCAGAAGGGCCTTTTGTGTAGAGTTCACGACCGAGGAATCGTCCATTATTGTCAAGGCGGGCATAGAGGAAAAACTCAGGAGTTGCTAGGTAGAGAACGTGCATGTTCTGTTGTTTGTCCGTCGCTGCTTGTGGTTTTACAAATAGGAGAGCTTTACCCAAATTCAGAGTTGAGATCGGAGTGCCGCGTTGTCCGTCGATGACTTGCGCGTAGATCATCGTCTGTTTGTTGTTCGTGAAATTCATCAATCGGAACTCCCTCGTCTCTTTGGTGCCGTTAATGCCGATTTTCTGTGACCAATCTGGTCGAACTTTGATCGTATTGAAGCTGATGCGATTGGAGGTATAGTTCGATTCTGTTGCATCCGTGCGAACGTTGACCGATACGCGGTAGCCACCAGGTTCGCGGACGCCGAATAGGGAATTTAAATCGACTGTTTTGGCAACACTTTGCCCGGCAGGAATGTTAACTGGCGCGGGATTCGCTTGCGAGTAACTCGTGGCAGGATGGCCAGAAGTCGATTCTACAGTGATATCCAGCCATGGCAAGCGGCCAAAATTCGCCAAAATCAGCTCACTTCCCGTTTGATTGGTGATGGTAATTTGGCAGGGCACGGCTTCCCCAGCGAGAAATTGTGTCTGCCCTAATGCAATGGATACGCCTAATTGCGCATGCGACAACTGGCAGCAGGCAAAAAACGCCACTAGGCTCACACGAAAGAAATTCAACACGAGTTTTTGCATTTGCAACATGTCGGAAAAATAGTCGTCCGCGGGGCTACATGTCAAGGTTGAAATTTTTTGTAACTGCGAGCGGATTTTAAACCGAAAACTCATTTTTATCGCTTCCCGATCTAGGAATCTTTTTCGCCAAGAAATGATTTTTTACAAAGTTCGGTATATTTTCCACCTTTCGCGAGGAGATGCTCGTGAGTTCCTTGTTCTACAACGCGACCCGCATCCAGCACGTAGATTATATCGGCGTTTTGAATTGTCGATAAGCGGTGCGCAATCACAAAGGACGTCCGATTTTTCATCAATTCATCCAGCGCTTGCTGAATAAGTCGTTCTGTTTCGCTATCGACGGACGCCGTGGCTTCATCCAATAATAAGATTGGCGAATTTTTTAATAAGGCTCTGGCAATCGAAAGGCGTTGTTTTTCGCCTCCTGAGAGCTTGACGCCGCGTTCGCCGACATTGGTATCCAGCCCATGCGCTAGTGCAGTGACGAATGGTGCCGCATGAGCTGCCTTGAGTGCCTCCCACATTTCGGCATCTGAGGCGTCACGTTTGGCGAGTTGCATATTTTCTCGCACGGTGCCATTGAAAAGGAAGGCTTCCTGAGTGACGTAAGCTAGGTGCTGTCGTAATGATTCTTTATTCAGTAAATTCAAATCATGCCCATCCAACGAAATCGTACCGCCACTTCGTTCATAAAATCGCGCCAACAACGAGAGCACCGTAGTTTTTCCTGCACCAGTGGCTCCCACTAATGCTACGGTCTGCCCATGCTTAGCTTCCAAGGTCAGTGCATGCAAGGTGGCTTGCTCCTGGTAAGAAAAATCAACGGCATCAAATTTCACATGCCCTTCAATTTTTTCAGGTAAAATAACGCCATCCCGAGCATTGACTTCATCGTTGCAATCGAGAATCTCAAATACCCTGACTGCTGCAGATCGCCCCGACAACACCATTTGGTTTAAGGAATTGAGACGATCAATCGGCTCGTAGAATAACGACAAAAATAGCAGAAATCCCGTAAATTCGCCTGGCTTTAAGCTGCCATCCATCACAGCTCTGCCGCCAAAGGCCAGCACTAAAACATACCCTGTCATGCGCAAAAACGACATTCCTGGCGAGTAAAGAGCCCACCATTTCATCACACGCAAATTCGCGGAGCGTAAGGTTTGAGAAAACTCGTTAAAACGCTGCAGTTCTGGAACTTCGGCAGAGTAAGCCTTGATTTGGCGAACGCCCGATATGTTATCGTGAAGCATGGCATTCAAATCAGAGGATGCCTCACGCTGGTTTTTGTATCGATCCCTTCCTTTCGTGGAATAAATCCATGCTCCAATCATCAAAAAGGGAACAGGTAAGGTCGCCCACATTGCGACCCAAGGATGCAAAATGTAAAGGAAAATGCCGATGCCGATGACTTGCAGCAATGCCACCAGCCCTTGTTCGATCCCGTCAATCAAGACGCGTTCCATATTCATCACATCCTCCACAACCCGAGTCATCACGTCTCCGGTGCGCTTGGTATCGAACCAGCCAAGGGGCAGGCGTTGAATTTTATCGTAAAGATCTGAGCGAATATCAAAAATGACTTTTTGCTCAAAGGTATTATTAACCATAATGCGTAGCGCGTTCAGTCCGTCCTTGGATAAAAAACCCAATACAGCTAAGCCTACCCAAAAGCCAAATTCTCCATGTCTCTCGGGATAGGGGATAATCTCATCAATCACATGCTTTGTGGCGTTAGGGAAGACGAAAACCGCGCCAGTCATGCCAATAGCACATAATAATTGTAAAAATGCGTGGCCTGGATAGCGGCGAAGGTAGCCAAATACGCGAAAAATTTCTCTCATGCAGGAGGGATGTATGCACGCAGTCGTTGCTTTGTAAAGTCATGCCTGTTGCCTCATAAATAGAAGACACTCTAGATGATAGGATATTGGGCATCGGTTGCCTCATAATACAGACACTTTAGCGACTTGGTTTATTTTGTTCTTTCTTGCCATATTGGGCACGACGGAGCGTAGCGGAGGAGTGCCCAATATG
>CAMAYN010000222.1 GCA_945862285.1 Akkermansia muciniphila | reverse complement strand
CGATCACAGGCGGGAAAAAAATTCGTGAATTTCTTGTAACAATTCGCGTTCCGTTATTTCTTGCCCCGGATAGGAAAAATGCCCTGCTGGTAAGACGAAACATTTCTTCTCCGATGGCACGGCATTGTAGATCGAAAACTGCCCCGGCGGCGCCACCATCGGGTCGAATACCGCACAGGCAAAATGCACGGGCACCTGAATCCACCGTGCCGCGATGGCGGCATCGTGGTAGGAAAGAGTTCGCTCGATGGCCTCTGGATAGCGCCGATGCATGGCCTGAACTGAGGCACCGCTCCCTGTAGTTTTGCATTGCAAACGTAAGGCTTGATTGCCAAAACTAGGAACGCAGAAATGCGCGCGAGCGATCCTCTTATCCCATGCTAATGCCATGGCTCCTATGCCGCCGCCGAAGCTGGTTCCCATCAAGCCCACACACCCGGCGCATTGCGGAAAAAGCGCGAGTGCTGCCGATGCCGCCATCCACACATCTTCCACACAAGCCCCGTGAATGTACAAATTCGGATCTTGAATATCGTGCAAGACATGCCATGCCGAAATGGGCGATACTGGCGGATGCGGGCTGCGCCCCATGCCGCGAGCGCAGGGAAAAAGAAATGCGGTGTTGGGCAAATTCCATTGATCATCAGGCTGTTCGCGTCCGCCATATCCATGAAGAATGATCACCACGCGCTCGACGTGCTCGGATTCAGGCGTGAGACACCATCCACCGATTTTGGCACCACGCGTCGATTGATAGGAAATGTCTTGTTCTAGCCAATTTTTATTCTTTCTTGGCGATCCTAGCAAAACTGGCTCTGGCGACAACTCGTGGATTTTCTCATAGCGCGTACGCCAAAATGATTCAAAATCCTGCAAAGGTTCAGGCGCTGAAACCGCCAACAATCCTTCTAAAGTATAGCCATACGATGGATCGAATGAATAGTCGTGTTTGAATGCCCGCATCAAGTTCGCCATTACATTACGGGAAATATTCTCGTTAGGCAAGTATTGCACAAAATCGTTCTTGCTGAAATCTCGTTTGATCATACCTAAAACCGATGGCGACACATTTCGCATTTTTCCTTGAGAAAATAAATGAAAGATGGCGCATCAATTTCTTGACGAAACGCCTTGTCCCTGAAAGTTTGCGCGTCCGCTTTCGTTGCCACTAGTAACAAATGCGGGTTTATCACATTACTACTACTCGAATATGGCTGCTAAAATTTACACCAATAAAGACGCATCACTCAATCCGATCAAGAAAAAGACGCTCGCTGTCATCGGCTTCGGTTCACAAGGACACGCTCATGCACTGAACCTGAAAGACAGTGGATGCAAGGTCATCATTGGTCTCTATAAGAAATCAAAATCATGGGAAGTCGCGAAAAAACTCGGCTTCGAAGTCATGGAAACAGCAGAAGCGGTAAAAGCGGCTGACGTGATCTTCGTTGCTACGCCCGACACAGTAGTCCCATCAGTTTACGCCAAAGACATCGAACCGAATCTCAAAAAAGGCAAAGCCCTTCTTTTCTCGCATGGCTTCGCTGTTCACTTCAAAACCATCACTCCTCCAAGTGAAGTGGATGTCATCATGGTTGCTCCCAAAGGCCCTGGTCACACCGTGCGTTCCCAATTTGTCAATGGCAAAGGCGTTCCCGGCCTCATCGCCGTTCACAATAACGCTTCTGGTAAGGCGAAAGAAATTGCCCTTGCATGGGCGCGCGGCGTCGGTTGCACCCGTGCCGGAGTCTTTGAAACCAACTTCCGTGAAGAAACTGTTACCGACCTATTCGGCGAACAGTGCGTTCTCTGCGGTGGTGCCTCGGCACTCGTGAAAGCGGGATATGAAGTTCTCGTCGAAGCAGGATACCAACCAGAAATGGCTTACTTCGAGTGCTTGCATGAGCTGAAATTGATCGTCGATCTCATGAACGAGCAGGGCATTGCTGGCATGCGTTTCTCGGTTTCTGAAACTGCGGAATACGGCGATGTTACCGTAGGACCGAAGATCATCGACAAGTCCGTCAAAGAGCGCATGCGCAAGCAACTCAAAGCGATCGAAGACGGAAAATTTGCCAAAGAGTGGACCAAAGAGTTTGCCGGTGGTAACAAAAACTTTGATGCGATCCGCAAGGCTGAAGCCGCACATCCGATTGAAAAAGTCGGCGAGCGTCTGCGCGCTAGCATGAGCTGGATCAAAACCCAGAAAATCAAAAAAGGCGCAGCACAAGCCAGCTACATTGCTGACTCGAAATAATTGCGATTCGATCTCTCAACCACCAATAAATCAGCCCGTTGATCCAACGGGCTGTTTTTTTTTGATTCGGCAAAAAAATATCTTGCGCAAGAGCAGATTCGTCTCTACGTTTCGCTCCCGCTGCGGAAGAAATTTTCCGTAATCGCAAATGCCGGTTTAGCTCAGTTGGTAGAGCAGCTGATTTGTAATCAGCAGGTCAACGGTTCGAGTCCGTTAACCGGCTCCATTTTTTACCTCATTCGAGGAAATACATTTTCCCGAATTCTTGCGGAATATATTCATCCCGCGATGCGTATAGATGCTGATTATCACGTTCGTCAGCCTGAACGATATTGGTTTCATACCACATACAGCTTCTTCTATGAAAACTCTTTTCCTGCTCCTATTGAGCTGCCTGCTTGCGGTAAATTTCTCAGCCGCCGCAACCATCCCTCCGCATCCACGGCTATTGGTCACAGATACCGATTGGAAAAATCTTCGCAACAAAATGACAAGCGACCCAATCGTGAAAAACATTGTCTCCACAACGATTTCTCGAGCAGATTCAACCATCGACGCGCCGCTGTTAGAACGAACTCTCACCGGGCGTAGGTTGCTATCTGTTTCGCGCGATGCGATTCAATATATCCTCGACCTATCTGCCGCCTACAAAATCACAGGTAATCGAAAATACCTCACCCGTGCCCGCGCGGAACTGCTCAACATTTGCTCATTCTCCGATTGGAATCCTGAACACCATCTCGATACCGCAGAAATGCAAACCGCCGTCGCGATTGGTTATGACTGGCTCTATCACGACATCTCAGCAGAAGATCGTAAGGTCATCGTAGCGGCACTTCTGGAAAAAGGCCTGAAAACCACGATCGAGCACAAATCCGTTCTCTCCCGCGGCAACAACTGGAACCAAGTCTGTAATGGCGGCGTAACATTTTCATCCATCGCGCTGATGGAGCTTCATCCCGAAACCTCAAAGACTGCATTGGAGCTTGTCCGCAAAGGAATTCCCATCGCACTAAAAGAAGGCTACACACCCGAAGGTAGCTATGCCGAAGGCGGGGGGTATTGGAGTTACGGGACTGAATTTTCGATTCTCACCCATGAAGCATGCCGCACCGCTCATCTGCCCGATCCAGGGATCAAATCCTACCCGGGATTTCTCCAGAGTGGTGATTTCCTCGTGCAAGTCTATGGGACATCGAGTGAGCTTTTTAACTATGGCGATAACAAAGAATCTCCGCTCGGTCCCATTCCCGCCGCCGTATGGATGGCAAGAGAAACACAAAATGCCCATCTCCTAGAAATGATCTCGCCTAAGTTTCTTATCCCAAGCCCTAAATCTCTCTCGCGTTTTCACATTCTCGCCGCGTTTTGGTATCCTGCAAAAAACACCACACAAATCAAAAAATACCCTACGCACTTCATCTCCGCAGGAATTAGCCCTATCGCGATTCATCGCAGCGGCTTCCAATCATCTGATCTATTTCTCGGCATCAAGGCCGGAAAAGCCAAAGTCAACCACGGGCACATGGATGCTGGTTCCTTCGTGATCGATTGGCAAGGAGAACGATGGGCGTCAGACTTTGGTGCTCAATCCTATCATTCTCTCGAAAAACTCGGATTTGTGCTCTTCGATATGAAACAAGATGGCGACCGATGGAAAGCCTTCCGACTCAATAATTTCTCGCATAACACCCTCACCCGAAACGGCAAACTGCACGACATCGACGGCACAGCAACAATCCTTTCCTCCACACCCCACCCACAGCATAAAACCGTGGTGGATCTCTCTGAAACACTCGACCTTCCAAAAAACGCCACCGCCACCAGAACATTTCAGATGAATACCATGACGAATCCGCCTTCGATAACGATCACGGATGAAATCTCGAATCTCAAACCCACTGAGACCATCACCTGGCACATGCTCACATCCGCAAAAACCACCAAGTCCGGTGATCACCAATTTCTCCTTAGCCAAAACAAAAAATCTGCGACCTTGATTCTAGAATCGGCTCGTGCCAGCTCCACCGTTACCCCCGTCACCCCCCCACAAGCACACGACGATGTTCCCATAGGTTACACCAGCATACACATGACAGCGCAACCCGATGACTCAGGAAAAATCCAAATCAAAGCGACATTCTCGCCAAAATAGGTCGTTTTTCCTACAAAAAACATTTCGATGCTACGGCTTATCCGCAGCGACTACCAATTTCTGGAATTCGACTTTCATCACCACTCCGGGGTGGACTTGTAGGCCGATGGGGCCTTCTTCGATGGCGGTTTCTGATGTGTAATCCAACACTTGTTTGCCGTTGAGGTGAAAGATGTATTGTTTCCCCTTCACGACGAGGGTGAATGCGTTCCAATCATCGGTTTTTAGTACTGTTGCCACGTCTTTGGCTTCGACGGGGTAGGAGCGTTTATCGGCGATGTAGGGCGATCCTGTCATGTCGCGTTTCAGGGAACCAGAGATGCCGATTTGGATCTGATCGCCCTCGCGGCGGATGAAGATGCCGGAGTCGATCTTGCCAGAGAACTTGAATTCACCGGTCAAGGTAAAGTCTCGATATTTCGCTTTGGTCCACAGAATGCCGCCTTTTTTTCCTGGATCATTCACTCCGGTGATGATGCCGTCTTTGAGTGACCAGCAGATTTCGGGGCCTTTGATGTCCCAGTTGCTGAGTGTGCCGTCGGCGGAGATGAGCGATTGTGCATAAGCAGATGTGGCGAATAATAGCGCGGCGATGGTAGTACGGATGTTCATGGTATTTTTGTAGTTAGAGTGTGTTGAGGTATTGGACGAGGTCGCGGAGTTCGCGAGGGGTGAGAATGGCTCCCATGGGCGGCATGGCACTTACGGGATCGGTTTTTGTGGCGATGTCGCTGCGCTTCGTGACGGATTCTTCGCCGGTGGGAAGTCGTAGGGTAATGTCTTCGGGTGTCTCTTTCAGCATGGCGCCGGAAATGACTGTGCCGTCTTTTTTAGTGATACTCATGATGCCGTAGCCGGGTGCGAGGGATTTTTGGGGCAAGACGAGGGCTTCTAATAGATAGGCGCGGTC
>CAMAYN010000221.1 GCA_945862285.1 Akkermansia muciniphila | reverse complement strand
ACACCGCTTTCGGCATACCTGAAACTCCGCGATGGTCAGTTTGCCTTTCTTCTCGAAAGTGCCGAGAGCACAGAGAAAGGCGGACGCTGGTCAATTCTCGGGTCACGCCCGCGCTGCATTTACCAAGCTCATGGAAAAGAGATCACCGTGCGTGAAAAAGGCACAACTCGAAAAATCATCGCCGCAGACGACATTCTCGCAGAAATGGAGCGCCAAATGTCTGCCTACAAGCCCGTCCCGCACGGCAATCCGCCTCCCTTCTATGGCGGATTGATTGGCTTTCTCTCCTACGATGCTGTGCGGCAGTTTGAGCCGACGATCACGGCTTCTCCGCCCGATGACCTCGGTATTCCCGATGCGGTATTTCTTCTTGCCGATACATTACTCGTATTTGATCACAAACTGCGCCGATTGCTGATCATTGCCAATGCGTTCATCGATGATTTTACATCCGCAGCCGATGCCTACCAAGACGCCTGCGCACGCATCCATTCCTTAGCGGAAATCCTTGATCGCCCCATCCACGTCGCGCCACTCAACGGACTCGTCACACACACACCAACTCCCCATCCTCGCAGCAACACCACGCAAGAACAATTCGAGGAAAAGATTCGCAAGGGCAAAGCATACATTGCCGCTGGTGATGTTTTTCAATTTGTGCCGAGCCAACGGTTCGAGGCTGATTACCCAGGGTCTCCCGTGGATCTTTATCGCGCACTTCGGCACGTAAATCCATCGCCCTACATGTTCCTGCTGGAAATGGAAGATTTTTCCTTAGTGGGTAGCTCACCGGAAGTTCATGTTCGTGCGATTCAAGGACGCATCGACATTCGCCCCATCGCCGGAACTCGCTGGAGAGGGAAAACCCCAAGCGAGGATGATGCATTGGCCGCTGATCTGCTAGCTGACCAAAAGGAATGCGCGGAGCATCTTATGCTGGTGGATCTCGCCCGCAATGACGTTGGCCGCATCGCCTGCCATGGCTCCGTTAAGGTGGATGATTTTATGATCATCGAACGCTATTCTCACGTCATGCACATTGTCTCGAATGTAACGGGACAACTTGATCCCGCGCACAGCGCGTATGACGTACTCCGTGCTACGTTCCCCGCCGGCACGGTGAGCGGAGCACCGAAAATCCGTGCCATGCAAGTGATCAATGAACTAGAGCCCACCAAGCGAGGCGCGTATGCAGGCGCGGTGGGATATTTCGGCTTTGATGGCAGCCATGACTCTTGTATCACCCTGCGAACCTGCTTGGTAAAAGATGGCAAGGCTTACGTGCAAGCTGGGGCGGGAGTCGTCGCCGACTCAAATCCCACTTACGAATACGAAGAAACCTGCAATAAAGCGAAAGGCATGTTAAAAGCAATTGCCCTTGCCAATACCATCGCCCCCTACAAACACTGATCACTGCGATGCTCCTCATAATCGACAACTACGACTCCTTTACTTACAACCTTGTGCAATACTTTGGCGAGCTTGGGGCGGAAATGAAAATCATCCGCAACGATGCCATGGATATAGCGCAAATTAACGCACTTCAGCCAAGCCGCATCTGCATCTCGCCAGGGCCCTGCACTCCCAATGAAGCGGGCGTTTCCTGTGAAGTCATCGCCACATTTGGCAGTCGTATCCCCATTTTAGGCGTTTGCCTTGGACATCAAAGCATCGGCCAAGTCTATGGCGGCGAAGTGGTCAGAGCCGAACGTCTCATGCATGGAAAAACCTCGCCGATTCATCATAACAATGGCAGTGTTTTTCGCAATATGCCAAATCCTTTTACTGCCACACGGTATCACTCGCTGATCGTGAAACGCGAAACTTTGCCCGATTGCTTAGAAATCACGGCATGGACGGTAGAAAATGAGATTATGGGATTACAACACAAAGAATATCCCGTTCACGGTGTGCAGTTTCATCCAGAGTCGATTCTTACTCAGGATGGAAAACGCATGCTGAAAAATTTCCTCACGTTTTGAACGGGCGATCATCATTTCCTGTGTGAAATTTCGATCACTCAGAAGTCCAAAAGCAAAAAAGCGACCCGGAGGTCGCTTTTTCTTTGTTTGTGAGGCAGAATTAATGTCCACCTCCTGTACCCGGTAGGAAGCGATAGTAAACCTCCAACATCAATGTGCAAAGTGCTGTATGGTAAGTCTGACCAGCGCCATGGCCTTTTTTACCTAGCCATGTGCCATCAGCAGCTTGATTCTTCAGAATCGTATCGCGCATGAGTCCGTTGTAATGCTTCCACTCTTTACCTCCACGATTCATCATCGCTTGTGCCTCGTAATAGTGAGCATAGAGATCATTGTTTTCACCCCAATCGAGCTTGGTATTCTTCTCGATGTAATTGACACCTTTACGAACTTCGGATGAAGAGGCCTTATCCCACATTTGGAAGCAAAGAACCCCTACGCCTGTGAGTGCGTAATACCCATGAAGAGGCTTCTTACTAGTATAGCCAAAACCTCCGTTGGTGTCTTGCTTGTCTTCCAAGTACTTGAGACCTCTCTTCGCGCAGCTCGTGAGATTTTTGAAATCAATGCCCGTGTGCTTCATGGCCTTCAACGCTTGGATATGCCAACCAGCAATCGAAACATCACCACCACGGTTACCAGATTCGTCGTAAGCATAATCCCAACCACCACTGCGATGTTGATTGTCGATCAAAAATTGACCCGACTTCTGAGTAGCGGTATCGAGATTAGGCACGGGAATATTTAATTGCTTACAAAACGTAGCTGATTCGGCGAGCGCATAGACACAAATGGCATGCTCATAGCACCAGTGCTTGTCAGCAAGATTGTCGGCGCATTTTCCATCATTCTTCATGCTGAGATTGATGAGATATGTCATGGCTTTCAAAACTGTGTCGCCAAATTCTTCGGAGAGTGGCGTTTCACAATGACCAAGGAACGCAAGCAAACATAATCCAGTCATCGCCGATTTTTTCGCTCCGTTAAAGGATCCATCAGGATTTTGCGTCTTTTTCATCCAGCGCAGTGCTTTCAGAACGGCCTCCTCGCATTGTTCGTTACCTCCCGTGTCCGCAAGGCGCTGCAAACGATCTTCTTTGGAGCAGCGTTTACGCATCGTAGCTGGGATGGCACCGAAGTCACCACCACCACCGCCGCCATCGCCGCCAGAACCCCAGCCGTCACCAAAATCATCACCGTTACCAAAATCGGTCGATGGATTTAACGTCTCCACTTCTGGCACGGGGATGGCAAGATTTGACGTAGTAGCTGCGGCAATCACTTTTGCGCTAGACGAAGAAGGAGCGGAAGGCTTTTGCTGGGTGTTTGTGCTGACTTTTTTCGTCTCAATCACTTCTTCGGCAGGAATACTGGCATTATAGGTAACAATGACTGGTGTATCCTTAAAGAACGGCGTTAAAGTGAAATAACCTAAAACCAGCAAAATCAAGGTGACTACCAAGAAGGCAATCACGATGGAGGAAATGGTCGAGTTACGGCGCATTGCTTCGAGTCTTGCTCGGGCTTCTGGACTTAGTTCTGCGTGGATCATGGCGGTATGTTGTTTGGTGCTTTTTAGTTTACGATTTGCTCGTTGTGGCAATTAAAACGTGTAACTGGGAAATTTATTAGCAGTTTTTCTCACTTTTTCCATAAAAAAAATGGAGAGGGTGAATTTTTCTTCTTGAAGTGATTGTTGTGCCGTGGAGGATCAGGAAATGAAACAAAGTTTTGCAAAGAAATTTGTCCTCCCTACCGTTTTCATTCCTCTGCTCTTTTCCTCCTGCAAAGATGAAAAAGCACAGCAGACGATCAAAGATCTCGAACTCGAAATCACCTTACTGAATGAACGAAATACATCGCTCAAGGCACAATATGAAACAGGTCGTCCGCGCCCAGGTTCGCTCACCCCAGAAGAAGCTGCGGCATTAAAGCAGAGGATCAGTGATCTGAATGAAGAACTACAACGCTTGGCAGAATTTGAAACAAAGTGCCAACTACTAGAACGCGATCTAGCCGCCTCGAAAGCCCGACTCGCCGAAGCCATCTTGTTGCCTAGTTCGAGGTCTAGCTCTAACGCAACTACCTCGGCTGAGATGCTTAATGCCATCCAAGATAAAAATGGCACTGTGATTTCTGCGGTGACGAATGCCGTGCTGATCATCGAAGGCGATCAATCAAACGGCACGGGATTCATGGCAAAATCGGGCGGGAAAATGTATTTTTATACTGCGGCGCATGTGCTCTCGGGCAACACAAAATTAGTCGTGAAAAGCACTGATGGCACAAAATATTCGAAATTTGGCGCATTTGAATACGCTGAGGGTGCCGATTTAGTGCGTATGGAAGTGGTGGATGATGTGAAACATTATTTAGAAATCGTTGATGAAAAGACCGATTTGCCCTTACAAGCAGAAATTGCCGCACTCGGCAACGGTGGTGGTGCTGGTGTCGTAACGATGGAAAAAGGCCGCATCATGGGCAGCAGTGGTGAATCGATCGAAGTCGATGCAGGCATCATCCAAGGTAACAGCGGCGGCCCAGTGATCCATATTGCTTCTGGTAAAGTGGTTGGGTTAGTCACACACCTGACCTCAGCGCGGGGCGATATCTGGTCAACTGGCACACGACAAGGGGAAGTGCGGAGATTCGCTTGTCGATTAAACAAAGCATGGTCATGGAAGCCGATGAAAATTGGTAGTTTTCTGGCAGAGGCGAAAGCAATGACCGACTATGACCAAACGACGCGGTTATGTTTTGCCATTGCGGCATTAGAGGCACTGACCAACGGAATGCGTATGGATGGCAGCGTAGGAGATGGCTCGAAAACTGTGATGAACATTTTTGATGAAAACAAAGAGGCGGCCATCGTCAAAAGCATCATCAAAATGAACGCAGACCTTGGCTCCAAAAAAATGAGCACGAGCGAACAAGATTTGAAAAAACAATTCAAAGGCGTGCTCGGGCAAGCAATTTCACTTGCAAAGCGCAGCGAAGACACTATGAAGGCTGATTCTATGTCGTGGTTTCACCGCCAAGAATTAAAGGATTCACAAGAAGCCCGCAAAAAAGCGTTAGAACTTTTAAATACCCGTATCGCCGCTCTCAATTGAGGATTTTTTTAAAATCGGCGCACGCAAAAAGAAATGCCGCGCATGAAAAATCTCCTTAGCGAATTTCAACCGTTGTTCCCGGTGAAATCAGTGATGGTAAGCGGATGACATCCCAGTTGGCGAGACGGATGCAGCCTGCTGAGCTTGCACGGCCAATGGTTTCAGGATCGGCAGTTCCATGAAGGCCGATGCCGCTTTTGTTGAGGCCACACCACAACACGCCTACCGGACTGTTCGGACCGGGCGGT
>CAMAYN010000220.1 GCA_945862285.1 Akkermansia muciniphila | reverse complement strand
TGCGGCTTGAGGTCTGTCACATGCTGCATGCCTGACTGAATTCGCTGCGCCACGAACAAGGCCTCCTTTTTGGCGGATTCCAGATCGTTGAACATTTTGCGCATTCTGCGACCATCTCGGTAGAAGCTCAGAGTGTAGCGGATCCGGCCTTTTGATACCGTGCGGTAAATGGGGACTACGGCTGAGCCGGATTTGACCTTATGGTATGGCCCGGCCTTCTTGACCCGTTGCTTGGGGGAAGTGCTTCCCTCATTTGTCGCCATTTTGTCGCCACCCTCGTTCATGCGAGAGTGGGACGTGTCAACAATAGTGTCATTACAACTACTTTCCCCTTGATTTATAAGGGAAAGTGCTCGAAAGGTGACTCGAACACCCACAGATTTCTCTACTAGATCCTTAGTAGTTGGCGATTCGTATATATTACAATTACCCATACTTATAGCTGCTTTTAGTTTCCCGTATTTGCCTTTTAGGCATTGATAAATATAGCAATTTTAAGAACTAACGGGAATATAATTTGTCACCATTTGTCGCCTACGCATAATTTAATAATACATAACAGATATAAATTATGATAGTAAAATTATTACTATCAACTTGATATATGAATGAAGCGGTTGACATGGCAAACATCTGCATGGAAACGCACCTATCTTCACCGCGCACCGAAATAGAATTGATCACTGAGCAAGAACTAGCTGACCACCTGAAGGTATGCCGCCGCCAACTCTACAACTGGCGCATGGCAGGATTGATCCCGTATTTCAAAATGGGCAAGGCCGTGCGGTTCCGGGTGGTAGATGTTGCCGCTGCGATCGAGCGGATGAGAATGGGGTGAGGTGCATTTCTGAGAATCGACATTTACTTCATGAGGTGTTTGGGGTGCTCTCTAAACAATATCTTTTCTATTGATGCGGAGCCACGCAATCAGGGAAGTCGACAAAACGACACGACAAAATAAAACTTACGGTCAGAATACTTTTTGTAATGACCAGATTTTTTACTGGCATCTACCCATCGCTGATGTTAGGCATATCTGCGAGATCGAAATTATGCCAGCCAAGAAAAAATCAGTATCGAGTGCCCCGGTGAAAACCCTTGAGGCCCAGCTTTGGGATGCCGCGAATAAGATGCGCGGTGCCGTGCCGCCTACGGACTACATGCACGTCTGCCTTGGGCTGGTGTTCCTGCGCTACCTGTCCGCCGCTTTTGAGCGCAAGCATGCAGAGCTTCTGGAGACTCCGCACGCAGATCCAGAAGATCACGAGGAGTATCAGGCGGACAACGTCTTCTGGGTGCCGCAGGAAGCGCGTTGGTCCACGCTCCAAGGCTTTGCGCGGTCTGCGGATGTGGGTAAGCGCCTTGATGACGCCATGCGGGCGATTGAACGTGAGAATGATGAACTCAAGGGCGTGTTGCCAAAAATCTTTGGCAAATCGGATTTCAGCGCGCAGGTGATCGGCGGACTCATTGATCATTTCACCAATCTCAACCTCAGCGGTTCACCGGAGGATTTCGATCTTCTTGGCCGGGTGTATGAATTTTTCCTCGGCGAGTTCTCTGCGATGCAGGGTAAGGCCGGTGGTGAGCAATACACCCCGCGCTCCATCGTCTCGCTGATGGTGGAAATGATCGAGCCGTTCCGTGGGCGGATTTACGATCCCTGCTGCGGCACGGGGGGCTTCTACGTGCAGTCGAACCGCTTTGTGCTCACTCACGCAGGGCGGCTGGATGACATTGCCGTTTTCGGCCAAGAGCGGAATCCAGAGACCCAGCGCCTCGCCCGGATGAACCTTGCCATCCGTGGCATCACGGGAGACATCCGCTGGAACAGCGAGGGCACACTTCTGAAAGACGCCTTTCCGGACATGCGCTTTGATTCCATCCTCGCCAACCCTCCCTTCAATATCAAGGAGTGGGGCGGCGAGTTCCTGCGCGAGGATGCCCGTTGGAAATTCGGCGCTCCACCGCTAGGCAATGCTAACTACGGCTGGCTCCAGCACATCTTCCACCACCTCACGCCGGATGGCTACGCAGCGGTGATTCTCGCCAATGGCTCAATGAGTTCCAATAGCGGCGGCGAGGGCGAAATCCGCAAAGCGATGGTAGAGGGCGATACCGTGGACTGCATGGTGGCGCTGCCGAACCAACTGTTTTTCGGCACCCAGATTCCTGTGTGCATCTGGATTATGGCGAAGGACAAGAGCGGCGGGAAACACGGCCAGCGCACCCTGCGCGATCGTCGCGGTGAGGTGCTGTTCCTCGATGCCCGAAAGCTCGGTTACATGATCAATCGCACTCAGAAAAACCTCTCGGAGGACGACATCGCCAAACTCTCGGACACCTACCACGCCTGGCGCGAGGGCAAGGG
The DNA here is from genome assembly GCA_945862285.1 of Akkermansia muciniphila. Lineage (GTDB taxonomy): Bacteria > Verrucomicrobiota > Verrucomicrobiia > Verrucomicrobiales > Akkermansiaceae > UBA956. The sequence continues at coordinate 2,988 of CAMAYN010000220.1, read as the reverse complement.
CTACGAGGATGTGTCCGGCTTCTGCAAGTCCGCCTGTATGGATGAAATCCGCGCCCACGGCCACGTCCTCACGCCCGGTCGCTATGTCGGAGCCGAGGATGTGGAGGAAGACGACGAGCCGTTTGAGGATAGGATGCCGCGACTCGCCGCCGCCCTGCGCGAACGCTTTGCCAAGCGGGCGGTCCTGGAGAAGCAGGTGAACACGAACTTGGAGGGTATGGGGTATGGCGGGTGATTGGACATCAAAATCCCTCGGTGAAATTTGTGAATTTCGTGGAGGGCAAGGTTTCCCTCATAAACATCAGGGCGCAATTGCAGGGGAGTATCCGTTCATCAAAGTCAGCGATATGGAGTTATCTGGCAATAGACACCGAATAACTCGCGCCAACCACTGGATCGACGAGGCAACACGCAAGGAACTCCGCGCAAAGCCACACCCGGCGACAAGCACCGTTTTTGCAAAAATCGGAGTTGCGTTGACCTACAATCGGCGGCGTCTCCTTTCGCGTCCGACTATCGTTGATAACAACATGATGGCGGCAGTGCCGATCGAATCAGAGGTTGATCCCTTGTTTCTATACTACCTCCTCAAGGTTACGGATTTCAACGAGGTCGTCTCGGGCACGGCTCTTCCCTTCATAAATGGTTCCGATCTCGCGAAGATGCAGGTGGAAATACCGCCCCTCCCCACCCAACGCGCCATCGCCCACGTCCTCGGCACCTTGGACGACCTGATCGAGCTGAACCGGGAGACCAACGAGATTCTGGAAGAGATGGCGCGGGCCTTGTTCAAGAGCTGGTTCGTGGACTTCGACCCCGTCCGCGCCAAACTCGAAGGCCGCCCACCCGCCGGCATGGACGCCGAAACCGCCAAGCTCTTCCCCGATCACTTCCAAGACTCCGAACTCGGTCAGATTCCGAAGGGGTGGGAGGTTGGGGTGTTAGACGACCTGACCGATTTGGTTATTGGCGGTGATTGGGGGGCATCGGAGCCAACCGAAGAAGAGTCTGTTTCGTGTTTTTGTATTCGGGGTGCAGACATTCCGTCACTTCAAGGAGGCGGGGTAGGGAAAATGCCGATCAGATTTCTAAAGGCTTCAAGCGTCGAAAAGCGGCAACTATTAGACAACGATCTTGCATTGGAAATATCAGGTGGAAGCCCGACTCAATGCACGGGCCGACCAGTATTGATATACAACGACCTTATCAAGAGCTTAGGCAGGCCGATTGTCGCATCCAATTTCTGCCGCATCTTAAAGCTTAAATCGCCCGTGTATTCCAAGTTTGTTTATATGTGGCTCAGGTGGCTCTATGACTCGGGCGAGCTTTTTCAATTCGAGACAGGGACTACCGGCATCAAGAACTTCGCTTACGTCCTATTCGCAAAAAAGTATCCACTTGTCATGCCTGACTTGCGGGTAATCAACGCATTTGACAGCGCCGTTTCCCCATGTCTGAAACTATTGCAAATCAACGCCGCCGAATCCCGTGACCTCGCCGCCTTGCGCGACACGCTGCTGCCAAAGTTGTTGAGCGGTGAAGTCAGCGTTCCTGCCGCCGAAGAACTCATTGCCGCATCCACATGAGCCATCCGTATTCCATCCGTATCTTTCTTCCCGGCGGCGATCCCGCAGGACTCCGGACGATTGAGAAATCAAACTGGACCGGAGCGGGCTTGGTGATTCCGCGCACCACGTTTGCAGATGCCCGCAGCCGTCGCGAGTTGAAGCGGGCGGGAATCTACATTCTAGTAGGACCTCCCGAGGAATCTGGTCTACCACGCATTTACATCGGCGAGGGCGATCCGGTGGGGCCACGGCTCGATCAACATGCTTCCAAGAAGGATTTCTGGATCACCGCCATCGCCTTCACCAGCAAGGACGAGAACCTGAACAAAGCTCACGTGCAGTATCTTGAGTCGCGGCTCGTGGAGTTAGCGACTAAGGCCAAGCGTTGCGTCTTGGACAACGGCAACGTGCCCACGCTGCCATCGCTCGCTGAAGCAGAAGCGGCAGATGCCGAGGGCTTCCTCTCCGAAATCCAACTTTGCCTGCCGATTCTAGGGCTGAGTGTTTTCACACCTGCCGCTGCATCCACTAACAGAAAGCCCCTGCAGATCATAGCCAAGGGTATCACGGCGAAGGGCTTGCCGACGAGTGAGGGGTTTGTTGTGATAGCTGGAAGCAGTGCCGTGCTTGGCGAGGTGGCGTCTTGCCCTAGTGCGGTGAAAAGCACACGGGCTGCATTGGTTCAGAATGGCGTGCTAAAGCTGAGTGGCGATAGCTATGTTTTCACTCAAGACTATGTTTTCGGTTCGCCATCCACCGCCGCCTCCGTGGTGCAGGGCCGCAGCGCTAATGGGCGGGTTGATTGGAAAGACTCCAAAGGACGAACGCTGAACGAGATTCAGTAGATTGATGATAAATTCTCCGTAAAAAGTAACAAACAAACACCAATAAAATGAAATTGAAAACTGCCGCGCTTATCGCAATTATAGGTAACTCGTTAGCTATGCCTGACACGCTGCTGCCGAAGCTATTAAGCTGAGAAATTGCGTTGCCTGGTTCCTGTTGATATGATTTAAGAATTTTTAGCTAACATGAAAAGACCAATCAGAAAAAACGAGTCATTTCTCAGCGATTTATCAGCTAAATTTAGCCTGTTGAAGCTTTATGGAAATGATCTTTTAGGGCGGAGTTCCTCGTCATTAGATGATGTCGGTGATCTTGATGGTGAGAGAACTGATGAGAAAAACATTATTGATGGTGAGGGCGATTTTATTGGTAATACAGACGTTGCTTCTTCTGATTCGGGGTCGTCAAAGCTTGGTTTTGTTTTCTGGGTGTTTGGAATTTTTAGTTTTGCACCTGCTATTCTGCATTTAATTGGTGGAGATTTTCCAAAAAGCGCTGCATTTGCTGGTTGTGCTATGTTCTGTCTGGTTGTTGCAACCGTTTTGAATTTTCTAGCCTTAATCGCAGGCCGACT
>CAMAYN010000219.1 GCA_945862285.1 Akkermansia muciniphila | reverse complement strand
CGCGCTGTGCGACATCGCGGTAGTTGTAATCCACTTCGTAAATTTGTTTGAAGCAGTCCAGAGCGGCCTCTTTGTCGTTCATTTCATCGTGAATCAAGCCTTTTTCATAAAGCACCTGCTTCTTGGTGCTATCCATGCCATGAAGGTCGGCGAGGGCATCTGCGAGCTGCTTAATGCCGATATCGAACATCCCCTTCGCCTTGAACGTGCGACCAAGCAAAAGCAATACCTTAGTGCGAATATGCGGATTCGTTTTCGCTTGTTGCAGGTGGGGGATGGCGGAAGAGTAATCCTCAGCACTGAAGTAGGCTTGGCCAAGTTCGAAACGCAATGTGGGGTCGGTCGGGTTTTCCTCGACGCGAATCTTGGCATTTTCCACCATTTCTACGGCGCGGGATTTAAGAACGTCGTGAAGTTGTTGGCGCAAGCCATCGTCGTTAGGGTTTTCGGCAACTTGTTCTTCCAAGAAACGAATTTGTCCGTTGATAAATTTGTCAGTGGCTTCGCGCGCTTTATTTTTCAGAGCGATGTCACCATTGCTGAGACTGTGTGCCCAATTGTAAAAACTAGCTGCATTTTCCCAATCTTCCAATTGTTCAAAAATTTGCGCTAAATCTTTCGAGGCCGCCATGGAATTAGGATCTTCATTGTAGCGTTCGATGAGGCGATCCCGCTTTTCAAACATCTGATCCTTAGTCATGCCTGCGCGATTGGATGCTTCCAATTCTTGGAATCCTTTTTGATCTTTCATGATGTCTTTGACATCACTATTTTCATCCCATTTGGCGCGTTGCATCGAGTGTTGCGCGGCACAATCTTTGGAGCCTTTGATCGCCACACCGTCAGTCGGGTCGTGCTTCAAAATATCCGTATAAACATCACCAGCGAGATCAGGACGACCGCGCACAAGATAGTAGCCCGCCAATTTATGCATGAGCTTCGAGTTATCTGGGTGACCGCGACGCACTGTTTCCAAGGCGAATGCAGCACTGTCAAAAAGCTCCATACTTACAAAACAGTCATGGAGAAGATCATTGAGGGCGGGGTTATAGGGATCGTTCTCTAAGTCTTTTTCGATCATCACCACGGCTGCCGTGGGATCCTTTTTGGCGGTGCTTTGGATTTTCATCCCTGGGCCGCCGCCAGATTCCATGCCAAAAAATTTCTGCTTCTTCTTAGGACCGCCGGTGATGACGCTTTGGCAATTCCGCATCAATTCTCTGCCAACGAGAAAATTCGGATGTTCTTTTAGAATCGCCTGAATGAGGCTCACAGCATAACCGTGGTTTTTCATCTCCACGGCACTTTTGGCTTTCATCCATAAATTTTTATTACCTTGAGGAAGTTCGATGTCAGTAATTTCAGCCATGGGAATTGATTGATGATAGAATTGGTTTTATTGCGAATCTGCGCACAAATCTTGCTAGGCTTTAGGTTCCTTGGCAAGTCTCGGTGTAGAAAAATTTTGTCACCGCATGCATTTTTGTATTTCGGTCGAGCACAGGAAATTTTTCCTGACGGATTTATTCAGTTTAGAAATTGCGAAGTAGAAATTCTTTGCGGAAACTAGGAGTTGAATTCCAGTGTGCTGCTTATTAAGCTTTGTTAAGAAAATGTCTTTTTCACTCATTAAAGATGGATTTGAGATTCATCGTGGCGTATGCGAAGGCGCACTACTTGAGGCATTGCGTGATGAGGCCGATTCCGTTGCTGCGCTAGCGGGATCAGCATGCGTAAGGCACTTACGAAGTCGATCAACCGTATTTCGTGAATTGGCCATTGCGGGTTCTGTTTACGCCTTCCTGCCTAGGGATGTGAAACCGGTTCGGAGCATTTTGTTTGATAAAACGTCGGCTGAGAATTGGCCTGTGGCTTGGCATCAGGATTTGACGATTTGTGTTACTGAAGAAAATGTGATCGATGGGTACGGTCCATGGTCGCACAAAGATGGTGTCCCACACGTGCAGCCCCCCATAGAGCTACTACGGAACATGATTACCTTTCGTCTTCATTTGGATGACACTCCAGAGTCGAACGGTGCTTTGCGAGTGATTCCAGGCAGTCACGAATGGGGGCGCATTTCCACAGAGAGCTTGGCTGACTTAGATAAAGAAGACGCAGTGACATGTGAATGCAATGCGGGAGATGTTGTCTTGATGTCGCCATTGATCCTCCATTCGTCGCGGCGTTCGGTAGCTCCTGCACGCCGGCGTGTGATTCACTATGAATACGCACGGATCTATGATTTGCATCCCCGTTTGCATTGGTTTGAGGAAGCCGATGCGGGCTAATCATTTCCCTGTGGTGATTGAGCGCGTTCGGTCGCGCGGATGATTTTCAGGTAATAAAGCGTTCCAAAGATGTAAAGGATGGCAGTGGTAAGGAAAATGACCCAATAGGGAACATTGTTAGCTCGCAAAAGTTGAAAACTCCGCGCCGCTAACCACCAGGCGCCGCTCCAGATGGCACCGCTACAGGCACTGACCAGTTCCCGATTGCGTTCCCCAACGTATGACATGGTCAACTCACTGACGGCGGGGCCTGCCATGCTCATCAGTGGCTGGCGAACGATGAAGCAAAGGATGGCGAGCGGGACAGCCCACCAGAAATTTTTCCACAGCTCGGTAAAGCCCATCAGAATGAGCAGACTGACGGCGAGGAGTTGCACTCCGAGAATGGCACCACGCCATCCGTAGCGGCGCCGCACTTCCGGGACGATCAGTCCTGCAACGAGCATAAGAACATTGCTGATCGACGAGTAGATGGAGTAATTTGCTGATGAGATTTGATGCGTATTGCTGAAGAATAAGTTGATAAATTGAATGCTTAAGCCCGCGCCGGTGGCAATGATTAAGCAGGGAATCAGAGCGTGGAAAAGAATCGGCAGGTCCTTTTTCTCAACGTGAAGCCAGTGCTGTGTGTGTGGCTCACTTGGCGGCGGATCAGGGAGTTTCGCAAAAAGTAGTGGCGCGAATAATCCCATTGCGGTGAGAATCATCAATGTAGCGTATTCATCAAGGTAGAGAGTGGCACCAAAGAAGGAAACCGAATGGCATTTCTGCATGGCCCAGGCAAAGACACCGCCACAGACACTGGCGGCGGCCCACGAGGCGAACATCAGACTGAGTGCCTCGCTCGATTGCTCAGCGGGGGTGATTCGTAGCACCATGGGCATGTTTGCCACGTTGATGATGAGGCTGACTAAGCCCATAAAGAGAAATCCGGCAGAGGCCAGTGCCATTTGCTGATTTTCTACAGCTAGGATCGAGAGCAGCGTCGCGATGGGGAAGAGTAACGCACTCCAAAACAGGGGGATTTTTAACTGTTTCCCTCGCAACCACAAGCCCGCGGGAATGGCGAGGAAAAAGGTGGCAACGAACCGCTGCGATGTCAGCGCGGCGATGGCGGGATCATCCAAGTGCCGCGATTTTAAGTAGAGATTCAAAAGCAGCAGTTGCGCTGCGTGAATGAGGTTCAGCAAAAAATTCCCCGCCGCATACAACAAGACGCTCTTGGGGAGCATCGCATAGTTTCTAAGCCATTGCGGAGGGCGGGGCATGAAGAATGGTGATTGGTTGGGCTACACGTCAGGATATTCATGGGGAAAAGATCGATTTCCCATCGTAAAGGATCGGCGCTGTTAAGGCGAAATAACAGACGCACTTTTACGAAGGAAATCTACGATCTTATTTTGATTCCTTCGATTGAATGGTAACGGTAGCGGCATTTTGATTGAGCAGATATTTTTTCGCCAAATCGTTAATTTCGCCAATCGTAATGCCCTTATAGTCCTCGAGTCGTGTGCGTGAAAGATCCAGCATTTCGGGTTTTTCCTGGCTGCGAAGAAGAACGGAACCAAGCCAATAGGAATTGTCTCTGAGGGTTTTCTCGATCGACTTGATCGTGGGGTTTAAGGATCGGTTAAGTTCATCTTGCTTTACGCCTTCTATACCTAGCTTTTCGCCAACGGCGATGATGGTTTCTGCGAGTTTCTCAACATCTTCAGGCTTCCCTACCGACATGGCGGTGATGAAGCCGAAGTGATCTTGCGCATCGGAGCCGTCGAGCCCAGCGTTGGGGCTGTAGGAAACACCGAGTTTTTCCCGAATTTCTTCACGCATGCGGTCGCCGAGGATTTCGGCCAAGATGTTGAGACGGCGAAGCTCCTTTTGGTTATCCCGCAAGGTAGAGATTTTCCAGTTTACCGAAACAATGGCTTGGGGGACTTTGCTTTCGTAAGAGTAATCTTTTCTCACAGGGGTTTCTGGTAAGGTCATTTTGCGCTCGGTGGAGAGATCGATGCCGCTTGTCTGGCGTGCGGGCAAGCTACCTACTGTTTTCAGGAGCAGTGGGATGAGAGTATCGATTTCAAAATCGCCGACGATGCTAAGTTCTACGGGCGCGGCGGTCAGGAAGGGCGTGAGCCATTGGCGAACATCGGCAGCGGTGTAGCTTTGAATGCGGTCGATGGGCGGCATAATAAATCGTGGGTCTTGATTGCGCATCCATGCTTCGATTTCCGCGCTGGGGCCGGCGGGCGAGTATTTTAATTTTTGCTCGATCATCGGCAAGGAGCCGTGCAGTGAGCGCAGTGCTTCGTCGCGGTAGCCAGGGTCAAGCAACGAGGCGCAAAAGAGCTGAAGTTCGAGCAGCAGGTCTTGTGGGGTAGTCTTGCCGGATAAAAGAAAGGCATCTTCGCCCAGCGAAAGACCAGTGCCGACGTTTTTTCCCGCGAGAATTTGTTCGAGTTCATCGGTGCTGTGTTTGCCTAAGCCGCCGGCATTGTAGAGGTGACTGGCAACGATGTTTAGCCCAGATTGATTTTTGGGCATGGTGAGAATTCCGCCAGGGATGCGAGCGGTCAGACTGATGGTGTTTTTTTGAAAATCCGTGGGCTTGAGATTGACTTTAATCCCGTTAGAAAGGGTGAGCTGCGTGATGGCGAGGTCTTCTACTACGTTCTTTGCCGTGACGGTGCCAGGTTCGCCAAATTCCGTGTAGGCAAAGGCATTGGTTTGGCGGTTTTCGACGGGTGCCACGGCGGTGGTGGCGGATTGTTGGAAAATGGCGAGGAGCTCCTTTTCGGCACTTTCGGGGATTTCCTTGCCGCTGAGCACGAGGTGATAGCCATCTTCTTGCCAGTATTCTTTAAAGGCATTATGGCAAGCTGTCAGGTCGATTTTCTGCAACGCATCGGAAGCGAGTTCGAGGTCTTTCTCGGGAGTGGAAAAAACGGATTCGTCATTGATGGATTGAGCAATCGCCGTGGCGAGTCCATCTGACTTGCGGGATGCCGCGCTTTTCACCGCTTGTTCGTAGGCGTTGAGAAGGTTTGCTTTTGCTTCTGCGAGTTCGGATTCCGTAAAGCCGTGAAG
>CAMAYN010000218.1 GCA_945862285.1 Akkermansia muciniphila | reverse complement strand
GCCGTGCAGGGTGTGACCCATGGCGATTTGGATTTGCGATTGCACTATGTCAATGGCGGTGATCTCCTCAGTGACGGTGTGCTCGACTTGGATGCGGGGGTTCATCTCGATGAAATACCATTCGCCGGAATCGACATCGACAAGGAATTCCACCGTGCCAGCATGGGTATAGTTCACCTCGCGGGCGATGGCGAGGGAGGCTTCGCAAAGGCCATCAATGATGGCGGGGTCGATGCCGTAGCTGGGTGCCATTTCGATGACTTTTTGATGGCGACGCTGGACGGAGCAATCTCGTTCATGAAGGTGGAGCACGTTGCCATGCTTGTCGGCAAGGATTTGAACTTCGATGTGCTTGGCGCGTCCAACGAATTTTTCGAGGAAGACGGCACCATTGCCAAAAGACCGTAGTGCTTCCGATTGTGCTTCATCGAGGAGGGCGGAAAGGTCTTTTTCTTCGCGTACGACACGCATGCCGCGCCCACCTCCGCCGAAGGCCGCCTTGATGATGAGGGGGAAGCCGATTTTCTGTGCGGCTTTGAGAGCTTTTTTGCGATCGGAAATCGGCTCTGGCGTACCTTGCAGCGTAGGAACTTTGAGTTTTTCGGCGACGTTCCGTGCGGCAGTTTTATCCCCCATCCGGTCGAGGATTTCGGCGTCGGGGCCGATGAAGATGATGCCGTTTTTTTCGCAGGCGCGAGCGAATTCGGGATTTTCCGAGAGGAAGCCGTAACCAGGGTGGATGGCATCGACACCTTTTTCCACGGCGAGCGCGACGATGCCGTCGATGTCGAGATAAGCACCGAGTGGACCCTTTTCTTTGTTGAGTTGGTAGGCTTCATCGGCCTTGAAGCGATGCGGGCAAAAGCGGTCTTCGTGGGCGTAAATCGCGACGGTGCGGATGCCCAGTTCGGTAGCGGCGCGCATGACGCGGATGGCGATTTCAGATCGATTAGCGACGAGGATTTTCTTGATGGAGCGGATGGGTTTTTGCGGCATTGCGAGAAGTTTTTACTTCAAGAACTGGTGCTAGGTAAATAGGGAAATGAGGCATATTTCTGCGGTAAAACTGGCTGAGAATGCCTTAATTCGCTAAAGAACCAATACAACTTGGGCTTGGGCTGTGATTGGTTTTCGATATTCTTTGCGACTTGCCAACTACAGTGGCACGCGTTGTAGCCTTTTCAGACGGCTTTTGCTTGATCCGCCAGAGCTTCGCGGATGATGCCGATGACATTTTTTTGCACGGTTTCCGCACCGACGCGGAGCGCGTTTTGAATGGCGAGCGCCGATGATCCGCCATGGGCGATGATGACTACGCCATTGACACCAAGTAGCGGGCAACCGCCGTAGCTTTCGTAGGATGATTTTTGCTTTAATGCTTTGAAGGCACCTTTGGCGAGAAGTGCTCCTACTTTTCTGATGGGGGAGGCAGTGAGTTCTTGTTTCAGCCATTTGCCCATGGCTTTGGCGGTGGCTTCCATGGTTTTGAGGGCGATGTTGCCCACAAAGCCGTCGCAGAGAACGACATGCAATTCGGTATCGAAAAGATCATGCCCTTCGACATTGCCGAGGAAGTTAATGCCTTGCGTTTCTTTTAACAGTGCGAACGTTTCTTTGGTAAATGTGGTGCCTTTTTCATCTTCTTCACCATTGCTAAAGAGGCCGACTTTGGGTTCTGAGACACCTAATACGTGACGGGAAAAGGCGGTGCCCATGATGGCGTAGCCTACGAGGTGATGCGGCTTGGCTTCAGGGTTCGCTCCAGCATCGAGGATGTTGCAGATGGCGTGTTCGTTAGGAATAGGGGAGGCAATACCAGCACGGTCGATGCCATCGATGAGACGTAGTTTCAGTGTAGCACTGGCAACGCAGGCACCCGTGTTTCCGGCGGAGATGAAGGCATCAGCTTGCCCAGATTTGACCAGTTCCATGGCAACGTTGATAGAACTGTCTTTTTTCCGGCGTACGGATTTTGCTCCTGATTCGCTCATGCTGATGTTTTCGGAGGCATGGACGATGCTCCAGCGTGGGGAGGGCGAGAGGCCATGCTTTTGGCACTCGGACTTGAGGGTTTGTTCGTCGCCCACGAGGTAGATGTGGTCGATGTGTGGGAAAAGGGCGAGCGCGTCTTTTGCGCCGAGGATGTTAACTGCGGGGGCGTGATCACCGCCCATGGCATCGAGAGAAAGTTTCATTCGTTAGAGGATATTATACTAGGCCGTCTTTGCGTGCTTGCTTCCAGTAGGCGTATTCGCTGCGGTTGAAATCGACGTATTCCGGGGAAAGATCACTGGTGTACATTTCGTAGGTCGCGTTGCCTTGGTTGAGGTTGATGTGGATGGTGAATTCTTTGTGGGCGACGATGGCACGAAGTTCATCCATAGGCGTGGGTGCTTGAAGCCCACCAAGGCAGGCTGCTTGATCGTTGATGTGGATATCGATGAGTTCTTCGCGGATTCTGGCTCGTGAGTAACCCACAGCATGGATAATGCGCCCCCAGTTCGGATCGCCGCCATTCCATGACGATTTGACTAAGGCAGATTTGCTGACGGCTTCGGCGACTTTTTTCGCATCGAGGTAAGTGCGGGCTCCTTGCACGGATACGGTGACGAATTTCGTAACGCGCTCGCCATCGCGGACAACGGCTTTGGCGAGTTCGAGCATGACGTATTTTATTGCAGCGGCGAATTGTTTCCCTGATGCAGTATTGCGACGAATGGCAGGCATGCTGTTACTGCCGTTAGCAAGTACCATGACGGTATCATTGGTGCTCATGTCGCCATCAATGGTGATGCGGTTGAAAGACTCTTCAACACTCTCCAGCACATATTTTTTCAGGTTTTCTTGAGAAACGTGGGCATCCGTGGTGATGAAGCAGAGCATCGTTGCCATGCTGGGACTGATCATTCCTGCACCTTTGACACAACCACCAATTTTCACGGGATAGCCGTCGATTTCTACTTCGATAGCGATTTCCTTGGGATGAGTATCCGAGGTAATGATGGCAGCAGCAACATCGGCTCCGTGATTTTTTCCTAATGCAGAAACAAGTTCGGGAATGCGGTGAGTGATGCGTTGCATCGGCATTGGCAGGCCTATGACCCCCGTAGAGCAAACGCCGATTTGATTGGTGCGCAGTTCTAAGCATTTGGCGGTGGCGGCGGACATGGCACGGGCATCACGTATGCCGATGACTCCTGTGCAGGCGTTTGCATTTCCTGAGTTAGCAATGATGGCGCGGATTTCGCCTTTGCGAAAATGGGCTTGGCTGAGTTTAATAGGTGCGGCCTTGACGCGATTTGTCGTAAATGCGGCAGCGGCAGAGCAGGGGACTTCTGAGTAGATTAAGGCAAGATCCAAGCGTGTGGCAGTGGGGTTTTTAATGCCACATGAAATCGCAGAGCAGAGAAAGCCTTGTGGTGCTCCAACTCCACCTTTGATGTGCTTGTAACTATTTGTCATTACCGTGGCGGGCAGAGTAGGGTGAAATCAAATGCTTTGCAATCCTGCTTTTTCGTCGAATCCTAAGAGGAGATTAAAACTCTGCACCGCTTGGCCGCCTGCGCCTTTGACGATGTTGTCTTCCGCACTAGTGATGATCAAGCGGTTGGTCCGAGCATCGATATGCCAGCCAATGTCAATGTAGTTTGTCCCTGTGACATTTTTCGTGTCGGCACAGCCACCAGCACCGAGTAGGCGAACGAATGCACTGGTTTGATAGGCTGTTTCGAATGCGGAAGAAATTTTTTCGAGTGTGGCTTGCTCTGCTAATGTAGCGATGATGCACGAATGAATGCCGCGATTGACTGGCACGAGGTGTGGGACAAAAGTGATACGCACTGGTTCCTTGGCGGCTAGGGATAACTCTTGCTCGATTTCCGCTAAATGCCGATGTTTCGGAATGCCATAAGCGCGCAAACTTTCATTGCATTCGCAAAATAATAAGGTGGGGCTTGGTGTTTTTCCTGCGCCACTGACGCCACTTAGAGAATTGGCAATGATACTTTGTGGGGCAATGAGGGCATTCTTCAGCAAAGGAATCAATGGTAGTAAAATGCTGGTCGGGTAACAACCAGGGGAGGCAATCAGTTGGGCTCGCGTGATGGCGTCGCGATGGATTTCTGGCAATCCGTACACAGCACTCGCAAGGTAATTGGGAGCAGGGTGGGGGTGTTGATAGAATTCTTGATAGACTACAGGATCGTGTATGCGGAAGTCAGCCGATAAATCAATCACCTTGATTCCTTGTTCTAACAAGGGCACAGCGATTTCTGCGGCCACTCCATGCGGTAAGGCTAAAAAGGCTACTGCGGCACCTGAATCGGCGATGACTTGGGCATCTGGGGCGATGAAACAGAGTTCTGCTCCGGGCGTATTGCGGTATCGTGGAAAAACTTCGGCGATGGATTTTCCTGCTTCTTGCCTCGATGTCACGGCACAAAGATCCACATGGGGATGGAGCAGTAATAGCCGTAGTAGTTCGCTGCCGGTATAGCCACTGGCGCCAATGATTGCTGTTTTGATGCGTTGCACGAAAAGTTACTGTGCATGAAATTCTTTTCTTGCCAATTCCTAATTCCCATGTTTTTCTTCTCGCCCGACGTTCCGAAAGGAAATTGTAAGGCTGATCAATCAGCATTACAAAACAAGAGCGGGCTGTAGCGCAGCCTGGTAGCGCACTTGCCTGGGGGGCAAGGGGTCGTGGGTTCGAATCCCGCCAGCCCGACCATTTATCACCACAAAAAAGCCTTGGTTTCCAAGGCTATTTTTATGGCTCACGTCTTTTCGTGCTAGTCCGCAACATTCCGCCACCCCCCTAAAAAAATCGCAAAAAAGGCGCAAAATTGGCAACGGATTGCTATCTCCTAACCGTGGCGGAGGACTCTGGCCTCCCTGCCAAAAACAAAGGCAAAGGATTTCAACCACAAAGGACGCAAAGTGACGCAAAGAAGAAAAAATAGCAATTAGGTGACTGTGGTGGCGTAGAGTGCAAGGAATGTTGTGTAAGGAGATATTTGATGATGAAGATTGAATGATTAGGAGTATTAGATTGGTCGATCCTCCGCTCAGATAAATCCCAACGGGATTTCGTAACAAAGCCTAGGGCTGCACGACGACTGTCGGGCTACCCTAGGTCGGCGATCAAAAAATTCTTCTTCAACCCCAACGCGAGTTGCGTCCGTTCACGTGGCAGAGGCGTCCCGCCTCCCAGCCCCTCAAAAAACCCCAAAATCCACATCTTCCACCGCAAATTGACGCAGATGAACACAAAGGAATAAAACCCACTGCTCACTGCTCCCTTCTTGTATATCCCATCGCGTGGCGAAGCTTTACGCGACGTGGCGTAGGCGAAGCTTTACGCGGCAATCGCGTGGCGAAGCTT
>CAMAYN010000217.1 GCA_945862285.1 Akkermansia muciniphila | reverse complement strand
CCTCCCTTCACTGGCAACGGAATGAGCATGGCATTACAATCGGCCGAATGCGCTCTGCCATTCCTTGTTGCTTATTCTCAAAATCACATCGACTGGAAACAAACTCTATCATCCATGGAACAAGCCTTACACCAGCGATTTCAATCGCGCTTGCGCTGGGCTGGCATGCTCCAAAACATGCTTTTATCATCCTTCTGGCAAACACCTCTCAAAATTCTCATTTCATCGGGCATTGCCCCACTTCAGCCACTTTTTCACCTCACCAGGAACTAATCTCCCATGTATCTGCACAGCATTGCCACAGCAAATCCTCCACACAATTACTCACAACTTGAATGCTTCCACAGCATGCACAAGGCACCTTGGTTTGAGCCTTTGGAATCAAAATCAAAAAAATTGTTAGAAAAAGTACTGACCGGCGACTCGGGCATCAATACGCGGCAATTCGCCCTTTCTGCTATTCCGCCCATCTTCTCCAAGGATGCCCAAGGACTTAACGAGTATTTTGAAAAAGAGGCCAGTTTACTTGCTACACAGGCCTTGGAAAAAGCACTAGCGCAGTCAGCCACCTTATTAGCGGACATTGATGCGCTATTTCTCTGCACTTGCACAGGTTATCTTTGCCCAGGGCTAACCTCGCACATCGCGGAGAAAATCGGCCTGCGTCAGGACGCCTATCTCTCCGACCTCGTAGGACTAGGCTGCGGTGCTGCGATTCCCGCACTTCGCGCCGCGCATGGATTTCTCGCCGCCAATCCAACTTCCACCGTTGCCGTAGTCGCGGTCGAAATTTGTTCCGCTGCGTTTCATGTCGAAAACGATGGCGGGGTGCTGATCAGTTTATGCTTATTCGGCGATGGTGCCGCCGCCACTTTGTGGAAAGCCGATGCCCTACAATCGAACACCTCATGGAAATTGGATCATTTTCAGACCATTCACCAACCACAGCATCGGGAGAAAATTCGTTTCACCAATCATCATGGCAAATTGCGCAATCAACTTCATAAATCGGTGCCAACTCTCGCCGCAGAAGCGGTGAACATACTCTATCAAAAACGCACAACAAACCCTGATCAAATTCTTGCCCATTCTGGTGGCCGCGATGTCATCGAGGCACTCGAAAACAGCCTGCCATTTCAGCTTACAGAAACGCGACAAGTCCTCCGTGAGCACGGCAACATGAGCAGCCCATCGGTGCTTTTTGCTTTAGAAAAACGTCTCCAGTCGCATCCGCAAGATCACCTCTGGTGGCTCACGGCTTTCGGCGCAGGATTCGCGGCTCACAGTTGCGAACTCTCGCAAGCTTCTCCACTATAAAAGGTGTATTTGAAAATGTTGCGCAATTCCGTAGTACAGCGCGTCCCGCCTGTAACGATGAACGGATTTCACATTTGCTGTTTTTTCACAGAAGAAAAGAATTGACATTACTAATCATAATTCGTAACAAAAATTCGCCATGAATAACCTTTACTTCAATACCGCTCTGCAAGGCTCTGCAAGGCTCTGCAAGGCTCTGCAAGGCTCTGCAAGGCTGCTAATTTGTGCCCTAGCTACAGCTAACTTCAGCCAAGCACAAGCACCCACTCCACCCACATGGAGTTTCATCGATGACTCAGATCAAGACGGTATGAAAAATAGCGATGAATTGTTCTTGGGCCTCAACCCGCTCGACCCCGCAGACGGGCTTTCAGATGCAGATAACGATGGTCTGAACTTCTCCTTCGAGTTTTCCCTCGGCACAAACCATTTACTAGCAGATACCGATGGCGATGGCGTGAGCGATTCCTTAGAAGTATTGATCTATGCCACCAATCCACTTAGCCCACTAAGCAAGCCCACACTGAACCAAGTGACTAGTAGCACACCCCTTGATCCCAACACCTCACAGACAACATCACCAACAACCGCAGCAAGCAGCACCACACCGCCCGCACCATCCCTAAGCAACGGCGAGTTTGAGGCTCCTGAATTAACCAACTGGACATCCACTAAACTCATTACGGATTACCAGGGAGGCAAATTTGATTGGAGTGCAGGCAATATTTCGAGCTGGTCAGCCTATGTTGGTAGCAGTATAGAAGTTTGGAAAGCGGGTGGAACCTTCGTAGAACTGGATGGCTCAATTGGAAACTACGGTATAAAACAAGGCATAGCCAATCCCGCAGCAGGAGGCTATATTCTCACTTGGCAGCAAAGTGGCAGAAATAACGTTAAAACAAAAAATGATGCCTACAGGGTGCGCGTTTATCACATGAATGGTAATGCAGAAGTAGTCATCGCTCAAACCTCCGTCATTTCTGGCATTAGTAAATTGACATGGACACCTAACGCCCTTGCGTTTCAAATTACCCCCGCACAAATCGCCGCCGCGGCTGCCAATAATAGCCCCATCTACGTCGCCTACATTCCTGGAGACAACGACACCTTCGGCACATTGATTGATAAGGTGGTACTCTCGCCAGTGGAGTTTAATGCAGACAACGAGGATGATGGAGACATTGACATTGAGGACGATCAAGTAGAAGATACGCGTAGGCTGATTGTTCCGCTAAAGCTTAATAAAGCTGATGGTGATTGCGCTCGAAAGATCAAATTAGCTATCAGTCCTCCGGCAGGAGCCACAATCAAGATCAAAAAGACGGGATCGGGCAAGGTAAGCATAAAACGCTTTGGCAGCGAGGCTGTCCTAATGGGGCAGGACGCCACTGAGTCTCAGGAATTGAACACATTGCTCATTTCAGGGAATACCATGCTTGATCTCTTTGGCTATAAAAATGGCGAGGTAAATCTTAGCCTTGAACTGAAGTTAAGCAATCAGCTAACAGTACTCGATTCAATTGCATTAAGAGTTTGTAATGCTGACGTCATTTTTAGAGCCGGAGATGCAAAACTTGCCGAAATAATAGACTCAACTTTCACACATGGCGGAGTGGATACTGGCGATGATAGGATTTACGATACAGCAGAGGCGGGAATCAGCACAGGAACGGGACAAACTGAAGCCGCATTCTACGCATCGGCTACTCCTGGATACCGAAAGCGAACCATATTTAAACTCGACAACTATATGGCTGGACGCATCATAGAGAAGCTCCATGATAATTTAAGATCAGGCCGTTTCGAAAATCCAACTGCTCCTGTGAAATGGAATTTGTTTACTACTTCCAATAATTACAGCACATCCAATTGTGTGGAGTGGATACATCACCAGTGGAGGAAAGCCGTAGGTGATGTGTATGGAGGATTGACTAAGCCAGAGCAACTCCATCGCTTTAGTGAAGCCTATTATACTGGAGAAGCAACTGTCAAAAATCTTCTCGATGGAACCTTAGTTAAAACGGCTGTATCTGGCCCAGTTGGCTACGCTGAGGCTTACGTGCTCGGCCTAATTGGAGGAGTTAATATTCATTTGGATGACGGGAAAGCAGCTTGGGATAATAAATTTGAAGGCGAATTTTATTATTACTATCCAGGATACTACGATGTCCCCCTCAGTAACGTACCATGGTGGGTTCCTTTGACCGTGGATCTGCACTCTGAAGGTCGTTTGATTACTGTTACAGCTAAAAGCTATTACCAAAGTCCTTACTTCAAGGAGGTGACATTTTGAAAAATTACAAATTCATAGCCCTTGCCATCGGTGGCATTCTCCTTACCTACATCTTGTTGAATTTTCCCATGAAGTTGACCGAGCAAGAGTATGCCCCAGAGGAAGTTAGCCAGAACAGAAGACATGACCCGTCTAAGAAAGCTGAACCAGCAAATTCTGCGAGCGTTTCAGCACCGACTTCTGCGGCAATACCAAAGAAAAGGGGAGAACTACCTGCCACGGGACTACAAAAATCGGAACCAGATGCAAGGGCGTGGGGATTATTACTTACGGACGCAATGAAGGGCAAGGAGGCAGCTATCCTAGAACTTGAGACTCTAGCAACAAATTCCACCAATGATCAAATCACTAGAGAAACAGCCATGCGCATGCTTGGACAGATCGGCAACAGAAGAGGCTTAGACGTGCTCTTTAATCTTTTGGGAGATAAGGACGGCTCTGTGAGAACAGCAGCTTTCTATAGTCTGCCAATAACCTTGCAGCCTAAGCAGTTTGACTATACTTCAAATCCCACTGAAGATTCAATCAATCAACTTCAACGCATAAAAAATGAACTCCTTAGGTAAATATATCTATTTGCTCATGGGATCGTTAAGCAGCATATCTGTCGGCGTATGGTATCTCAGTACGATATATGGTAGTTCTGACGGAAAACAGGAACCGCAGTTGATGACGCTGAAGGAATTTTCCTTATGTGCTTTATCAGTTATCGGGATTCTAGCGGGACTATTTGCTGGGCTTTGGAGCTTGATATCATTTCTGGTCTTCTTACTGCGACGTAAAAAACTCGCAGATCAGAGAATGAGCGATGAAACATGAACGTATTTCGGAAGATGTCTGGAAATTACGCTATGTAAATACCGAAACCCCGATTACCGCTAAACAACTGACGATACCAAATTAGACAAGTTAAGCCAAAATTCTTAGATCTGATACAGACTACTGCGGAGCAATCTGCAAAGTCACACGTCGATTCGCCTGCCGTCCCGCAGCGGTGTCGTTGGATGCAATTGGCTGATCAGGGCCAAAGCCAGAAACTACCAAACGCCCAGCGGCAACTCGCTGATTCGTCAAGAGTGATGCCACACTATTGGCACGATTTTGCGAAAGCCGATAATTGTAATCGCGCTGCCCCACATTATCGGTGTGGCCCGATACCTCAACAACTGTGCGATTGAATTTGTTTAGCACTTTTCCTACCGACTGAAGAATCGGATAAAAATCTGACTGAATGGTAGCACTACCGGTGGAGAATGTAATATCGCCCGGCATAATCAGCGAAATTTGATTCCCCGAGCGTCTCACGCCTACACCAGATCCTTCAAGTTCGCGTCGCAATTCATGCTCTTGCTGATCCATATAATTTCCGACACCCGCACCGGCCAAAGCACCAATGCCGGCACCGATCATCGCTTTTTGCCGACGATCCGTACTGCCCTCCCCCGTCAACGAGCCGATTCCTAAGCCTAATAACCCTCCGATGATCGCGCCTGTAGTCGCCTTTGACTGCTGTCGATCACCCGTGTAGGGATTTGTTGTTTGGCACGATTGTAAAAATAGCGCACACAAGACCAAGCAAGATAGAGATTTACGATGTTTCATAAACAAATTTCTGAGGAGGAACAATAACGCACCCTTGCATGAATGCAATCAGTAATTCTGATGACTGCGACATGCGTAGGTAAATTTTTTTGACCAGAAATTTACCATTCATCAAAGAGGGCTGTGCATTCCAAGCGGATCGGTGAAAGTTTCTCTATCTGCTTGAACCTCTTCATGTGATCGGACGATTTTTGTTAGAAAATGGTGCTTT
>CAMAYN010000216.1 GCA_945862285.1 Akkermansia muciniphila | reverse complement strand
TGGTAGGTGGTGGGAGATGGCGGGAAGTATTGGGAAGTGACGAGAAATGGCGGATCGATACGCCTCCCATCCGTCTGGGCATATTAATTTGATTTCATGGGCGTTGGTTCATTTCCGGTTTCAAGGGTGAGTGCATGGCGATGCGTGGTGATGCCTTGCATTTTTTGGAATCCTCATGGAATCCATCCGCCCTGTGGGCGGGCTACCCGGAACGTTCCGGAGGGTTCAATTTGAAGTCCGGCTACCAGTTGCTGGGCGAACCTAATAGGTTTGGCGGACAGAGAGGGATTCGAACCCTCGTTACCTTTAACAGTAAACACGCTTTCCAAGCGTGCGCGATCGACCACTCTGCCATCTGTCCTTTGATTGCTGATCCAATTAGGTCGCGGGGCGAGGAGTAAGATGGATCATGCGAGATTTTGCAAGAATTTTTTTCAATCCAATTAGAGAAATATTCTACACTCCTGATTCGGCTAATCTGCTTTCGGTGAGATGAAATTCACGAGATCTGCGCGCATTTTTTTTAGGTCGGGGGGATTGAGATAAAACATGTGACCGCCTTCATACCAGGTGTATTCAATGTTTTTCCGTAGTTCGGCAGGGAGATCGAGCAGTTGGCGGGTGGAGTGCATCATGCCATCGGCGGGCGTGGCGAGGTCGGTGTAGCCGCATTGTACCAGAACCCGAAGTTTGGGGTTATCGCGCAGCGCCGTTGCCATGCGGCCCGTTAGGTTGACGAATCCATTGCGGGCATTCCAGTTCCATGGATGGACTTTGCCAGTTAAAATTTCATAAGGATGGTCTTCGGTAAATTGTAAATCGCGACTCAAATAATCCATCATCGCCGTGGCAAAAGCGCCGTAGGCTAGGGAGTAGGAGGGATCATAATCTGGCTCCACGTTATCGGAATCCGTATCGGCCCAGGCGACACGAGCATCGAATCGACCAAGGACTTTCCCTTGGTCTTGGAGGAGGGCACCTCGGAAATAGGTGGGGTCAATGCGCAACCTGCGACGCATGATGGTCTCCGCAGGAATACCAATCAACGCGGACATTTCTTTGGCTAAAGCCGCGGATTCCGCAGGTGTAACTTCGTTGCCTTTCAGTAACGCGGTGTAATAGCGTCCCATTGCGAATGCGCGGGCTTTTTTGACGAGTTCATCGCGATCTCCTTTAATGATGCCGTGGTAATGGGCAACGGTGGCGTAGGTTGGTAGGAAAATGGCGTAGGGAAGATCATTGCCATTGCCGGGTGATAATGTTTGGAAATCCATCAGCGTGGATAGCATAACGACACCATTCATCGACATACCGAAGCGCGATTGTAAATGTGCGACCAAGCCAGCGGCGCGGACACCGCCGTACGATTCGCCGAGTAAAAATTTCGGCGATGACCAGCGTTTGTTTTCCGTGACCCATGAGCGAATGAATTCGCCTACCGATTCTACGTCTTCTTCGACGCCATGAAATTCTTGCGGTTTGGCAGATGAATCCGCACGACTGTAGCCCGTGGATACGGGATCGATGAATACCAAATCGGTGACATCGAGGATGGAAAAATCGTTATTTTTCAACTTTGTTGGAGCAGTGACAGGGGCAGTTCCGTCACCTGAGAGGTCAATGATCTTGGGGCCAAGCGCGCCGATGTGGAGCCAAACAGCCGAGGAACCTGGCCCGCCGTTGAACGCAAATGTTACGGGGCGGTTCGGATCATCGGGGCCTTTTTTCTTGTATGCGACGTGAAAAACCGAAGCACGAGGGGTGCCGTCGTCGCGTTTGATCACCAGCTTGCCCGCAGTGGCAGTATATTCAACGGCTTTGCCATCGATGGTGACTTTCCCATCCATGGTCTTTGGCGGCGTGGATGTGGCAGAGGGGGCTTTTTTTTCTTCGGGCTTGGCAGCAGGCTTATCCGCCGCTTGCTGGGAGAACAATGGGGTGATGAGGCTTAGTAAAACGATTTTGCGGAACAGCATGCGAAAATCTTACGTGATGTTTGCCTTGTAGCAACTGGAAAAAAATGTAGCTCATTTCTCCGTCATGGGTTTCTCAGTGGCGATGTAAGCTGACTAGCATGTGATTTTCCGAATCAAATCTCTGCTCATGCGAAAATTAAATCTCATCCTTGAGGGGAAGATATTTTAGTAAAACCGATTGGATTTTATCTTTCTCGATCGGCTTGGTGAGGAATTCATTCATTCCTGCGGCTAAACATTTTTGCATGTCTTCTTTAAATGCCCCTGCGGTTAATGCGATGATGGGAACATTTGCTCCGTTATTCATCGAACGAATCATTTGGGTTGCCACTAAGCCATCCATGTCGGGCATTTGCACGTCCATGAAGATCAAATCAGGTGAAATCTCACGCGCCAAACGGACTGTTTCATGACCGTTCTTGGCCTCGATCACTTGGGCCGACGTGTGCATCTTTTCGATGAGCAACTTGAGTAACAACATGTTGGTGCGTATGTCTTCCGCGATCAATATTTTGATGTTTTTTTCTGATAATACTGAAGTTTTGTGATGACCGGATGGAGTGCTTTCTACTGCGGTGCAGACCACCGAGTTCATCTGCTGCAAAGTCGTAAGGATGTCGTTTTGTTTGATCGGTTTGGTCAATCGATAGCGGACATCGAGCTGATTACACATTTCATGCAGTGATGCATCTTCGACTAGGGAGTGGAGCAAAATGACAGGCTGCGTTTCTGCGGATAATTTCATTTCATTGCGCATCATGCGGATCGTTTCGCTACCACTGAAATTCGGCATTTGATAATCACAAAAAATGATATCGAACGGTTGTGCCGTTTCTAACAATTTTAAAGCCGACAGTCCGTCATGGCAAACTTCACTTGTGATTCCATGATGCGTCAAAATCGCCTGCAAGATTTGGCAACTGTTGTCATTATCATCGATAATGAGGCAGTGCTTGATCCGATCAAATTGGAGAGATCGTGAACATTTTTGCTCTTCCGCATCGGTGATGATCGTAAAATGGAAGGTGGTACCTTCGCCCCAATGGCTGTGCAATTCGATCTTTCCACCGAATTTTTTTACAATCAAATCGGAAATAATCAGCCCTAGCCCGGTGCCACCAAACTTTCGCGTGGTGGAGCTATCGGCTTGAGAGAATGCCTTGAATAGTTTTTCCATTTGCTCGTCTGTAATGCCAATTCCCGTGTCACGGACAAAGAAGGAAATCTTCCCCTTATTAGGATCTAAAGATTCATATATGACTTGCAACGCGACTTCCCCTTTTTCCGTAAATTTAACTGCGTTGCTAAGTAAATTTGTTAGAACTTGTTTGAGTCGAATGGGGTCAGTCACAGCGAAGCGAGGTAGGGTAGCATCGATGTCTAGGAGAAGCTCCAAATTCTTCTTCGCTGCTTGGAATTTCACCATATCAATCGATTCTTCTATCACTGAAATGATGTCGGTTTTGAGTAATTCCAGATGCAGCATGCCCGCTTCGATCTTCGAAAAATCAAGGATATCGCTGATGATGCTGAGGAGGGCATGGGCTGACACATTGGCACTATCCACATACTGTTGTTGCTCGGCGGTGAGCGACGTCGTTTTGAGCAATTCATTGAAACCGATGACACCATTGAGAGGGGTGCGAATTTCATGGCTCATGTTTGCGAGGAATTCTGATTTGGCCTTGCTTCCAGCGATCGCTTGCTCTTTCGCCTTAACGAGAGTTTCTTCTGCGATCCTGAATTCGGTGATGTCTTCTACGATACTCCAGATACATTTTTTTCCATTCAAACCATCGACCACAACGCCATTGAGTCGAATCGGGTAGCGGCTTCCATCTTTGCGTATGCATTCTTTTTCCCATGAAGAATAAAAGCCCTTTTCTTTCATTTCCGCGAGTGCATTTTGCTCCAAAGTGAGATACTCCTTGGGGGTCAAATCCCAATATGTTAGTGCTAAAAATTCTTCTTTGGTGTATCCCGTAGGCTCAAGCATTTTGCCGTTCGCATCAAGGAAAGCGCCTGTCTCCATATCGATTAAGGCAATACCCACAGTTGACTCTTCAAAAAGAGCCTTGAGAAGAGCCATTTGATATTCCTTTTCTTTTTCAATTTTCTTTCTTTCCGAAATATCCAGATGTGTGCCGAACATCATGAGCGGTTGGCCATCGTCAGATGCGGTGATAAATTCAAGCGCTTTTTGCATGTTTTTTTAGGTATTCAGGATCGAAGGATTTTTGGTGCTTGAGGACTCCGTAAATGATGTGCAGGAGCTTGTTCATGATGGCTCCAATGATGACAATTTGCGGCTTACCTTGCGCTTTTAGTCGCTCGGCAAATTCTTTACAGATCGGATTATAGCGCATGGCGGACATAGCTGGGAAAAACAAATGTTTGCGCAGTTGGCTGTTACCCGCTTTGCTCATGGGTGTTCGAGTTTTCCCGCTCGTTCCCGATTGGAAATGTCGGGGCGTGACTCCGGCGTAGGATGCTAGTTCTCGCCCTGTGGGGAAGTTTGTTAGATCGGGCAGCTCTGAGATGATCTGTGTTCCACTTTTCTTGCCGATGCCGTTGATGCTTGTGAGCAGTTCTAGCGTTTGTTTGTTTTCGGGATTGTTTTGAATGAGTTCTTCGAGCTGTTTTTCGAGCTTGGTGATGCGTTTTGTTATGGCCTTGATGTGGTCTTTTATGTCCGCTCTCGTCGCTTTATCGCTCGTTGCTTCTAGGCGGTTGTTTTCTCTTACAAGATCGCATTTTAGCTGACTGAGGCGGCGGGCTAGGGCTTTGGTTTGGGCTTGTGCTTCGCTGGGTGGATGCCAGGCGCTGGGTTGCTCCTTGTAGCAGTATTGGGCGATGAGGCGGGCGTCTGCTTTGTCGGATTTATCGCGCCGTAGCTGCATGGCTCCGAAGTTTTTGATGGCTCGTGGATTGACGAGGCTGACCTTTGAGAGGTGTGTGTGAAGCTGGATGGCGACGCTGTCTCCGTAGGTGCCAGTGGCTTCGAGACAGGCTTGAATAGCCATGGCTTTGCCGCAGTGTTTGACGAGCCAGTTGATGTGCTCTTTGTTTCCTGTGGCGGTGTTGGGGAATGATTTTTCTGCGATGATTTTGCGGTCTTCGTGCCGTAGGATGGCGGCATGAAAGTCTTTCTTTGAGATATCGATTCCCAGGCTGTATTGGATGGTTGACTCTGTGTTGTTCATGTTTTACTTTTGCTTTGGTTTGGCCCACCAAAAATAAGCCTTGTGGAAGCATACTGCTGATAACCTGACTCGTGATGCGGATTCGAGATCCAAGATGCGGTTCGGTTTTTAACAGCATGCGAGAGAGGCGGAGTCCAGTCTGACCCTCGGGATTAAATCCTTGGTGAAGTCCTCGTTCGGTTTACTCCGCTTCTCCCACAAGCAAGGTGGATGGACACATTAACAGATGCTGTCAACCTGCCCGAAA
>CAMAYN010000215.1 GCA_945862285.1 Akkermansia muciniphila | reverse complement strand
CGCATCGGAAAGGTCTGGTCGTGAGTTCCCGTGAACCTTTGGCCTGTTCGCAGCTCTGTTAGGACGGTCTGTAGGTCCTTGAGCGTGCAACGCATCCATTCCAATTCGGTGTTCACGCAACCCTTCTTGGTCAGAGCGGCGCGCACCTCGTGGTCGGTAAAGGTTGTGCCGTCGTCGCGCTCGGCGGACTCATCCAGCACGATGGTGTAGTTCTTGATGTTGGCCGTCTTAAGCTGCTCGGCGACGCGCTGCTTCACATCACGCGTGGTCTGGCCAACCTTAAGCAATCCCGCGTGCGCCTTGTCGTCAATCGCGTAGGCGTAAATGCGCGGACGTGCCTCTGGCTTCGGCGCGAGGATTTCATCAATGGTGGGCTTAGGCATCGTTGCGCTCCTCCTGTTCATTTTCTAAGGCCACAAAGCTATCGAAGTCACTCCGGAACAGTCGGTCTTGAGTCACACGGTATTTCTCAAATTCACTTTCGGCGTGTTCCTTGGCAATTTCCGCACTGATGCGTCCGGCATCCTTCAGAACCTCCCGCTCATCCGCCGCGAGGAAGATATCGAGCCGTTTTGCCCAATCGTCCATGGTCATCGGCACGCGGCGTTTGGCTCGGCTCTCGGCGAGGTCTAGGTAGGCACTCACGATGCGACCCAGGTCTTCCATCTCCGCCTCAGTGAGGTAGTTTTTTGCTACCACCACGTCACTTTTGAGAATCTTGCCGTCAGGAGCCTTGGCCCATGTCGTCAGTCCCATGTGGACTTTGGCATGATCCGCCCGATCCACGATCAGCTCCGCCGCGGTGCGACCATGGACGGCAAAGTGCATCTTGTTTTGCACCTTCGCAAAAAATGTCTGCGTGAGCGGCGAGGATTTGTCGTAATCCATTGCCGTGGCGTAGATATCGGTGATTTTCTGGTAAAATCGCCGCTCCGAGAGGCGAATTTCGCGAATTTCCTCCAGCAATCGCTCAAAGTAATCATCGTCAAGAAAAGCACCGTTTTCCATGCGTTGCCGATCCATGACGTAGCCGCGCAGCGTGAAGTCCCGCAGCACACCCGTGGCCCACTGGCGGAAAGCGGAGGCGCGATCGGAGTTCACGCGATAGCCGACGGCGATGATGGCATCCAACTTGTAGTGTTTAGTGCGGTAGTTTTTGCCGTCGACGGCAGTTGCCGAGTATTCCTCGGTAACTGCATCTGCCTCCAACTCGCCCTCCTTGAATATGTTTTTCAGGTGTAGGCTGATATTATCTGTCGTCGTCTCGAAAAGCTGTCCCATGCCCTTTTGTGACAACCAGATCGTTCCTTCCTGAACGCGAACTTCCACGCCATCGCCGCCAGTTTGGTAGGCGAAGCTCAGGAATTCCGCCGTGCTATTACGCAGGCGCAGAGAGTTGGGCGATTTTTTCTTAGGCATCGTAGTCGGAGTTTACAGTAACTTCTAGTGGGCGAACCCGGGATTCTATAGATTCATATCCGTCTAAACCCGATTCCAAAATCTTTGCGTCCAGCCGTGCAACAACGCCACGAATGAGATGGAGTATCGAATCCACCATCCACTCGGGAGTAAATACTTCCCCGTGGTCGGCGACACGTTGTTTCGATTTTACGAGGCTCATGGAGATGTTTCTTCAGTATGTGGCAACAAGTTTATTCACCCTCAGACGTGAGACAATCTATTTCTGTTTTTTTGTAAATTGCGCCGAAGATGCGATGCCAGCCGGGTTGTTTGACTGGCTTGTTTGCTTCGGAACCGATTTTGGAGCTGCCGCTTCTTTGAGCAATGCCACAGGGGGAAAATGTTGCCGTGCTGGACTCTCGCTAGCGATAGAACATTTGAGGTCGCGTTTACTCCGCTTCCTCTTATCAGGGACATGCTTTGACCGTATTTATTACGTTGAACTTGTCATTACCGCAGATCATTTGCTAGAGTTTCTGGGATGAAGCGATTGATCGAAATTTGCCTGGACCGGATTGAATCGGTGGAGATTTGTCGGGATGCAGGAATCGAAAGGATCGAACTCTGCTCCGCCCTCAATGAAGGTGGACTCACGCCTTCGGTAGGATTTATCCAAGCAGCACGTCGTATTTTTCCTGGAAAAATGATGATGATGATTCGCCCTCGAGCGGGTGATTTTCTGTATTCCTCAGCAGAGATGAAGATCATGATGGATGATATCCAAGTCGCCCGCGATCACGGGGCTGATGGCGTGGTTTTTGGCTGTTTGCAAGCCTGTGGAAAAATCGACGAACAACATACCGCGCGCTTACAAGAGTGTGCCGCTGAACTTGACGTGACATTCCATCGCGCCTTCGACGTTACGCTGGATCTCTCCGAATCGCTGGCCACTTTAATCAAGCTTGGGATTCCTCGTGTGCTTACCAGCGGTGGCGAGAGTGATGTGTGGAAAGGTTCATCACGCATACAATCATTGGTAAGACAAGCAGAAGGAAAAATCGTCATTATGCCAGGTGGTGGCGTAGTCGCCCATCGCATCGGCGACCTACTGCATCAAACAGGAACATACGAAATTCATCTTTCTGCAAGGCGTTCGATCAAGAGTGCGATGATCTACCATCGCGATGACATTCCCATGGGTGCCACGCAGATCACTCCTGAGAACATGCATAGAATCACCGATGCAGAGCAGTTACGAATGATGCTTTCATCAAAGGTCTAACGAATTTTTTCAAATCGGAGCCAGTAACGATTGGAGGGTAGAGTGGTCGAGGGCGATGCTGCGGTCGGCGTGCTCCAGTAGTTGGTTGGCGAGTCCGGCTTTTTCTTGTTGGAGTTGATGGATGCGTTGCTCGACGGTGTTTTCACAGAGAAGTTTATGGACGAAGACCGGCTTTTCTTGGCCGATGCGATAGGCACGGTCGGTGGCTTGGGCTTCGGCGGCGGGGTTCCACCAGGGATCGTAGTGGATGACGGTATCAGCGGCGGTGAGATTGAGGCCAGTGCCGCCGGCTTTGAGGGAAATTAAAAAGATAGGAATGTGGCCTTTTTGAAATTCAACTACGAGTGCCCCGCGGTCTTTACTGGCACCAGTGAGCAGAAGGTAGGGGATTTTTTTCTGTTCGAGTTCCTGTCGAATGATGTCGAGCATGGTGGTGAATTGCGAAAAGAGCAGGATGCGGCGACCTTCTTCGATGAGGGTATCGAGCAGTTCGAGGAGGTATTGTAATTTCGCGGAGCGGGTGAGTTGGGAGGAAAATTCGGCGGGGAGCAGTGCGGGATGGCAGCAGAGTTGGCGCAGCTTGAGGAGGGCATCGAGGAAGACGATTTGCGATTGCTGCATGCCACGGGCGGCGATGGCATCACGCACGCGCTTGTGCATGGTGGCACGGATGGTTTCGTAGAGATCTTTTTGCGCGGTGGTGAGTTCGATGAAATGGGTGAGGATGGTTTTTGGCGGCAGTTCCTTGGCGACTTGGTCTTTCGTGCGGCGAAGAATGAGCGGGGCGACGCGGCTTTTTAATGCTTGGAGGCGGATGGTATCACCTTGTTTTTCGATGGGTTTGCGGAAGTTGTTATGGAATGCCGATTCGCTGCCTAGGAAGCCCGGCATGAGGAAACGCATTAAGCTCCAGAGTTCGCCGAGGTGATTTTCGACCGGAGTGCCGGAGAGGCAGAGTCGGTGGCGGGCGTTGATTTTGCAGGCGGCTTGCGTGACTTGGGCGCTGGGGTTTTTGATGTATTGCGCCTCGTCCAACACCATGAGGTGGAAAGGGATTTTGCTGAGTTTTTCCCCATCGCGCTGGAGCAAGGCGTAGGAGGTGATGACGACGTCGGCGTAGGGGATGCTGGTGTAGTATTTTTTCCTCTCGGCACCACTGAGGACAAGGATGCGAAGAGTGGGCGTGAAGCGGAGTGCCTCGGCGCGCCAGTTGGGGATCACAGAGGTGGGGGCGATGACGAGACTAGGAACGCCGCGACTGCGTTGGCTGTTTTTTTCTTCGAGGAGATGGGCGAGGGTTTGCAGGGTTTTGCCGAGGCCCATGTCGTCGGCGAGGATGCCGTGGAGTCCGTGGCCACTGAGGAATTGCATCCAGCGAAATCCGGCGAGTTGGTATTCGCGCATGGTGGCTTGTAGATCAGCGGGCTGTGGGCAGGGGGCGATGCCCGAGAAGTGATCGAGTTTATCGCGTAACTCGATGAGTTCAGTTGGTGCGGTGACACCTAAGTCGGTGATGCGGGTGAGTGCGGCGGCATCGAGTGCGTGGATGTTTTGTCCTGAGCCACGGGCGGGGTCGATCATAGCGACAAGATGCCGCAAGATGATGCGCACTCGTCCGATGGGGATTTTTAGAGCATCGCCGTTTGGCAGTGGGACGAGTGCGTAGCCACCGTCGGGGCGGTCGAGGGTTTCTTCTAAAAATCCTTCTTCGAGTAATTTGGCTAAAATAGGAAGTAGGTCGTGATTTTTTCCGGAGATGTTGAAGCCGACGGATAAGGAAAACCAGCCGGGGAGATCGGGTGTCTCGTCGATCGCGGTGCACCAGTCGTCGGGTGAGCTTTCATGCACGATATGACCCACGAGGGAACTGATTTCCACGCTCCAACCTTGTTTCAGAAGAGTGTCGTGATGTTCGGCGCGGAAGCGTTGCCAGTAGGTGGCGGCGAGCGATGGAGGGACGGCGGGGTGCCATGGATTTTCTGCTTTTGCTTGGGCGTTGCCGCTGGTAGCGAGGAAGCGCAGCATGGGAGATTCATCGAAGCCGCTGAGGCCAATTTGGCGGAGTTGCAGTGCGGCAATGAGTTCGGCGGAACGGTCGCGGCGAATGAGGATGACTTCGCCGCTGGGCGAACGCACTTCGGAAACGTTTTCTTTTAAGGTCGCAAAAAGCGGGAACTTATAGGTTTGATAGATGGCAAAGGCACGGGCGATCACCCATTCAGAGGGAAACTTATCGCCGAGGTATTGGGCGACGAGTAAGGATGGTCGATCAATGATCGGCTCGCGGGTGACCTCTAAGATGAAAGATGGAATTACGACGAGGGTGGGAAGATCCTCATTTTCTCTCAAGAGATCGACGGCGCGTGGCAAGTCTGGCACAGCAGAGGTGCGACGGCTGCGACCTTCGACTAGGCGTAAGAAATTTTCCTTCTGACTCAACATGAACAAGAGTCCTGCCGCGTGTGGGCAAAAATGAATCACGTCGCACGTGCAGTCCGCTTCGATGCTCCAAGTGCCGCGCTCTTGCCAGAAATTCAGTTCAACTTTGGCGAGGGGGCGATCATTCACCGTGGCGCGGATGGTGATGTTTTGATCGTCGATGACTTCAGCTTGCACATCGGAAACTGCTTTAGCCCATCGGCGCATGTTGATGAGATGTTCTTCATCGAAGCGATCTCCCCAAGATTCTTGGGTCAGCCATTCCTGCAACGATGAAAAAGAATCCATAAAGCGTTAGAGCAAGGCGCGGTGATGAATGGGAAGTATTACCACAGTCCGTATTTGCCGTAGGCGATGGCGTAGAGTCCCATGAGCAAGTTCGCCGTGCCATGC
>CAMAYN010000214.1 GCA_945862285.1 Akkermansia muciniphila | reverse complement strand
TATCTTTTATCTGCATCAGTTCCGCGAAAACGCTTATGCACATGACCATGCCAATCAATGCGAACCAAGGCTCGAATCCCGTCTTTTAGATCTCTCATGCCTCCAACTTAGCGTAAAATCATCGCAGCAACAGAAAAATAAATCACCATTCCCGTAACATCCACCGTGGAGGCTAACGAGGGCGAGGAAACTACGGCTGGATCGAGTTTAATCGAACGGGCTCCAAGGGGTAATAATGCCCCAAGTAACGTTGACGAAATCACTTGTGCCGCCAGCGACAGCCCCACCGCGAGAGCAATCTTGTGTACCTCCATTTCATTGGTGAGTAGTGGTAAAAAAAGCAGAATGCATCCTGCCATACATGCAGCTATGGAAAAACCTAACAAAATGCCGGTGCGTAATTCCTTCCATGCAATCCGCAAAGCAGTGCCAGGATTGACCTCGCCCAGAGCCATGGCGCGGATCACCATCGTTGCCGCTTGACCGCCTGAGTTTCCCCCAGACGCCACCACCATGGGCAGAAACAGACTCAAGGCATAAGCCCCACTGAGCAAGTCACTGAATCGATACATCACATACCCCGAAGCTAAGGAAACAAAGGCCAACGCTACTAACCAAAAGACCCGCCGTTGAAAATGGCTTAGCACAGTGGTATTGAGATAGCTTAACTCGGATTGCTCACCACCGATTGCGGCTAATTTCTCGATGTCTTCCGTGGATTCTTCTTGTAAAATTTCCATCGCATCATCGTACGTGATTACACCGAGCAAATGGTCAAATTCATCTACTACAGGCAACACAATGAGGTCATACTTGGACAGCATGCGCGCCGCTTCCTCTTGATCCACTGTCGCTAGCACACTTTCATCCGCATCCTCCATGATGTCGGCGATGGGAGTTGGCCACGGATGGAATGCTAGGTCTCGCAAGCGAACTTTCCCCACCAAACGCCCTTGTTCATCTACCACAAAAATGCGCGCTAAGGTTTCTGCCGAATCCTTATCGCGGCGAAGCACCGTGATCGCCTGCTTCACCGTCATGTCTGCCGTAATGCGCCCAATCGCCGTAGTCATCCGCCCACCAGCGGTATCTTCGGCATATTTCAGCAAATTCCGCGTCAATTGCTCATCGTGCGGACCTAACAACGAGAAAAATCTCCGTTGGCTTTCTTCGGAAACGACTTGAAAAACGTCAACCCGATCATCGTCGGATAGATTGCCCAAAATAATCCGCAGTTGTGCTGGTTTGAAATGTGATAGAGCCTCTTCAATCAGCGATGAGGGCAGTTCGCCGATCATATCCGTTGCCAGTTCCGGCCCTATGGTCTTGAGGAAAAAGTCCCGATCTTCGTCATCGAGATTTTCATAATGATGCGCAAGGTCGGCGTAATGGAATTCCTGTGCCGTGACAAGCAGAGCACTGCCATCACGCGCCGCGATCGCCTGATCCAAGATGGTGTATTGCATTTCATCATCTTCCTCCGCCATGCGCCGAGAATGAGGAAACAACATTCATCCATCAAGCCTGTTCTCAAAAAAGATCGCTAATCGAAATTTACAACATGTTAAAATAGGCGGGCAGTTTTTACATCAAGCAATATCCCATCCCTCTCACAGTGAGGAGATGCTGAGGATTCTTCGGATCAGACTCCAGCTTTGCCCGCAATGTTGTGATGAAATTATCCACCGTGCGTGTCGTCGGATATGCGTTATAGCCCCAGACTACATCGAGAAATTTCTCCCGACTCACAGTCGCACCACGATAAGCCGTTAGCAAGCGCAACATACCCAACTCCTTCTCCGATAAATCAAAAACTACATCGCCCCGGCACAGAGTGCGCTGGGAAAAACGAATCTCCACTTCGCCGATCGTAACAATCTCCAGCCCCAATGCCTTTTCATCCTGCCTCCGCAGCAATACTCTCACCCGCGCTAACAACTCCCGCAAACTAAACGGCTTCACCAAGTAGTCATCCGCGCCGCCATCAAGCCCCGCTACCCGATCATCGATACTTCCCTTTGCCGTTAACATCAGCACCGGCATGTCTCGTCCTCTCTTCCGCAACTCCCTGCACAGCGCAAAGCCGTCCAACTTGGGCATCATCACATCCATCAACACCAGATCAAACTTCTCCGTGCATGCCTTTTCCAAACCCAGCAAACCATCCGCCGCGCTGGAAACACGGTATCCTTCTGCCTGCAAGGTCTCTACCAAGGCCGTGCGCATCGGCAATTCATCTTCGATGACCAGAATTCTCATGAAATACAGGGGATTTTCACCAAAAACACACTACCCACACCCTCAGCTCGCGAGCTTACCGCCACGCTGCCACCGTGCTTCTCAACGATTGATTTCACCAAGCTCAAGCCGATGCCCGTGCCCTGCGTCTCACGCCGCAACTCATTTCCCGAACGATAAAACCTCTCAAAAATCAGCTCTCGCTCCTGCTTCGCCACACCCGGTCCTTCATCGCTCACCGCGATTTCCACCTCGCCGTGACTCATGCGTAGCTCTACCTTCACCTGCGTACGACGGGGAGAAAATTTAATCGCGTTATCCAGTAAATTAACCATCACTTGCTGCATCGCCGCTTTGTCCACCGTCGCACGCACGGGATCAAGCGCAACCAGAATTGATACGCCTTTTTCTCGCGCAATGGGTTCCATCACTAGGATGCTTTCCTCGATCATTTCCCGCAAATCACACTCCCGCATCTGCCACTCCTTGATGCCTTGTTCCAAGCGCGAATGATCCAAGACATTGGTGACCAGCGTGGAAAGTCGGGCGCTTTCGCGGGCGATGAGCCGATGAAATTCCCTCACCATGGCGCTCTCTACCTTGCCTGCTTCCAGCCCTTCTGCCATTAAACGAATCGATGCCACGGGCGCCCGCAGTTCATGAGAAACACTGGCCACAAATTGGCTCTTCATTTCCGATAGATGTCGTTCCCGGCGGATGGCGGAATGCATCATCGCCAGTGCCACAGCGCAGACGATTACGGCGGCACCCAGCAACAACAACGCCCAGCGTCCTTGCCGCCTCGCATCCGCATCGATCATCTCGGGATGAATCACGGAAAATTCCACCCGCGCATCCCGCCCAAATGCCAGCGGCAACGTTGCAATCACCTCGCCCCGTTCATCGCCAAACACCTGCCCGTCCGCCACCACGCGCACCCCCGCCCACGGCGGCAACAGGCCACGCTGCCGCTCACATTCTTCCTCGAATGCCTCCTTGCTCAGAAATCGCAAAACTGATTCATCCACGCGGAGCCACACAATCTGCGGCGTGAGTCCCCACTTGCCCGCCTCGCCCACATCAGGATGCTCGTCGAAGGCTTGGCGTGCCAATTCCTCCTGCTGCCACCATTTCTTCATCTCGTCGCCAGCATATTTCTCGACCACCAAGTGAGATAAAATAGATGCATCCTCTGCAAGTGCCAAGCTCACGAGTTGTGCAGCGTCATTGCCATCTCCGCCAAATTCCATGACTCGCAGACCCGCAATCACCCGACGTGGCAGCCCCGCTGGCGACAGCCCCGCATTCACATCATCCCGCAGTTGTCGCAATGCCACGATGTCCTTCCCGTCGAGAACTTCGTCCGCTTTGCTGGCCATTCCCGGCTTTGGTGGATCTGGGAAAATCCTCGCCGGCATCAATGCCGACTCCAGGCGTTCAGCAAATTTCTCCGTAGCTTGGGCACTGCTGCGCTTCAGCTCATCCCGCGCCGATGTCCATGCCGCCCGCACCTGCGCCCGCGTCCCTTGCCATGAGAAAAATGCCAGCACCAGTAATGGCAAAAATACCGCCATGGCGAGGATGCTCGGTGAGCGGAGAAGTTTACTCATGATTCGGAATTGTGGGCGGAACAATTCGCGGACGCGGCGTCCGAATCATCGGTTCCTGTCCCCCTGGTTCTGTCACTTGCGCAAAAACTTCGGGAAATGTTTCCTTTAGATATCGCGTAATAGAGTCGCCTGAGTTTCCTGCCTGTTGCCTGAATAACCTCTTACAACCTTTGACACTTAATTTGCATCCGTTGGCCACGAGTACTTTGATGCACTCCAATTTTTGTTTATCACTTACGGATCGACCAAATGAGGTATAGCTACTGCTAATATAATCATCATCGTAAAGATAATCCTTATCATTGGATTTAGCATATTTTCCCAGCCCGTCCAGTTTTGCTCCATGAGCAAAGAGAGTTGATGCTAGTTCTGCTTGCCCTGTCAGAATCGCTAAGCCCAAATAGCTGAAAACTTCAGTAATATTACTATAGTCAGCGGGTATTTCGACTTTAAGCTCCGTATTGATATTTGCACCTTTGCTAAGGAATTTTTTAAGGTATTCCGCTTTATGATTTCCGCATAAAATTAGCGCTGCAAGTGGCGTGATCTGCCCTTGCGTCACCACTTCGAGGAAATTAATGTCTGCTTTTGCATCGATGAGAAGATCGGCAATGGCTGTATGACCATGATACAAAGAGACGATTAATGGGAGTCCGCTTTCCATCAATGATGCGTGACCACCTTCACCGTTATTTCTTAAGAACCTTGTTATACCTGTATTCGGATTCGCTCCAGCCGCTAGTAAGATTTTTACGATTTCTACATTACCGCCTTTGCAGGCAATCGACAACGCTTCAGGAAATTTTTCTTTTAGGGAATCTCCTATAGACTCAATGAGATGTCGGACAATATTCACTCTGCTTCTTTCCACTGCGATAATAAATGCATCTCCAAAGTCCGTATTAGAACGAACTTTTGACTCCAATAAAATTTTTACAATTTCTAAATAGCCTTGATCACACGCAATCGACATCGCTTCAGCAAATTGTTCTTTCGTAGTTTCTCCTAATTTAGCGATCAGGTATCGTAAAATATTTGGCTTACATTCATCTGCAGCAGCAATGATGACTTTGCTGTAATCTAAATTTTGTTGGGATTCCTCAATGATCCATTTGACGCACTTCTGCCAATCATTCTTAATAGCTCGAAGTAGAATATCTTCAGTAATTAAATCGGGGTTGTTATCTCGGAATTTTTTCAACTCTAGCAAATGCTCTTCTTCCTTATCGACGGCAACAGCCCCTACACCATCAGCGCCTTTGGGCTGCTTCACCCCCAAGGCGTTCAATCTCTCAAGCGCACGGTTTTTTTCTGCCGTCGCATTAGGAAATTCCAGCACCAAACGCTGGTAATGAGCAATGGCATCTTCCTTGCGCCCTTGATTATGCCGGAGTTCCGCAAGACGGAACAGCGCACTGGCGGCCACTTGTTTTTGCAAGTCATAGCGCATCAGCAATGTCTCATACGCCACCGCCGCTGCGGCTGGTTCACGCGTCACTTCTTCCGTATAAAGCGCATCACGCAATTCTTCCCGCAAGGTCTTTTCCTCCGCGTTCACAGGCGTAAGCATCTGAGCGAGCAACAACAGTAAAAAAGTCAATCGATGTGATTTCATAACAAAAACAATAGCGGAAATACCTGAACAGATTGTCATGAAATTGTCATAAGTTCAATCGCTAATCTGCATCGCTAATCTGCAAAGAATGGCATCTGCCCACATTCCTCCCTGCACGCTTTCCTTGCTGACAAACAGAGATGCATTTTTTCCTCGCATGTAGAACACTTGTGCATAAATTGA
>CAMAYN010000213.1 GCA_945862285.1 Akkermansia muciniphila | reverse complement strand
ACTATACTGACGAGCAGCATGTTTTGTGAAAGGAGGATAGGCATCCTGCCTGTCTCGGCAAACGGGCGTCTCGCCTGTTGATCTATTTTTCTTTGATGACAGGCAGGATGCCCGTCTGCCGAGACAGCCGGGACGGCTGTCTTCCTATTTGAAATCGGCACCTCGAAAACCACAATTCTTAATGCGCGGCAGTATAGATTCTTCTGGATCTAATGTCCAACGGTGATCGCAACAGTTTCATGGATGAGTGAAAAAACGCCTTCACAGTATGCAGGAAGCCATTCCCTGCGAAGATTATCGCCCTGCAACTTGCAGGAAGCCATTCCCCGCAAAGATTATCGTCCTGCAACGTGCAGGAAGCCATTCCCCGCAAAGATTATCGTCCTGCAACTTGCAGGAAGCCATTCCCCGCAGAGATTATCGCCCTGCAACTTGCAGGAAGCCATTCCCCGCAGAGATTATCGTCCTGCAACTTGCAGGAAGCCATTCCCCGCAGAGATTATGATCCTGCAACTTGCAGGGAGGTAATGTTAGCTCGAGAAGAGGGTCTCGTATTGAGGAGGGAGCCATGAGGATTTGTGGAACGTTAGCGGCGCACTCGATGGGAAGTCATTTTCAAGCGGGAGTCTAGTGCTGATTTCTCAGGAACTCCGTTGACCGAAAAATGATAACGATCCACGAGCGATGGGAGTTGCGTGCTTCCCGAGTTGTTTTTTTTATCTCTGCTCTTTACCTACAACAGGGCACGTGCTAGTAATCCGCCATGCAAGCACTGCCCGACGAGCATGCCATTGGATCGATCATCAAGCGCGATGCTCGATTTCACCCGCAGGCATATATTTTTTTGAAGGAGGCTCTGGATTTTACCGTGCAGAGAATCATGGAGGCAAATCAAGGACGCCAACGTCACGTTACGGGACAAGAATTGTTGGCGGGATTTCGCGATTTGGCACTAAAAGAATTTGGCCCGATGGCCGCGACGATGTTACGCGAGTGGGGCTTGTGCCAGTGCCAAGATGTAGGCGATATGGTATTTAATTTGATTGATGAAAAAGTTTTCGGTAAACAGGACTCTGACACGAAAGACGATTTCTCCGCGATCTACAGCTTCGATGATGCATTCGTCAAACCCTTTCAACCGCAGCGGAAATTCGCCACTGCGGCTTGTCCGCCTGCTTAATTACGCGCCATGCCATTCACCGCAGATCAGGCCTTTGGGCATGTAGAACGTGCTCATGAAAATGGCCGATTGGCTCATGCCTTGCTCATCACCGGCCCACGTGGCTCTGGTAAGCAGTCGCTAGCCGCGCGGATCTCGTGGTTGTTGCAGGGGAAAATGAAGGCAGGATTTGATTTGTTTGGTGAAGCGGTGGTGAATGATCCGCCGCCGATCGAAGAACATGAGTGCGATTCTGTGCAGATTGTCACCCCTGAAAAAATCTCGCGCATTGTTGGTGTGGATCGCATGCGGGAAGTGGAAAATCGACTGCACATGGCGACGGCGCAAGGTGTTTGGAAGATTGTGATCATCATGGATGCGGATCGCATGAACGTCCAAGCGCAGAATGCATTTTTAAAAACCTTAGAAGAACCGCCCGATCGCACATTATTGATGTTGGTGACGAGTAAGCCACAAACCTTGTTGCCGACGATTCTTTCGCGGTGTGTGCAGTTGCCGTTGTTAGGCAAGCCAGATTATCGCAGTGACGGCGGCGATGAATTGGTTAGCGCATTAAATAAAGTCGCCACAACCAGCTTTGGCACGCCGTGGGGCGCATTGACGGTGAAGGCGGTTTTTGCCAGTGTGATCGAGAAACGTCGCGCTGAAATTGATAAAGCGGAAGATGCCAGCTATGCCGAAGAAAAAAAGCAATATGCGCAAACCACGGATGGCAAGTGGCTCAAAGAGCGTGAGGATTACCATAAGGCGCATGGGCGAGCGGCATACCTTGCCGAGCGTTCCCGTTATTTTGATATTCTGATGGCATGGATTGCTGATGCGTTACGTTTCCGCCACGGGATGCCGTGCGAGGATTTTCCGGAAGTAGAAAGCTTTGTGAAATCGATAGCTGATCGCGAGACGACCCATTCGTTGCTGCGCCGCGTGGAAGCATTAGAGGAACTTCGTGCTTCGTTAGAAACGAACGCCATGGAGCAACTGGCCTTGGAGGCTGGGTTTCTCAAGGCATTTGGGTAAATGCCATTCGAGGAAATGGACCATCATGTTTTTTGGCATGGACAAGGCGGCAGAAATGAAAAAACGCTACATTTCCGAGGAAATATAGCGTTTTTTTGTTTGTCTGAAATGCAGAAATTATTCTGTTGCGGGTTTTCCTTCTTTCCCACCTTTCCCGTCTTTTCTGGGTGGTTTTGCTGATTTGAATTCTTCAAATGTGATGCCGCCGCTGGAATCAGCGTCGATTTTTTTGAAGATTTCTTCGGCTTTCTCTGGGTTTTCCTTAGCGCGTGGACCGGCTTTGAATTCTTCTAGCGAAACTGTACCGCTGGAATCAGCATCGAGTTTCTTGAAGATTTTTTCCGCCATGGCACCACGGTCGGGCATTGGGCGTTTGCGTTTTTTTCCTTCTTCTGCGGAACATACGGATGATGCGAGCAGTGCGGAACCGATGAGGTATAGGGCAATTTTCATATTGTTGTTTTTTGTTGGTGTATTGTCACGAGAGTGCGGATGCACGGTGTTGACGATATACATAACAAGGGCGGATTGGAAAAGTTGTGGAGAATTTTTAGAATAATGTCGGATGAACTATTTCACGACTTTGCCAGTGATAAAGAGGTTCTTTTTCGGCATGGAATAAATGAAAGCCACTACGCAAGAAGCGGTCATGCGAGAGGAAGAGTCGTAGCCTGAGTTGTCACGATTCGGTTGGTAGTAAAATGTTCCATCGCCACACTGTGCCATGGTGAACCACCAACGGTTGGCATCCAAGAGCTTGCGGAAGTTTTTCGGATCGGTATGGGCGGCGAGTGCTTCCCAGCCCATGCCCATAGGGGGAGAGGCGTGCGTATCGGGAAAACTTTGCGGATGCTTGCCGATCACATCGGAGTAAATGCGCGCATGCCGACTCTCGCCAAATGGATGAGCAAGGAATGCGATGCCAGTGGCTCCGGTGCGTCCCATGTCAGCCCAATCGTCAGGGTCGCTGGCTCCATCGCCGTAATTGACGTAGCCATTTTTGCCTGTGCCGCGTTTGAGAAAGGCGTAGGCGGCATCGAGTCGTTTGCGATCGATCGCTATGCCGCACTTGTGCATGAGTGAGTAGGATAGCGCACCTTGGGCGGTGATCATGGCAATCGGGCCGTAGCCTTCGAATCCCGGGTTATGCCCCCAGCCGCCATGCGCTTGTTTGGGGCTGGTGGGATAGGAGTCTGGGTGCGATTCTTTCACCTTGGGGTTGATTTGTGACATATCGAGATACTGGCCATGATAGAGGATGTCGCGGATTTTTTCCAACTCGGACAGCACCCATTTTTCCTTGGTGATGAGGTAATATTCGCAAAGCACAATCGCGGTGCCCATGTAAGTCCAGTTCATCAGTCCGTCTTGTTTAGTCCCCTCGTCGAGGGATTTGATAGAATCGCATAGGTGAC
Organism: Akkermansia muciniphila; assembly: GCA_945862285.1. Lineage (GTDB taxonomy): Bacteria > Verrucomicrobiota > Verrucomicrobiia > Verrucomicrobiales > Akkermansiaceae > UBA956. The sequence goes on along the minus strand of CAMAYN010000213.1, from coordinate 2,044 downwards.
GCAGGTTGCGTTTTACGTCAGGTAGGTATTTTTTCTCGCCTGTGCCGAGAAGAGTGAGGGCAGCAAACGTGTTGTTTACGGGGTCGCCAAAAGAACCGTTGTCTTCTTGCTGCTTGGTGATGTATTTGAGTAACTCGCTGAGAATTTTATCTGATTTTTTGCAATCGATTGGGAAGGTCTTGGCATAAGTGCCATATTCTTTGCCAATCTCGAGTTCCACACTGAGAGACTCCTCGCCTCGCTTGATCATAAGTGAAATTTTGCAAGACTTGGATTGGCAATCTTCCAAGGCTTCGGCAAGTTCTTCGATGGGGCCTTGTGCGCCGAAGACTTCCTTGCCATACCCGTCGAGGTGAGGTTTGCGGAATTTTTTCCCATCCACACCGACGATGAGATCATCGATCTTGATTTCTTTACGTGCGGGAGTTTTAGGGAGAGTGTATTTCACCAAGAGTGCTTTGGGATGCTCTGCAACCAATTCGGCGCGGATTCCTGTAAGTCCGAGGTTGTAATACCAGCCGGGGACCGCGGCGTCAGGACCATGGTCAGCGCGCTGTTTCCATGGTTGACCTTCTTCGCTGTAGTCCACTTGGGCGTGTAATGTACCCGTGGCAATGATGGCAGTGGCGAGAAATACGCTGATGGATTTCATAAATCGTGGTGGTGAGGGATCGTATAGGGGATCAATCAATTTGCGAGAGAATTGTAGCAAACGTAGAGCTTATTTATGCTAAAAAACGTGATTTACTAGCATTAAGTTTTTAAAGCCGAGAGTGCACATCCCAATAAATGCCTCTTCCACCAGACTTGGTTGTTTTTTTGTCGAGTAAAATGCCGCCCATTCGCGAGGAATGCCAGTGCCAGGGATTGCTACTTGATGTAATCCACCTTGCTCCATCTCGCGTGCCGCGACCCATGGAGCCACGATTCCCACTCCGATCCCCAGTCGCGCCATTTCACAAATCGCCTTCATGTCGCCTAAAACAATCGGTTGCGTCACTGCTCCTACTTCGTTTTCCAGCCAAGTTTGTACCAGTCGATTGGTTTCAGTCCCTTTTGCATATTGGATATATTGTTGCTTTGCTAGGGATTCTCCAATGGATTTTGGATTTTCGCACCACGAATGACACTTTGATACCACAAAGCAAAGCTCCTCAGAAGCCATAAAACGAAAGTTCGATTCCTGATGTGCCTTTGTTTTTATGCCAAGCACGAGATCGAGTTGCCCACGCGCTAATTTTTCTTCTAAACTTGCCGTATCTCCTGCCTCGATCAAGGTTTCACAACGGGGAAAGCAATCGCGAAATTCGCGAATTACGGACGGCAATAGGTAGAAGCAAATGCTATGAGTCGCTCCAATACGAATTCTCGTCTGCCCCCACCGTCGCAAGCTGTCTAAATCACGAGCGGCTTGGTCGATTTCTGCCAAAATCTTGCGGCATCGCTTGATGAGAACCTCGCCACACTCGGTCAGGCAGATTCCCTTGCCGCTTCGATCGAGTAAAATACATGACAACTGTTGCTCGAGTGTGCGCAACGCATGACTGACCGCCGATTGCGTCACGAAAATCTTCTTGGCGGCCAATGTAAAGCTGCCCTCTTCAGCGACCGCCACGAAGGCTCGTATTTGTCTCAAATCAGGCACCCATTCCATAAGTTTTCCACTCTTCGCGTAGAAACAGCAAGAAACATGCCAAAAGTCAAAGAATTGGCACAAAAATAGCTTTCATCCCTTACATTGATATAATTCTATGCCACTCAACCGCTCATCACTACGTCTCGGCTATGTTCCACTCGCCGACTGTGCCCCGCTCGCTTACGCCCAAGAAACGGGGATTTTTGAGCGTCATGGGCTAAACGTGAGCCTTAGTCGCGAACTCGGCTGGGCCAGCGTGCGAGATAGAATTTACCAAGGAGAGCTTGATGCATCCCAAAGTATTTCAGGTATTGCATTCTCCCTTGGCATGGGTCTCTCAGGCATGCGTCGCAACGTTGCTGTGCCCATGGTGCTCAATCTGCTCGGCAACGCGATCACACTTTCTCA
>CAMAYN010000212.1 GCA_945862285.1 Akkermansia muciniphila | reverse complement strand
GACTTGTAAGACCTCATCTAATCCGCCCATCAAGCCCGGCGTGGCAACAAACACTCCGCGTAAATCTTGATCTGATCCTTCCACCTGTGTGCCGTAGGCGTAGCTGCCAGCGATGGTCTCGAAGAGCAAAGTATCTTTCCTCCGGACTCGCTCCAGCGTGTAGTCTTCTGCACGTTCTGGGCGGCGGTGGAAAATTTCATGGCGATAGAGCGAATCGATGACGTCGCTGCGGTCTGAAGTTTTAGCAAAGCTCATCGAGCGCCCAGAATTTTCCATGAGGCATGATTGGAGGAAATGATCCAATGCGGGAATTTTCTCCATGCGCTCGCTTTCTTTGGTCTTGGCTTTTTCCGCGAGAAGTGTGGGGATAAGTTCAATGATAGAATCCGGCGCACATTCTATCAATTCAGCGAATGGCACAGGCGGAATTCCACGGTCAGCCATGATCCATTCGGCACATAATAGGGAGCGCAAGGCATAAAGATAATCTTTCGCACGAACTTGCTCTTCCTGTAATTTGCCATAGATCATTTGTTTGGCTAGACCTCGGTAGTGATCGATTAAGGGCTTTTGTGAAAATACATCCCGTGCCGCCCTTTGCCACCGTGTTAGGAAACCATCGGCTGCTTGGTAAATGATGGGCGAGTGTAGCCATTCGAGCAGTGACCCATTTGATTTTCCTAGTAAACCAAGTGCTTTACGAACGTCCCAGCCGGAGGCATCTAAATCACCGATTAATGGCAGGTTGATCGTATCTGTTGGCGGAAAAACGCGAAGATATTCTTGCGGCGCACTTTTGTAGAGAAAGCGAATATCGAAATCGCTATCTTCCGAGGCAAAGCCCCACGCGCGGCTGCCGGATTCGCAAGCGTAGAGAATCGTGACTTTGTGATCCACTTCGATCTGATTCAATAATTTAATGATCTCTTGATTCATGCAAATTGTAGCGATGTTACTAACAGAAAGATGGTATGTTTTACAAGACAATGCTTTTGCTGGTCAAATTTCATGATTATTTCATGATTATCCTTTGACAGAGCGCAATCCCGTAAGTAGAAATCATTAATGTCTGTTGCAGAAATTAGAGCTTCTGATCGTAATGCACTGCCCGCTCGTCCATGGGCCCATTTGCTGCCTCCGCCTATCGTGATGATGGGGGTGCCGATAGACCAGTTGAATACGCAGCAGGCCTTGGAGATTATTGAGCAAATGATTTCGAGCGGGAAGCCGCATGTGATTGCGACAGCGAATGTGGATTTCCTTGCGCTCGTTCATGACGATGATGTGCTACAAGGGATTTTGCAGGATGCAGATTTGATTTTATGCGATGGCACACCACTGATCTGGATGTCGAAATGGTTAGGCGATCCTCTTCCAGAACGACTGGCAGGCAGCGACATGGTGCCATTGCTCCTTGATTTAGCTCAAGAAAAAGGACACCGCGTTTTCTTTCTTGGTGGTCGCGATGAAGTCGTGGCTGTGGCAGAGGAAAAAATTCAAGCACGTTGGCCACGATTGCAAATTGCCGGCATGTATTCGCCTCCATTTGCGCCATTGGAAAAAATGGATCATGCTGACATTTGTCGTCGAATCCGCGAAGCCAAGGCCGATATGTTGTTTGTGTCCTTCGGCTGCCCCAAACAAGAAAAATGGCTGGCGATGAATTTTCGCGAAGCGGGAGTTCCAGTTACCATGGGCGTAGGTGCAACGATCGATTTCCTAGCAGGTGCAGTGAAGCGCGCTCCAGTGTGGATGAGAAAATGCGGCCTCGAGTGGTTTTTCCGCGTGATTCAAGAGCCGAGACGTCTTGCGAAACGCTACATCAACGACATCCGCATCGTCATTCCAGGGCTGATCAAACAATACTATAAAACTCGTAACGTCCTGCCGCCCGCACAATCACCTTCGCCATCGGCTACATCAGCCCATGCGAACCCACCATCTTCACCTATATCGGATATTTCGCACTCGCTTTTACTGATACGCCTGCCAGCCCGTCTGGATGCCATTGCCGCGCGCGATGCTACCTTGTGGCCGCAAGAAAACTCACCATCGGTGATTATTGATGCAAGCGAAACCGTGTTTCTCGATTCTACGGGCAGTGGCAAATTGGCACGGCTCGCGCGTATGACTCGGGAACTTGGGGGGAAATGCTACCTCGCTCATGCCAACGAGACTGTTTTACGCACCTTGGATTTAATGAAGCTCCGCAACTTATTCGTTGAGGTTTCCAGCGTCGATGAAGCTCAAAAATTGATCGGAAAATGAAGGTTGGTCTCACCGCAACAATGATTCAAGGCGGGCGCTCAGGTGTGGCGCAATATGTCTTTTCGCTCGTCCGAGAGCTTGTGCGTTCGAGCAAAGTGGATTTGCATCTTTTTGTGTTAGAAAACGAAATTCCTCTTTTTGATTTCGTCAGAGCATCGTGTAAAATCATCCCCGTCCCTCTTGCGGCTGCTCCACCAGTAAAAAATATCCTCTGGCATCAATTCACTCTTCCCAAGCTTGCCTCTGAGTTATCCTTGGATCTTCTGCATGTTCCTAGCTACCGCCGTCTCGTTCGCAAAGCACCTTGCCCTACCATCGGCACGATTCATGACCTTGCTCCGTTTCACGTGAAGGGGAAATACGACATTGCTCGTATGTTCTATGGACGGGTGATTGTGAAATCTTTAGCGCATGCACAAAAAGAAATCATTTCTGTGAGCCATTGCACAGCGCTCGACATCGAAAAATTCTTCGGCATACCCGAACGCCAGTTGCACGTGATTCACAATGGAATTGATCATGATCGCTTTTTCCCAGGTGACATCAATGCCGCACGTTCTTGGATTGAAGAAAAACATACAATTTCCACGCCGTATTTTCTCTATGTTTCCCGCTTAGAACACCCCGGGAAAAATCATGTTAGGCTGATACAAGCCTTTGAAAAATTTAAAAAAAATACCGGATCTTCCTGGCAACTCGCCCTTGGCGGTGGCGATTGGCATGGCAGCGAAGTCATCAAAGCCGCCGCAGCGGCATCACCCTATGTGAACGACATTCGTTTCCTCGGATTTGTGCCCGATGCCGATCTTCCACATTTGTACCGAGCGGCGCAAGCGATGGTCTATCCGAGTCTCTTTGAGGGATTTGGTCTGCCACCCGTGGAAGCCATGGCCTGTGGAACGCCAGTGATTAGCAGCACGCGTGGGGCACTAGAAGAAGTCGTAGCGGATGCAGCGCTGACCATCGATCCCGAAGATGTCGATGATATAGCAAATGCCCTCACCAAAATAGCAAGTGATCCTACACTTGCCGAGACACTCAAGGGTAAAGGCCTAACAAACGCGGCACGATTTCACTGGTCGCGCACAGCGGCGGAAGTGATCGATGTTTATCGTAAAGCGATGAAATAACAGCCCTCAACCTCGTGCCATTTCTCGGATGACTTTACGTCCGAGGACGAGTAGAGGCAGCATACAAACCAAGCCGCGCCAACCTAAGCCGACTAGGCCACAGTCTGCACTGGCAGGCATGAGGAAATAGATGACCGACAACACGCCACCGAAGGCGACTAACGGCAATACGGTTCCCTTCAAATGGATCGCTAGGAAATCTTTCCCGCTAATGCCTAGTCGTTTCACCGTAAACGGCACAATCCATAGCCAACCCACGAGTGTGGTAGGAATCATCGTGCCAAGCGCTACACCTAAGACACCGAATTTGAAGGCGAGTGCAATGCTGAGACAGAGATTTGCCGCCGCATCGACGAGTGAAATCGCGAGTAGTTTCTTTTCTTCGCCACACATCATCAGCACTCGTTTCGATGCGCCGCTGGTCAACTGAGAACTATACGTGGCAAATAACAATGCTTGCCCCACCCAAAATGTTTCCGCAGGCACAGGATTGGTTCCCGTGAGTGATTCGATGAGTGGCTCAAGAAATGCCGCGGCTAGTAGGTAGCATGGTGTGACCAAAAAAAATGTAATCTTTGATGTGCCGAGTAAGAGCTTTTGTAACCCCTCTTTGTCCCCCAAGGCATGCATGGATGCCGCCGCAGGTGACAGTGCTTGCTGCATCTGGGAGCTGAATAACCCAAGCATTTCACTTGCCTTGAATCCAGCCTGGTAGATCGCCACGAACGCCACGCCAATCGTTAGAGAGATCACTAATTGATCGCTTTTCCCCATCAGCATATTACTAAACGTGATTAGATAGGCGGCAATGGAAAAGCCCATCTGTGACTTCACTGAACCCCAGTGAAACCAGCGAGGTCGTAATGATAGTTCGGGTAATCGACGGAAAACATAAGCTGCCGCGATCAAATTGGGGAGTGCCGTAGTCGCCACGCTAACAGCCATAAGTGCAGCTAGATCCCATCTCGCATGCATGCCATACCAGAGAAAGCCGAAATTTAGTACTGTGGAAATCGTTGATACCCAATTCGCGATGTCGATGCGTTGCAGACCACGAAGAATTTCGGGAAATAAACCCAGAGGAAACATGACGGCAAGGCCAATAAAAAATACAAGATATGCCGATTCAAATTCTGCACGATCCGCCGCTACCACTTTCATGCCATCCAGAAAGGGATTACGGATGATCACAAAAACCGTCAGCAAAAACACAGCAAGTCCTACGAATGTCCAGAAAATCGTCGCCAGCAATCGATTCATCCCCGCGAAGTCGCCCGTAGCAGTCTTCGATGCGACGGCCTTCTGCGCCGTGAAACCAAAGCCGAAGTCTAACAAAATGCCGTAGCCAAAGAGCGACCACAATAAGGCCCAGAATCCGAACTGCGCCCCCGTGAAGTTCTGAAACATGAGGCGGAACATCACCAAGCCTAAAATCATACGTGAGAGAAGTGCCACGTAGCCGCTGCCAGTCGTTGCCCAGAATCGTTTCCGCCATTCGGTCATAATTTTTTTAGGCACATGATGATTTTATGCCGTGACGCATGCTATTTCTTGCAGGCAAACGAAGTCAACACATGATTCTTTCAACTATGGGCTTGACGCAAAAATCAGAGAAAATAGCGTGAACAGACCATCGCACCCAAAAAATGAAAGCAACCGCACAGCAGCGCCATCAGCACCCTATTCTCGTCGTTGGTCATCAGAGACCCGATACCGATTCCGCCGTGTCTGCATCAGTCTATGCCGCATTCTTGAATCAAACTTCTCAAGGAGATGGCATTTATGAAGGTGTCATGTTAGGTAACCCCACTTCGCAAACAAAGTGGCTTTTCGAACAAGCGGGAGTCGATCTTCCACGAGTCATCGAGCATCTTCATCCTCTCGTGCGCGATGTAGCGCGAACCGACGTTTACACGATTTCCACGAATGCCACCATGGGCGATGCCTTAGACTTGATTATGCGTCACCAAATCAGTGTGGTGCCTGTGCTCGATGGTGAAAAAAAATTGCAAGGTTTACTGAGTGATCGCATGCCCATGGCGAATTACTTCCATCGCGCGAATGCAGAAGACTTTCTCGGTGTGCTTTTTTCCGTCGCCGATATTCAGCAATACCTAAAACTTGCCACATGGCAAAATCCTACATCCGAAGCAAATGGACAAATCTTGTTAGATCTCGCGCAACATTCTCCTGGCTCGCTCATTTTGATTGGCGATCAACCAGATCTGCTGGCTCGTTGTCGAGACTGCGGTGCGGCCTCTGTCATCGCCTGTGCCTCGCGTAAGACAGCGGCGTGGAAAAAAG
>CAMAYN010000211.1 GCA_945862285.1 Akkermansia muciniphila | reverse complement strand
GGCCGACGTTGCTCCCGACATCGCCGATGCGATGGCAGGCGGTGCATTGGGCGGCGAGGTGTCCCTCGAAGACTTGCTTGCCGGCTGTGGCATCGCCGCCGTGGAGGGATGGGAGATAGGTGCCGATTTCGCCTTGGGCGGCGAGGGATGTTTGTAGAGTGTCGGCAGCATTTTTTAGGGAAGGAATGGTTTTGGCCGCATCGATGAGTTCGAGTTGGATTTCGGGTGCTGATGCGGCGGAAGTGAAGACCTTTGCTAGGGCTTCGATGGCTTTTTTCTCTGTGGATGCGGCGAGGAGTTGGATGGCTGATTGGCGTTCGGCTACATCTGTCGATTTTTCGGCGGCACGGATGGCGTAGTCGATGACGGATGGGGGTTCGATCTTGGTCAGGAGTTTGGCGGCTTGGGCGCGGAGTTGCGGAGAATCGGATTTGAGGAATGACAAAGCGGTGCTTTTGAAGAGGTCTGGCGCTGTGGATTGGAGTGATAGGAGTGCTTGTTGCCGAGTCTCGGTGCTGGCTTTTTGATCTAAGGCGATTTTCACCAATGTCACCTTGTCTTCAAAGAGGCCGAGGGCTTTCGCGGTGGCGGTGGCGGCTTTGGCGATTTTCGTGTTAGGGTCATTTTTTAGGCTGGCGGCGCTGGGGGAAAATGCATTAGCGGCAAGGTCAATAGCGGCGGCGGGGGTGGGATTCCATGCGCCGTGGACGAGGTCGAGGTTGTAACCGGTGGACCAGTTTTCCAGTGCGGCGAGGGCAGCGATGCGGCCTTCTTCTGCGTTGCTTTGATTGATCGCGTAGTTGGTGAGTCGGGCTGCTGCGGCTTGGTCAGCGATGGTGCGATTGGCGGCGATGGAGCGTAAGATGGCGGGAATGGGGGCGCGGGGATTTTTTTCGATGAGCAAGGCGAGGGCGGGGCGTGCTGGGGCGATGCCGATATCGTCATGGATGGCGATTGCGGCTTCGGCGACGACGGCGGGATCGGAGTCGGCGAGTAGCGCGGTGACCTCGGGGGCAGCAAGGCGGCGGCATACGACGGCGGCAGCGAGGCGCACAGCGGCAGAAGGATGCGTGATCGCTGTGGCTCGAGCTTCGGCGGACATACCGCAGAGTGCCACGATCCCAGCGTGGCGGATGCGGGTGTCGGCATTGGCATTTTTTTCGAGTAGGGAAAGAATGGCAGCGACACTCTGGGACATGCCTAGGCGACCAATGGCGATGGCGGCGTGGTAGCGGACGATGGCGGATGGGGATTCCAGTAATTTGGCGAGTTGCGGAACGGGCTTGCCTGCGGTTTCGCCGGCCCATTTCGCGGTCTGGGCGATGGTGTATTCAGAGGTCGAAAGGAGGAGTTTTTCTAACAAGGAATCAGAAAAATAGTTGATCTTGGTGAGCGCCCACAGCGCATGAGTGCAGGCGACGGGTTTTTCGCGGAGGCGATCTGCGGCTTCGGCAAGGATTGCAGTACCGCCCTTGCGGTTGGCGAGTTCGAGGTGGGCATCGGTGCGGATGCGTTGATCGGGATGCTCAAGGCGTTTTAGCAACTCATCATTGGAGATGTTTTTTGTGCCGGCTTTGAGCATGGTGGCGACGGCGGTGCGCAGGGGTGATTTTGCTTGTGTGGGGTCGTCGATTTTTAAGATTGCGCCTTTGTCATTCAGTTCGTAGCCGCCGCACCAGTCGGCGAGGTAAAGTGCGCCGTCGGGGCCGAACTTGATGCCGATGAAGTCGCGTCCCTGATCGACGAGGTGGCTGTCTTGCATTTCAAACGAGGCACCCTTGGCAATCGTTTTAAAGGCAAAGAGTTTTTTCTTGGGGAAACCAGTCATGAAAAAGTAGCCGCGATAGCGGTCATTGAGAGCGGTGCCGGGATCGCGGGCAAAGCCCGATGGACCGTCCTCGTAGTTGGCAAGTGTCGGGGTGATGTAGGCGGGTTGGTGCGCTCCGGAGGGAATGGATAACGACTCGCGCATCCAAGGGTTGTAGAGATTTCCTCGGTATTGGTAGTGCATGCGCCAGCCCGTATCGGATTGCTCGGCGATGTGAAGGAACCGTTCTTTTTCTCCGGAAAAATCGGCATCGTTATCTACGGCAAAAATGTTTCCGAAATCATCAAAGGCGAATTGCTGCACGTTGCGCAGTCCATGGGCGACGATTTCAAATCCTGTGCCGTCGGTATGGCAGCGCATGAGCAAGCCTTGATACGGTTTGAGCCAGCGTTTTCCTTCCTTGGACATCACGTTGGCAGATTTGTCTCCGATGGTCCAGTAGAGTCTGCCATCGGGTCCGAGCTGAACGCCATGCATATCGTGTCCGGCATAAGCGATATGGATGCCGAAGCCGGTGAGCAATGCCTCGCGTTGATCCGCCTTGCCGTCTTGATTCGTGTCGCGGAGTTTCCAGAGGTCGGGCACAATGGTAGCATAAACATCGCCACGCCATGCGAAGACGCCCGCAGCGACGCCGGTGACAGGCGTATTAAAATTCTCGGCAAACACTGTGGTTTTATCCAACATGCCATCGCCATCGGTATCCACATAGCGGTGGATTTTTTCTGAATGCACAGTGAGGTCGCGGAGGTCGCGTTTGCCATCCTTATTGTGATCCTTCACGTTGGAGGAGGGGATGCTTTTTTGGTAAAAGGCCAGCCGTTCTTCCACCGACCGATGGGACAGAGTATCGGGAATCCATTTGGTGAATTCACGGATATCGAGATCAGCTTTTTTCCGCCGAATCGTTTCAACGGTGTAAACCGTGCCATCGATATCCACGGTCACATCTACCGGATTTACCACGAGCGGATTGCTGGCGATGATGCTGCGCTCGAGTCCGTGGTTCAGCTTCTCCGCGCAGATCGGCATTACAAGTAGGGAACACAGAGAGTAGATACCAATTTTCATGTGCGGGCAATATTGCAGACGCGTCCATGATTTCAAACAAAATGGCCTTCTGGCGGGATATTTCTCTAGCATAGCTCATTCGTCGCCTTGATGAGGAAAATAATGATAATACACAGCGATTCGCTACGTAAAAAAGAGCTTGTTTCAAAACCCAATATGAAAAAAAAATGGCAATTCTTTGCACTGGGCCTGCTTGCCTGTGCCAATCTTTTCGCAGACGAATCCACAAAGCCGAATGTGCTTTTGATTTGTGTGGACGATCTCAAGCCTGCGATCGGTTGTTATGGCGACAAGATGGCCAAAACACCGAATCTTGATGCGCTGGGGCAGCGAGCTGTTGTTTTCGAAAGAGCCTATTGCAATCAAGCCGTCTGTGCACCATCGAGAAATGCATTGATGACCAGCCTGCGTCCGCAAACTTTGGGGATCTACGATCTTTCAACGAACTTCCGTAAGTCGCGTCCGAATGCCGTTACGCTCGCGCAGCATTTCCGCCAAGCGGGCTACAAGGCGCAATCGTTAGGAAAAATCATGCATATAGGACACGGAAATTACGAAGACGCAAAATCGTGGGACGTGCCGCATTTTTACGCAAAAACCGTTAGCTACGCACTCAAGGAAAACCAAGCACCCACACGTGAAGGTGCTTTGTTTGAAAACAAACGCCCCGATGAACTGCCGCGTGGTGCTGCCACTGAAATGGCGGATGTGTCAGATGAAACCTACGCTGATGGCATGATTGCCGCCGAAGCCATGCGTCGTCTTCAATCCGCAAAATCGGCAAAGGAGCCATTTTTCATCGCCGTCGGATTTCTCAAACCTCACTTGCCATTCGTAGCGCCCAAGAAGTATTGGGATATGCACGATCCCGCAAAGCTACCACAGCCTGCTCGACTCACAGCTCCTGATGGTGCTCCCGAATACGCACCGCAATACGGCATGGAACTGAAAAATTACGCCAACATCCCTGATCAATCGAAGCCGCTACCCGTCGAACTTACACGGCATTTAATCCATGGATACTATGCCGCGACGAGTTACATGGATGCGCAACTTGGCAAGGTGTTAGATGAATTAAAGAGACTCGACTTGGAGAAAAAGACCATCGTTGTCGTATGGGGCGATCACGGTTGGCATCTTGGCGATCACGGCATGTGGTGCAAGCACACGAATTACGAGCAGGCCACTCGCATACCGCTACTTGTCGCCGCGCCGGGCGCGAAAGCAGGGCATTCGCAAGCACTTGTAGAAACGGTGGATCTATACCCAACTCTATCAGACCTAGCAGGAATTCCTCTCCCGAAAGGTCTAGACGGCGAGAGTTTTGCCCCGGTATTGCGGCAATCATCGGCAAAGCATCGGCCATTTGTTACCCACGTCTATCCTCGTAAAAACATGATTGGCCGCGCTGTGCGTGATGAGCGCTATCGTCTTGTCGAATGGAAAAAACCTGGTGATCCCGCAGCCACGGCAGAATATGAACTCTACGATTATCTAACGGATCCTGGAGAAACAAAAAACATGGCTGCGACTCAAGCAGAATTGGTAAAAAGCCTAGCTACGCGCTTCCTCGCCATGCCCGAGGCGAAGCCACAACTGAAAGCTGTCGCAAAGCCCAGTAAGGCTGATCAGAAAAATAAGTAGTCCTCCTTAGCGAACTAAGCCGATGAGGAAGAATTGTTCGATGATTGGCAAAAGGTCTTCCATTTCACCGCGTGAGACTTTTTGCTGCTTGGTGGAAGGCGGCGGAGGCGGGGTTGGTTTGCGGGTTTTGCAGAGCCACGGGGGCACCAGCGTCACCGCATTCGCGGATGGGTTGTTGGATGGGGATTTGGGCAAGAATGGGAACGTTGAGGCGTTTGGCTTCGCGCACGCCACCGTCTTTTCCGAAAAGATGATAGCGTTTCCCTTGCTCGCATTCAAACCATGACATGTTCTCGATAATTCCTAGAATGGGAACGTTAACTTTGGCAAACATGCTCACGGCTTTTCTCGCATCAATGAGGGCGACTTCTTGCGGCGTGGTAACGACTACGGCACCTTTAAGCGCCACGGTCTGAACGATGGTTAATTGGATATCGCCCGTGCCGGGAGGGAGGTCGAGGATGAGGTAATCGAGTTCCCCCCAGGCGACTTGGCGGAGGAATTGTTGGGTGTAGCGCGTGGCGAGCGGTCCGCGAACGATGACCGGAGAACTGTCTTCGAGGAGAAACCCCATGGACATGAGTTTGATGCCGTGGGCTTCAATGGGGATGATGTTGTCGTGCTCATCGGCCATGGGTTTCTCGGTAGTGCCAAACATCATTGAGATGGAAGGGCCGTAGAGGTCGCAGTCGCAGAGACCGACGCGGTATCCTTGCGCGGCGAGGGCGATGGCGAGGTTACTGCTTACCGTGGATTTTCCCACGCCACCTTTGCCAGAGGCGACGGCGATGATCGATTTAATGCCAGGAATGGATGAGGCACCGGCCTGTGTCGGAGCAGTTTGGGTGGTGGGTTCTTTGACCTCAATTTCTACTTTGACTTGATCCACGCCGGGAACTTCCTTGAGGACTTCATGGCAATCGCGGAAAATTTTTTCTGGGATGGCCGCATCGCGTGTTTGGACTTCCAAGCGAACTAGTAGATCGGCGCCGTTGAGCGAAATTTCTTTTACGAGCCCGAAGGATACGATGTCGCGGGAGTAACCTGGGTAGCGAACTTGGCGAAGTGCTTCGCGGATGATGTCTTGACTCATGTGCGGGCAATAAACATGGGTTTCGTGGGCTGTGCAAGGATGGAGAGGAGAAAATGTTTGGCGTGATA